>JAFGEI010000081.1 GCA_016931695.1 Anaerolineae bacterium | reverse complement strand
CGGCGAAGCCGCCTGCGAAACCCCCCTTTTCCCCTTCTCCCACTGCGGTAGAGCATCCAATGTTGAAATGTGCCATTGTCGAGCTAGGACAAAGCAGTCGCTGGAGGTGAAGCCGGGTGCAAGCGCTCGTCACCGGTGCAACTGGCTGTGTCGGCGCTAACGTCGTCGCGGCCCTGCTGGAGCGGGGCTACCAGGTACGGGCGATGCACCGCGCCACGTCCCGCCTCGACGCGTTGGCGGGGCTGGAGGTGGAATCGGTCGTCGCGGACGTGCTCGATCCGCCGTCGTTGGTGCCGGCGATGCAGGGCTGTCGCCTCGTCTTTCACGTCGCCGCCGTCTCGGACTATTGGCGGACGGCGGCGGACGCCATCTACCGCGTCAACGTGGACGGCACCCGCAACGTGGTCGACGCCGCGCTGCAGGCAGGCGTCGAGCGCCTGGTCTTGACCAGTTCCGTCGCCGCGCTGGGCATTCCGTCCCCTGGCCAGTTGCTGGATGAACGAGCGACTTTTAACCTCCCTCCCCATCGCTTCCATTATGGGTATTCCAAGCACCTGGCCGAGCAGGTGCTGCGGGAGGGCAGGGAAAAGGGCCTGGACGGCGTGATCGTCAACCCGACGGGGGTGATTGGTCCACGCGACGTTCATTGGATCAGCGGCAGCCTGCTGCGCGAGGTTCAAAACGGATGGGCCTGGTTTGCCCCGGCCGGGGGGATCAGTTGGGCCAGCGCCGTCGACGTGGGGTTGGGCCACGTGCTGGCCGCCGAGCGGGGGCGCTCTGGCGAGCGGTACGTGCTGGGCGGGGAGAATCTCTCTCATCGCGAGGCGCTCGAGGTGGTGAGCGGGCTGGTGGGGGGGCGGCGGCCCTTGTTCACGATCCCCTTCTCTCTCACGAACCTTTTTGTCGGGTCGGTACGGGTGCTGCGGCGGGTGATCCCAATCCCCATCTCCCCCGAACAGGTGTGGCTCAGCGCGCGCGAGATATACTGCGACAGCGGCAAAGCAGCACGAGAGTTGGCTTATCTCCAGGCACCCTTCGGAGCCGCCGTCGAGCAGGCGTATCGGTGGTACCAGGAGCGGGGCTGGCTGCAATAGCCGAGTGTGGAGGGGATAAAATGGGTGAGACAATGCACGGGCCGACGGACGACCTGGACGACTTGCTGCGCCAGGGCATCGCCGCCGCCAGGGCGGGACAGCGGGACCAGGCCTATAACTTGCTGCTGCGCGTCGTGGAGCAGGACGAGCGAAACGTGACCGTCTGGCTGTGGCTCAGCGGCGTGACGGAAAGCCTGGAAGATAAAGAGGTCTGCCTGGAAAATGTGCTCACCCTCGACCCCGACAACGCCGCCGCGCACAAGGGGTTAAAGTGGGTGCACGACCAGATCAAGGCCCAGGCCCCGACCCCTCCTGCGCCGCCCGAGCCCGATCCGCTTCCCCTGTCGCCAGTGGCGGCGCGGGCCAGGACGGCGGTCTCTCCCGCCGCTGCCATTCTGCGCGAGCAGTTTGCCCAGCGGCAGCCGCCGCCCGAACCCGAACCGGAGCCGGTCGGCCCCTCCCCCTGGGATGAGCTGGAAGACGAGAATCTCTGCCCTTACTGCGCCGCGCCGACGCAGTATAAAGACAAAAAGTGTCGCTCCTGCGGCAACAAACTGTGGATCAAGTATCGGCGGCGGGGAAAGCGCTCCATCCTGTTCTGGATACTCTTTGTCTTGCAGCTCTTTGGGACGCTGCAGCTTGCCATGGCCCCTTTGCTGGTGCTCGTGTATGCCGGGCTGCGCGCCGCCGCGATCGATCCCACGGCCCTGGACCCCTTCGAGATGCTGAACGTCTACCTGGGCCTCCCCTCGGCAATTTCCGCCGCCGCGGCGGCTACTGCGTTGCGCTATGCCCCGCGGTCAGTGTTCTTTGTCAGCGCCATCCCATTTTCCTTCTCGGCCATGGTGCTGATCGGCCTCTACCTGCGCTGGCGGGTAATCTATTACCTGTTGCTGTTCAACGCGGGCTGGCAACTGCTGCTGGCATTTGCCTGGGTCTTTTTGGCCGGCAACTTGTTCTCCGGCGCTCTGGGCCTGGTGATATCGCTGGTCACCCTATTTCTGGTCTTTCAGGTGGGCGAAGACTTTGCCGTGGACAAGAAGCGCATGCTCCTGCAGGTCGAAAGGGGGCTGAGCGACGGCAATGCGCTCTTGCTGCGGGGGGAAGGTTTTGTCAAGCGCAAGATGTGGGCGATGGCGGCGCTCCACTTTCGCCGCGCCGCCGGCTGGCTGCCCGACGCCCTGGGCTGTCGCCTGGCGCTCGTTTTGACCACCCTCAAGCTCGACCGGCCGGACCTGGCGAAACTGGCGCTGGAAGAGGCGCAGCGCATCGATCCGCACAATCCCAAGGTGATCGAATTGGCCGCCCTGGTGGAAAAACACCTCCATCCTCCCGCAGCGATCTAGCATGGCTGGGATCATTGGCGAGGATTTTGCCGCGCCGCTCGACGCGCGCTGGCAGCGCTACGTCGTGGGGACGGGGGCCCTCGTCCCCTGCGATTCCTCCCTGTGCTTTGTCACCACCGACGCCTCCCGGCGCCGCTATTCCGACGCCCAGCTCGACGACTATCAGCGGCTGCCCCGCCGCCGCTTCCCCTGGCGTCCCCCGCTGCGGCTGACGGTGCGCGCCCGGTTTTCCCATCCGGTCGGAGAGCTGCGCGGCACGGCGGGGTTTGGTTTCTGGAACGACCCGTTTATGATGACCGGGGCCCGCCCGCCCACCCTGCCCCGCGCGATCTGGTTTTTCTACGCCTCTCCGCCTGCGGACATCAAGCTGGACCTGCACGAGCCGGGGCATGGTTGGAAGGCGGCTACGATCGATGCCCTGCGTCCCGTCGCGCTGCTGCTCGCGCCCCTGGCGCCGTTGGCGGTCATCCTGATGAATATCCGACCCTGCTATCGCCGGCTGTGGCCCTTCGTCCAGCGCGCGGTGCGGGTGCGGGAGGCTGCCGTCGGCGTCGAGATGCAGGAATGGCACAGCTACGTCTTGGAGTGGGGGCCGGCGGAGAGCCGCTTTGCCGTCGACGGCCGGACCGTGCTGGACCATGCGCCGTCGCCGCGCGGGCCGCTGGGTTTCGTGATCTGGTTGGACAACCAGTACATGGTGGTCACGCCGTGGGGCCGCGTGGGGTGGGGGATGTTGGACGCACCGGGCGTCCAATCGATGGAGGTCAGCGAATTGGTGATCGATGGATAGTGGTCCCCCCCCCCGTTTCCTTGCCAAAAGCGCGGCCTTGTGTTATGATACCCCTCGTTGCGTAGCCTGGCGGGCTTTCCGCTCCCGGCGCAGGTCTGGGGGCAATCCCGTGGAAAGGAGGTTAAACCGCTATGCGCAGGTATGAACTCGTCTATATTGTCCACCCCCAGGTCGACCAGGAAGGGTTGGCGGCAGTGAACGAGGAGGTCCAAAACCTCCTCGAATCGACTGGCGGCACCGTTCACGAGGTCAAGCCCTGGGGGTTGCGCCGTTTGGCCTACCCGATTCAAAAAATTTGGGAAGGGCATTACATGTTGTTGGACGTCTCGCTTCAACCGCAGTCGTTGATCGAGATCGAACGGCGCCTCAAGCTCAAAGATCAGATCATTCGTCACTTGATTGTGCGCACCGGGGAGGAATAAGGGACAACGCCGGGTAGGGAAAGAGATGAGCAGAGGGTTAAACAAGGTGATGATCATTGGCAATCTGGGCCGTGATCCGGAAATGCGCTATACCCCCAGCGGGCGCCCTGTGACCTCTTTTAGCGTGGCGACGACCCGTGGCTGGACCAACGCCGAGGGTGAACGACGGGAAGAGACCGAGTGGTTTAACGTCGTGGCCTGGGGAAATCTGGCTGAAATCTGCAAGCAGCACCTCTACAAAGGCCGCCAGGTGTATATCGAGGGCCGCCTGCAGACCCGGGGCTGGGAGGACGCAGAAGGGAAAAAGCATTACCGCACCGAACTCGTCGCCCATGATATGATCCTGCTCGGCAGTCCAGTCTCCAGAGACGACGTGTATCCGATCATCGATGCGGCATCCGAAGAGGACTATTTCTAGCGGGCGCTCGATGCTGATCGACCCGCGAGATATGGAGGTGAATCTTGTCAGACGACATGGATAACTGGGAAGGATCTCGCCAGGAGCGGGGTCAATCGTCCAGGCGGCGGGGCCGTCCTGCTGCCGGCGGTCGTCAAGGAGGACGATGGCGATCTCGGGTCCGGCAGTGTTATTTCTGCAGCGAAGGGGTCAAGCAGATCGATTACAAGGATGTGGACAGGCTGCGAAGGTTTCTGAACAACCGGGGCAAAATCCGCCCGCGGCGCCAGACCGGCGCCTGTGCGCGTCACCAACGGCAGATCGGGCGAGCGATCAAGCGCGCGCGTCACCTGGCCTTGCTGCCGATGGCTGCCGATCATCTGCGCAACACTTGATGTGCTGGATGGCACGCGAGGCCGCTGATTCCCGACAGCCACCCATGGGCGAGGATTTGTGCCCTCACGTGCTGGGTGATTGAGCCCGCATCGTTTGTCTGTAAACCGGGCATAGGGCTGTCCCTATGCCCGTTATCCTAATGGGAGCCCGAGAGTACATGGCAAAAAGAAAAAAAATTACTCCCCCCCGAACGCTGACCAAGAAGCAGCGGGGTCGTGCCGAAAAAGAAGCGCGCATGACGCGCTGGTTGATCGGTTCGGTGATTGCCGTCGGCGTCATCGTGGTTGCAACCCTGGCCTATGGATATATCGCCGAGGTGATCATCAGGGGGCGCGAACCGGTCGCCTTTGTCAACGACCGCCCGATCACTGCCGGCGACTTTGAAGCGCGGGTCCTGCAACGGCGCATCGGCCTGCAGTTGGAACTCGATTACTACCGGATTCAGCAACTCAACTCGGACCCCACGGACCCGATGTTGGAGCAGTTAAACGAGATGATCCGCGGTCTCGAGTTCCAGCTGAATCCGGATTACGCCGTTTTGCTCGGCCAGCAGGTATTGGACGAGATGGTGCAGGAAGAGGTGATTCGCCAGGAGGCAGAGAGCCGCGAGATCACGGTCTCGGAGGACGAGATCGACCAGATGATCGAAGAGCAGTTTGGCTACGACCGGGAAGCCAGGGCCGAAGCGGAGGAGACGGAAACCGAGACACTGACCGAGACCGTGCCGACAGTAGAACCAATGACCTATGCGGATTTCCAACAGCGCTACGAGGATTACATCGACGTCGTTCTCAAGCCGAGTGGCCTGGGGGTCTCTGGCTTCCGCGAGATGATGGAGGCCAGCCTGCTGGAGGAAAAGGTCCGGGAAGAGATCATTGCCGAGATGGACACGGAACAGGACCATGTGCAGTTCCGGTTTATCGCTTTCGAGTCCCTGGAAGAAGCCAGCGCGACGTTGGAGCGGCTGGAGGGGGGCGAGCTGTGGGAAGACCTCGTCGCCGAGATCGAGGCGGATGAAGGGGCCACCGCCTATGCTGCAGAACCGGACTGGCAGCCGCAGAGCATTGTGGCCGAGCAAGTCGGCGAGGAACTCGCCGCGGCGATTTTCGCGACGCCTGTCGGAGGCTATGTCGAGCCGATGATGGGGTCGAACGGCCTCTATTACCTGATCGAGGTGACCGGGTACGAAGAGCAACGGGAACTGGACAGTTTTTTGTTGATCTATATGCAGAACAACTTTTATAATGAATGGTTGACTCAGCAGGTAGAAACAAGTGTCGAATACGCGGAGGATTGGCAGGACAAGGTGCCGACGACGACGCCGTAATCCAGGCTGCCCCCTGGCGCCCGGATCCTGCGGCGGTTCCGCCTTTGTGGGGGGCAGGTTGCCCCAGCTTTCTCGCCAACCATCTGCTGCCGGTTGCCAGGTCAGAATTGAGCCGACGGACGGGCCAGAGTTCTACTCCAGCCCGTCCGTTTTGCGCATGCCCCGCTGGCGCGGGCTGTTTCGGCAGCGGCCCGCTGCCGCAGGCTGGGGCGGTAGGATTCGAACCTACGAATCACGGATTCAAAGTCCGCCGCCTTACCACTTGGCCACGCCCCAAAGTCGTTTGATTGGATCTATCTTATCACACCTGGGGCCAAATCGCAAGCGAGAATTTCTCCCCCCCATGATCTATTTCCAAGGTAACGGCTCGGCCCGCACCCTGAGTGTTCAATGGAAAGAAGCCAGGAACTGAAGCAAGCGATTGCGACGCTGGAAGCGCAGCGCGCCGTGCTGGGCGACGCGGCGGTCGACGTCGCCATTGCCGCGCTGCGGGAAAAGCTGGCGGCATTGGATACACAGCGCGCCGCCGACCAGCGCAAGCAGGTCACGGTGCTTTTTGCCGACATCGTCGGCTTTACGACCATGGCGGAGCACATGGACCCGGAAGAAGTGCACGGCATCGTCTCCGCTCTCTGGCAGCAGATGGACAAGGTCATTGTCGACCACGGCGGCGCGGTCGACAAGCACATTGGCGACGCCGTGATGGCGCTTTTCGGCGCTCCCATCGCCCACGAGGACGATCCCGAACGGGCGATCCGCGCCGCGCTGGCCATGCAAGCGGAAATGGCGCAAAGCGGCAAGCTGCAGATGCGGATCGGCATCCACACCGGCCCGGTGCTGCTGGGCGCTGTGGGCACGACCGCCGAGTACACCGCGCTCGGCGATACGGTCAACCTGGTGTCGCGGCTGCAGGGGCTTGCTCCCGCGGGCGGCGTGCTCATCTCCCACGAGACCTACGCCCACGTGCGCGGCCTGTTCGGGGTGCAGCCGCTGGAGCCGCTGCGGGTCAAGGGGCGAAGCGATGCTATCCAGGCCTATGTGGTGCAGGATGTCCGGCCCCGCGCCTTTCGCCTGCTGAGCCGGGGGGTGGAAGGGGTCGAGACACGGATGGTGGGGCGGGAGGCGGAGCTGCGGCAGTTGCAGGCCGCCTTCTACGACGTGGTGCAGCGGCGGGGGATGCGCGCGCTGACCGTGGTCGGTGACGCCGGGCTGGGCAAGTCGCGGCTGCTGTACGAGTTTCGCAGCTGGCTCAACCTGCAGCCGGAGGAGGTGTGGGTCTTTCGCGGGCGGGCGACGCAAGAGATGCAGCGGCGGCCCTACGGGTTGGTGCGGGACCTGTTCGCCTTTCGGTTCGAGATCCAGGAGAGCGACGCGGCCGAGGTGGCGCGGCAGAAGCTGGAGCAGGGGTTCCGGCGCTTTGTCGGGGCGGGATGGGAGGAGGGGGCGCACTTTGTCGGCCACCTGCTGGGGTTCGACTTTTCGGCCAGCCCGCACCTGCGGGGCATCCTGGACGAGGCGCGGCAGATTCACGACCGCGCGCTGCACGAGCTGGTGCGCTTCTTTGCCGCGGCGACGCGGGAGCGGGGTGCGGCGGTCTACCTGGAGGACGTGCACTGGGCCGACGAGGGCTCGCTGGAAGTGATCGAGCACCTGGGGCGGGAGTGCCGGGAGATGGCGCTGCTGCTACTGGCGCTGGCGCGGCCGGTGCTGTACGAGCGGCGGGAGGATTGGGGGAGCGGGTGGGCGCAGCACCGGCGGGTCGAGCTGGCGCCGTTGGGGAAAGAGGAGAGCCGGGCGCTGGTGGTCGAGATTCTGCAGCACGCGCGGGAGGTGCCGGAGCAGCTGCTGACGATGGTCGCGGTACGTGCGGAGGGGAACCCGTACTACATCGAGGAGCTGGTCAAGGCGCTGATCGAGGACGGGGTGATCGAGAAGGGGGCGGAGTGGGCGGTGCGGGTGGAGCGGCTGGCGGCGGCGCGGGTGCCGGCGACGCTGCGCGGGCTGCTGCAGGCGCGGGTGGACCGGTTGGGGCCGTTCGAGCGGGAGACGCTGCAGCGGGCGTCGGTGGTGGGGCGGCAGTTCTGGGACGGCGCGGTGGCGGCGTTGGGGGGCGTGGAACGGGCGGAGGTGCGTGGGGCGCTGCGCAGGTTGGGGGAGCGGGACCTGGTGGTGCGGCGGGAGAGCACGTCGTTTGCGGGGGAGGAGGAGTGGAGCTTTCGCAGCGGGATGGTGCACGAGGTGACCTACGAGGGGGTGCTGAAGCGGCTGCGGCGGGTGCACCACGCCCAGGTGGCAGAGTGGCTGGTGGAGCGGGGGGGCAGGGGAGCGGAAGGATATGCCGGGCTGATCGGCGAGCACTATGAGCGGGCGGGGGAGACGGCGGCGGCAGGGGAGTGGTATGGCCGCGCCGCGCATTATGCCCAAAATACGTTTGCCCCCACCACGGCGGTGGACTATTATCGTCGCGCGCTGGCTCATACGGCGGAGGATCGGCATGCCCCGCGCGCTGTCTACTACCAGGGCCTGGGCGATGTGCTCCTGTGGCGGGCCCAGTTTGCCGCGGCGGAGGCGGCCTACCGCGCGATGCTGGCGGCGGCGGAGGCCGCGGGTGACGGGCCGCTCCAGTCGCGGGCCTGGAACCGGCTGGCCTGGGTGCAAAACCAGCAGGGCGACCACCACACCGTCCTGGAGAGCGCGGCGCAGGCGGAGGCGGTGGCGCGCGCGGCCGGCGCCCCAGCCTGCGACGAACTGGCGCGGGCGCTTTACTGGCGCGGTTGGACCCTGCTCGAGTTGGGCGACGCCGCCGGTGCCTTGTCGCTGGGCGAGGAATCGCTGGCGCTCAGCACCGACCTGGACGCCCGGCGCGACATGGCCCGCGGCTTTTTGCTCATCGGCATCGCCCGGGAGATGTTGGGCCGCTACGACCTGGCGGTGCAGAATAAGGAGCGGGCGCTGGTGCTTTTCCGCCAGGCCGGCGACCGGCGGCGAGAGGGTTCGATGCTGAACAACCTCGGCGAAACCTACCGCGCCAGTGGCAATTACGACATGGCGGCGACGCTCTATTGGGAAGCCCTCTCCATCGCCGTCGAGATCGGCAACCGCGCCGGCGAGATTCTCTACCGCAGCAACCTGGGCGGGGTGCGGGTGGGTCAAGGCGCCTACAGCGAAGCCGAAGCGGACCTGCGGGCGGTGATCGAAATGACTGCCAGCACTGGCTGGGGCGTGCTTTCAGAGACGTACCGCTTCCTGGCGGAAGCGCTGCTGGGGCAGGGCAGGTTGGAGCAAGCCCTGGACGCTGCACGGCAGGCGCTGGCCCTGGCCCGGGAGGCCGGTCAGCAGGAATTTATCGGCGCGGCCTGGCGCGCTCTGGGCATGGTGGCCGCGCAGTGGCCGGAACCCCTGCCCGTCGAGGGAGAACGGTACGACGCCGCAGCCTGCTTTGACCGCAGCCAGCAGGTCTTTGCCGCTTTGGAGGCCGGCGGCGAGCGCGCCCGTACGCTGCGAGAGTGGGCCCAATTTGAGCTGGAAGGGGGGGATCGGCGCAAGGGCCAGGCGATGTGGCAGGCCGCCAAAGAGATTTTCGCTTGCCTGGAAATGGAGCTGGAAGTCGAAAGAATGGGCGAGGTTCCCCCGGACAGGAGGGATGATGGTGAAATGCGCAGCGCGTAGCCGACTCTCTGCAGGGTTCGTCGCGGCACTGCTGTCGCTTGCCGCCTGCGCGTCGCCGGCTGGGCCGGCCGCAACCCTTCCCCCGGCGACGGTCACGCCCGAACCGATGGCGACCGCCGCGCCGGGGACGATCCGCCCGGCGGCGGTGGCGGGTTCCTGGTACCCCGGGAGTGCTGCCGAGCTGGCCCAGGTGGTCGACCAGATGCTGCTGGGCGTTCGTCCCATCGACGGGGCACCGCTGCTGCTCATCCTGCCCCACGCTGGCTACGCCTTCTCCGGCCCCATCGCCGCGGCGGGTTTCCGACAGATGCTGCACGGGGAGTATGACGTCGCCGTGATCATCGCCGCCGACCACTATGATCCGCTTTCTGCCCCCATCTCGGTCTGGGCCGCAGGCGGTTTCGAGACCCCCTTGGGCGTGGTGCCAATCGACGTCGAACTGGCCCAGGCGCTGGTGGCGGCGGATGCCCGCATCACTGCCGATCCGGCCCCCCACGAGGGGGAGCACGTCGTCGAGGTCCAATTGCCTTTTCTGCAGCGGGTCTGCCCCTCCTGCGCCGTCGTGCCGGTGCTGATGGGCGCGGCGGACGAGGAGACCGTGCAGGCGTTGACGGCGGCGCTGCTCGCCACACTGCCGGGCCGGCGGGCGGTGGTGATCGCCTCCTCCGACCTGTCCCACTACCCCGCCCAGGAGGATGCGCAGCTGGTGGATGGAGCGACGTTGGCGGCAATCGAGACCGGCGACCCGGCAGCGGTGCAGGCATCTTTCGAGATGGCGATGGCGGCGGGGGTGCCCAACCTCGTCACCTGTGCCTGCAGCGAGGGGCCCATCCAGGTGGTGATGCGCGCCGCCCCCTACCTGGGGGTGAACACGATCACCGTTCTTGGCTATGCCACCTCGGCCGATTCCCCCCAGGGCGATCCCAGCGCGGTGGTGGGCTACGGCGCTGTAATGTTCTGGCACTATGAGCCCCCCGCCCTGACCGCGGCAATGCAGGAAGAGTTGCTGTTGGTGGCCCGCCAGTCTATTGCCTCCTACCTGGAGAATGGCGCTATCCCCCCCTACGAGCCCGCCGATCCGCTCCTGACCCGCTACTCGGGCGTTTTTGTGACGCTGGAGCAGGAAGGAGAGCTACGCGGCTGTATCGGTCACACCTGGCCCGACCAGCCCCTCTACCTGGCGGTGCAGCAGATGGCAGCGGCCGCGGCAACGGAGGACCCGCGCTTTTCCCCCCTGGCGCTGGAGGAACTGGGCGACGTCACACTAGAGGTATCGGTGCTGTCCCCCTTCTTCCGCCTGACGGACCTGGAACGGATACAGGTCGGTGTCCACGGACTGATGATTCTCGCCGCAGGGCAGCAGGGGTTGATCCTGCCCCAGGTGGCGGTGGAGGAGGGGTGGGATCGAGATGCCTACCTGGAGGCGCTGTGCCAAAAGGCTGGGCTGGGACCCGGCTGCTGGCAGGAGGGGGCCGCCATCTATGCCTTTACGGCCCAGGTGTTTGGAGAGTAGGGGGCAGCGCCAAAGCCGTAAAAAAAGGTGCCAGGCACTTTATGCCTGGCACCTTGCTTTCAAAAAGGTTGCTCGATTTCTACTTTGACAATGGCACATTTCAGTAGATTGCCCTGCCAAGCACGGGGAAGGGGGAAAAGGGGGGTTTCGCAGGCGGCTT
>JAFGEI010000080.1 GCA_016931695.1 Anaerolineae bacterium | reverse complement strand
TCGGGCGGTTCTTCGGGCGGTTCGCCCTGTCCGACGACCTCCAGGATCACGCCGTCCCAGTAGGCGTCGCAGTGCTTGAAGGGCCAGAGGACCCTGGAGCGGAGAAAGACGGTCACGACGCCGGCCTGGGCCGTCGCCTCCGCGGCGGGCACCTGGTGGTAGGTGTTGTAGATGTGGGCCCCGTCGCCCCAGATCACGCTGTCGGCGTAAGGATTGGTGCCGCCGGTGGGATCGATGCCGACAAAGAAGGTAAAGTTGCGCGCGCTCGCGTCTTCGATCTCTCCCTCCAGGGCAAAGAAATGGTTGAATCCGACGTTTTCTCCCTCGCTCCAGGCGGGCTTGTCCTTGTTTGGCCCGCTGTCGGCGTTGCTCCAGGCGTGTGCCCAGGCGGACAGGCGCAGCTGGCTGCCTGGCGTCACCTGGACTTGTTGGAGAAATCCTCCGTCGTGGATGCGGTAGAAGGTAAAATAGAGCTGTCCCTTGCGCCCCTCGTGGGCCCGGTTGGGGCCCCCGTACCCGCCGTGCTCCGGGTCGTTCTGGTCCCACGCGTCTCGCACTTCAGGCTGCGCCCAGCCGACGCTGTTCTGCGGGTCGTGCTCGACGGGCAGGCCGTGCAGGAACCAGGTGATCCAGTGTGCGGGGGTGAAAATGTTCCCGCGCACGGTGTCTTCTACCGAGCCGTCGGTGCCAAAGATCAGGCAGCGGTGGGAACGTTCTTCTGACCAATCGACTTCGAAATCTCCGTTCAGCAATAGATTGTCGTTCATGGATCCTCCTTTCGTTATCGTGGGGCTCGTAACGGCTTTGCCTGTCATCTGGAGTGTATCACAAAAAAGAGTGGGAGGCAAGGGGCAGCGCGGGCCGCTGGCCGAGCGGCATTCATTGTGGTAAAATTTCGGGCATCATGGCGCTCTCTCTCGAAAGGCAAGAGGCCTACCGCCGTCGATATGCTGCCGAGACTGCTGGCTGGCGGCCTGCCACCCACGTGTACCGGGACGTTGTCGCCGCCCGCCTGCGGCCTTCGATCCGCATCTTGGACCTGGGCTGTGGGCGCGGCGGGATTTTGGAACAGCTCTACCCGCAGGTGGGGCGGGCGGTGGGGGTCGACCCCGACCGCGTATCCCTGTGCGATCACCGCATTGCCGGCTTTCCCCTCGCCTGCGCATTCGCGGCGGCGCTTCCCTTTCCCGCTGGCGCCTTTGACCTGATCTGCTGCTCGTGGGTCCTGGAGCACCTGGCGCAACCGGCGCCGGCGCTGGCCGAGGTCAGCCGCCTGCTGGCTCCCGGCGGGCGCTTTGTTTTCGTCACCCCCAACCGCCGCCATCCGTTGCTGTGGCTCAATCGCTCGGCGGCTTGCAGCAGGAGTGGGTGGGTGAATCGCCTCTACGGCCGGGCGGAAGCGGATACCTTTCCGGCCTTTTACCGGGCCAACAGCCCGGCTGCGATCGCGTCTCTGGTGCGGGGTGCGGGGCTCGAGTTGGTCGACCTGGTGCTGGTCGACGACCCGACGTACCTGGCGTTTAACGACCTGTTCTACCGCCTCTCTTGCTGGCTGGCCCGCTGTACGCCGGCAGATATGCGGGTTCACATCGTCGGAGAGGCCGGCAAGCCGGCGCTGCCGACGCCGGCCCGCTAGGGCGTATCGTTTCGTCGGCTGGCGACCAGTTGTTCCCAGGCCGCTTGTACCTGGGCGTAGGTTTGCGCCCGGGTGGTCGCCGTGTGGATCACGACGTCGGCGCGGGCGATTTTTCGTTCCTGGGGGGGCTGGGCCTGGACCCGCAGGCGCGCCGCCTGGGGGCTCAATCCCCGCGTGGTGACGAGGCGCTCGACCTGGAGATCGGCCGGGCACGTTGTCACCCAGACGGCATCGCAGCGCTGTGCCATCCCGGCCTCGATCAATTTGATGGCTTCGACGACGACGACCGCGGTCGGCGCCGCGGCGATTCGACGGTCCACTTCTGCCAGCACGGCCGGGTGGACGATTGCCTCCAGCCGGGCCAATGCCGCGGGATCGCCAAAGACGCGGGCGCCCAGGCGGGCGCGGTCGATCTCTCCTCCCTTCCCAACGACGTCGGGCCCAAAAGCGGCGACAACTGCCTGGTGCACGGCGCCCCCTGCCCGCATCACCTGGTGCGCGACCCGGTCTGCATCGATGACCGTGGCGCCCAGCCCGGCCAGCATCTCGGCCACGGTCGATTTGCCGCTGGCAATGTTGCCCGTCAGGCCGATCAGGAGCGGCTGCCGCGGCTCACTCACGACAGCTCCGCCCAGGCAGCCCACTGGACGTCCAACTCTTGCTGCAGTTGGGCGTGCTCGACCCCCAGTTTGGTGACCCGTTCCACGTCTTGCGCCGTGCTGGCCCGGGCCAGCTCCGCCTCGACCTGGGCCAGGCGTTCCTCCAGCGCGTGGATGGCTGCTTCGGCCTCGCTTCGCCGGCGAGCCTTGTACTCCGCTTCCCGCTCCGCCCTGCGCCTGGCCTCCCGTTCCGCCTCCCACTCCTGGCGGCCTGGTTCCGGGTCGGCGGAGCGGACACTGTGCTGCTCGCGGAGCCAGTCGCGGTACGCGTCGTACCCGCTAAAGGTGCGGAGCTGGCCCGCGACAATGGCCCAGACGTGGCTGGCCAGGGCGCGAATCAGGTAGCGGTCGTGGGCCACGAGCAGGATCGAGCCCTGAAATTTGCCGAGCACCTCCTGCATAATCTCTTGCGATGGGATGTCGAGGTGGTTGGTCGGCTCGTCGAGCAGGAGCAGGTTGGCGCCCTCCATTGCCAGCAGTGCCAGCGCCACGCGGGCCTGCTCGCCTCCCGAGAGGTCTCTGACTTGCTTGAAAACGTCGTCGCCGGAAAAGCGGTAGCGTCCCAGCAGGTCTCGCGCCCGGCTGAGGCTGGGCAGGCCGGCGTCCATGATCGTGTCGAGGAGTGTCTTGTCCAGGTCGAGGCCAGCGTGGGCCTGGGCAAAGTAGCCGACGTGGACCCCGGCTCCCAGGCGGATGCGGCCGGCGAGGGGCTCGATCTCTTCCAGCACCGTGCGCAGGAGCGTGGTCTTGCCCGAGCCGTTCGGGCCCAACAGGGCCACCCGCTGTCCCCGCCGCAGTTCGGTCTCGTCGACAAAAAAGAGGGGCGCTTGCGGCGTATAGCCCACGCTCAGGTTGTAGAGGCCGAGGACCAGGTCGCCGCTGCGCAGCGGGCGGCCCAGGTCGAGGCTCATCGTCCGCTGTTCCCGTGGGCGCTCGATGCGCTCGATCCGGTCCAGGCGCTTCTTGCGGCCCTGTGCCTGCCGGGTGCGCTGGCCGGCTATGTAGCGCTGGATATAGTCCTCGGTGCGGGCGATGTGCGCCTGCTGCCGCTCGTACGACTCTTGTTGGCGGGCGATCCGCTCCTCCCGTTGGGCGACATAGTGGCTATAGTTGCCGCGGTAGGTGGTCAATTGTCCAAAGGAAAGCTCCCACACCTGGCCGACGACCTGGTCGAGAAAAGCCCGGTCGTGGGCGACGATCAGCAGCGATCCCTCCCACTTTTGCAGGTATTCCTCCAGCCACTCGACGCCGTCGAGGTCGAGGTGGTTGGTCGGCTCGTCCAACAGCAGCAGGTCGGGATTTTCCAGCAGCAAGCGCGCCAGCAGGGCGCGGGTCCGCTGTCCGCCGCTGAGGTGGGCCAGGGGGATCTCGAGCTCGTCGGGGGAAAAGCCGAGTCCGGTCAGCACGCGCTTGATGCGCTCCGAGTAGGTATAGCCGCCGGCCAGTTCGAAAGCCTCGAGCAGCGGCCCGTATCGCTCCAGCGCCGCTTCCTGGCGCTCTGGATTGGCCATGGCCGCTTCGAGCTGGCGCAGCCGCTCCGCCTGGGCCAGCAGGTCGCCAAAGACAGCCTCCATTGCCTGCCACAGGGTTCCCTGCGCCTCCATCTGCGCCTGCTGCGGCATGTAGCCGATGCGCAGCCCGCGTGCCGATTGGATTTGCCCGGCGCTGGGAGATTCCAGCCCAACGATGAGGCGGAGCAGCGTCGTTTTGCCGCAGCCGTTGGGACCGACCAGGGCGATGCGGGCGCCACGGGGGATGTCGAAAGACAACCCGGCAAAGATGTCCTGCGCGCCAAAAGATTTGGCTAATTCGACTCCACTGATGATCGACATGTGAAAATCCGGTGACTGCTCTGTCCTGAACCCTGCCCCTTGCGGGCGCTGTGGAATTATACCATGAAAGTAGCTGCTCAGGCGAGTCGCTGGGATGCTCTCCCCAGGCCGGATTTCTCCGTTTCCCGCACTCTGGCAGTGCTCCGATTGGGTGTTGATGGCAATTTTCGGCC
>JAFGEI010000079.1 GCA_016931695.1 Anaerolineae bacterium | reverse complement strand
GGCCAGCAGCGCTATCTTCTCGTGGGATCAGCGCCAATCCGCGACGTCCAAGGACGGATTAGCGGCGCTGTGGGCGTCTTCCAGGACGTTACCAACTACAAGCACCTGGAGCAGGCGCTGCGCCAGCGCAACCGCAACCTGCGTCTGCTCAACTTGTTGTCGCGCCGGCTGAGCGCCTCGCTGGACCTGTCCTACATCCTCGAGCAGCTGCTGGAAGGGGCCGGTGCCGTCATCGCGGCGTCCGGCAACTCGATCTGGCTCTGGGATGAGGAGAGGCCCGGGGAACTGGTCTGCTGGGCGGCTTCCGCCCCCCCGGATGTGGGGTCTCCGCGTGGGCTGCGCCTGCAGGTGGGAGAGGGCATCGCCGGTTGGGTCGCGCAGCATGGAGAGAGCGCCATTGTCCCGGATGTCGCGGCCGATCCCCGCTTTTCCGCCACCGTCGACGAGCAGACCGGGTTCCAGACCGAATCCGTCCTGGCCGTGCCGCTTATCGTTCGAGGCCGGGTCCTGGGGGTGCTGGAGGTGATCAACAAACTCGGGGGCGCCGTGGATGCCGCCGATTGCGAGTTGCTGGAGACGCTGGCCTCCGCTGCGGCGATCGCTATCGACAACGCCTTCCTGTATGAACAGGGCCAGCGGGCCGCTGCCGAGGCCGAACGCAGCCGATTGGCCCATGATCTGCACGACGCGGTCAGCCAGAGCATCTTTTCGGCCAGCGTGATTGCGGAAGCGCTGCCGCGTATCTGGCAGCGCCAACCGGAACGCGCGCAAGAGGGGCTGGAGCAGCTCCAGCTGTTGACCCGCGGAGCCCTGGGCGAAATGCGCGCGCTGTTGTACGAGTTGCGGCCGGCCGCGCTGGTCGAAGCCGACCTGAGCGACCTCCTCCGGCAGCTCGCCGATGCCGCGGCCGGCCGCGGCTACCTCCAGGTCACCCTCACGATCGAGGGCGAATGTGCGCTGCCCGCTGAGGTCAAGATCGCCTTCTATCGCATCGCCCAGGAGGCGCTGCACAACGTATCCAAACATGCACAAGCCGAGGAGGTAGTGGTCGCCCTGCGCTGCCAGCCCGGGCAGGTCATCTTGCAGGTGCGCGACGATGGGTGTGGTTTTGATCCCGCGCGGATATCCCAGGATCGCCTGGGGCTGGCGATCATGCGCGAGCGGGCCGGTTCGATCGGCGCGCGGCTTGAAATTGCCACCATGCCCGATCAGGGGACCACTGTCACGGCCAGGTGGTTCGACCCAGGAGAAGAGAAGCCATGAGCGAGCAAAAGACGATTCGCGTGATGATTGTCGACGATCACGATATGGTCCGCAGCGGCCTGGCCATGTTCCTTCAGGCCTTTGCAGACCTTGTCCTGGTCGGCGATGCGGCCTGCGGCCGCGATGCCGTCACCTTGTGCAAGGAACTGGCCCCTGATGTCGTGCTCATGGACCTGGTGATGCCGCGGATGGACGGGGTCGAGGCGACGCGTATCATCCGCGAAAGGTACCCGCAGACCCAGGTCATCGCCTTGACCAGCTTCGACGACCGCCACCTGGTGCAAGGGGTCCTCCGGGCGGGGGCGATAGGGTATCTGTTCAAGAACGTCCCCATCGACGAGCTGGCCGAGGCCATCCGTGCCGCTCACGCGGGCAAACCCACGCTGGCCCGTGATGCCTTCCAGGTCCTGGTCAAGGCTGCCGACGACGCGCCCCCGCCTGGCTATGACTTGACGGCGCGAGAGATGGAGGTATTGGCCCTGATCGCCGAGGGCCTCAGCAATCCAGAGATTGCCGAGCGCCTGGTGGTCAGTCGCTCCACGGTCAAGACGCACGTCAGCAACATTCTCTCCAAGCTCGGCGTTGCCAATCGTATCGAGGCGGCCGCCCTCGCGCTGGAGCAGGAGGTTATCAATCCGTCAGGAAAGCGGTCCTAGCAGCAATACGGTTCAAATAAGGCGTTCCCTGTCATTCTGAGCCGCAAGCGCACGGCGTTATGCGCGCCGCAAGCGCACGCTGTCCCGACCGTGACGTGCGGCACGGCGCTCGCGCGGCGAAGAATCTGCGCGGCAAACGGTATTGGTCCTAGCCGGTTGCCGACGAGCTAGTCCGCTACTCCGAATCGGCCAAGATCGCCCCCGATGGCTATACGGTAGGCGATACCCAGGCCAATTGGATCAGCCGGCCCAACTTTTGGGCTGCGGGGCGCTTGATCGTCCTCTACGTAGGGGTGGACAGTGCTTTGGTCTACCGCCTCACCGACCTACTCGGCGATCCCATCACGCCACTTCCCGATCCTCCGGCTGCGGCGAGCGCGGCAGAAGCGTTCCTGGCCCAAGAACTGGACCTCACCGTCGACGAGATTCAGTTGGTCTCGTACGAGCGGGCCGAGTGGCCTGATGGCTGCCTGGGCCTGGGGAAAAAGGACGAGGGCTGCATCCAGGTCATCACACCGGGATGGCGCGTCGTCCTGGAGGCCCAGGGCCGGAAATATACCCTGCGCACAGATGAAACGGGCCAGGTCATTCGGATGGAGTAGGGTGCCCGGCCGGGCCTTTCCCCGCGCACGGTACGTCGCTACATTCGCCGCGGGATCGTGTCGGAGCGTTTGACTGCGGACGACATGGCCCGACTCCGCCGCATTCGGCGGATCACCGGGCTGGGCATCAACCTGGCCGGGGTAGAGGTCATCCTACATATGCGCCAGCGCATTCGTCGGCTGGAGGCGGAGCTTGAGCAACTACACCGCCGCGGCCTGGCCTTCCTCCAGGAGCCGCCTGACCATTGGAAGTTGCTGGGGTGCGACGAGCAGGTGGAGAAGAAGGGCTGAGGCGAGAATCCCCCATCTGTCTGACAGAAATCGTCCCCCTGCCGGAGGCGTTGGTAAGGAAGATAACGTAGTATGGGGATAGGGAGATGGTTTGAAAGGCACAAAGAGAAATGCGCTTGGCGTTTGGGCCGAGAGGAGAGCCGCTTGGTAGCGGAAGGGCCCGACTACCGAACTATTTTGTTAAACTGCAAAAACCGGCGGCAACAAGAAGAGCCCTTACAAGACAGCAAGACTAGAATCGACGCGAAAGGAGAATGCCGTGAAAGTAAGTGTAGATCGCGAAGCGTGCATTGGGGCGGGGACCTGTGTGGTCGTCGCGCCCGAGTACTTTGAGTTGGACGACGAGGGACTAGCCGTGGCAATCCAGACCGAGGTCAAGGCCGGGGATGAAGGCCTGGTGCGCGACGCCGAGCAGGGCTGCCCGGCGCAGGCCATTATC
>JAFGEI010000078.1 GCA_016931695.1 Anaerolineae bacterium | reverse complement strand
GACAGCCGGTCCTGGACGAGCAGCGCCATCGTCGAGACCAACACGCCGGCAATACAGAAGCGGTTGACGGCGTGGCAGGAGGCGGCGACCCACAGGCCGCGGTTGGCGCGCAGCCGAAGCGGTGGTCCTACGGGGGAGCGGTCGTCGCGGCGAATGCCGCGTGTCTCCGGCAGCCGCAGCAGCGCGACCAGGGCGCCCAGTGCGGTCAGGCCGGCCCCAATCCCCATGGCGGCCGTGTAGCCCAGGCGGTCGGTGAGCAGTCCGCCGGCAAAGGTGCCGGCCGCCGCGCCGAGAAAGAACCACGTCTCGTAGAGGCCGGTCCAGCGCCCGCGGTCGTGGGTGCCCGTTACGTCCAGGATCATGGTCCCGCCGCCGACCCAGATGCCCGACCAGGCCGCGCCCCACAGCAGCCGGCCGGCCAGGAGCGGCCAGAAACCGCGCGTGGCGGCGTAGAGGAGGGTGGAGAGCGCCCCCAGGAAGAGGGCCGGCACAAAGAGGCGCCGCCGGGGCCAGCGGTCATAGGCCAGGCCGAACGCGCCGTTGAAGAGCAGGCGGATGAAGCGGTTGGCGCTGAGGAGGATACCCACACTGGCCAGGGTGACGCCCGCGGCGGCGGTGTGGGTGGGCAGCACCGTGTACAGCGTCGCGTCGCCCATCAGGGAGAGGGCCGTGCCTAAGCCGAGGGGGAGCAGGACCTGGAGAGGGCGGATGGCCTGCTTCACGGCAAAACCGCCTGCGCGCGTAACAGGTAATCGACACGGATGTCCATCGGTCCTCCAGCCTGGTCCGTCTTCGGCAAGCGCTGCGGGCGAACCACCGCTATTGTAGCATGTTGCTCCACCGGGCGCAAACGCGGGTTCGCCGCCGCCTTTCTTCCCCGTGTTCTGCCTGTACGGCGAGGGCGAGACCTGGCGATGTGCCGCTCCCCTTTCTGCCCGGGAGCGTGTTCAAACGCAGATGCGGCAGGACAGGTAGCCCCGGTCCTGGCCATTCGTGGCACGCGGGAGCGACCTGGAGAACTGCTCCGATGGGGTGTCTTGACATGTCGCTCTGGCGGTGATATGCTTGGTTCGCAATTGCAAACTTGCTCCGCTTGTCAAATCGGACCGCTCAAGAATCTAGACAAGGAGAAGGCTAACACATGCAGAACGCCAGGTGGTCGCTGCGCAACATTCTCGGGCGGGTCAGTCGCGAGCGCCAGACCGATGTCGTCCGCGAGCTCGATGAGGATGCCTGGATCGACCGGGACTATGTCCTCTTGGTGCTGTTGAGCTGTATCATCGCCAGCCTCGGCCTCGTTCTGGATAGCGGCCCGGTCATCATCGGCGCGATGCTCATCGCGCCCCTGATGTCGCCCATCCTGGCGGCAGCCCTGGCGATGGTCCGGGGAGACCTGAAGCGGCTGGGGCGGGCGCTGCTGTCGCTGCTGCTGGGCGTGGCCCTGGCGGTGGGGTTGAGCGCGGCGCTCGGGTGGGTGGCGGCGACCAGCGGAGCCGGCTTTACCGTCGAGCTGTCGGCCGAGATACTCAGCCGGACACGTCCGACGCTGTTCGATCTGGTCGTGGCGCTGGCCGGCGGTATGGCTGCGGCGTACGCCCTGGCCCAGCCCCACCTATCGGCTACGCTGCCGGGCGTGGCCATCGCCACCGCCCTGATGCCGCCGGTTTGTGTGATCGGGCTTGGTATTTCGCAGGGCCGGCCTGACGTGAGCGGGGGAGCCCTGCTGTTGTTCCTGTCCAGCCTGGCAGCCATTCTCTTTGCCAGCGCGGTGGTCTTTGCCGGCGTTGGCTTCGGACCCTTGTTGATCGCGCAGCGGCGCGTGGTGGTGTCCTGGGCCCTCTTGTTCGCTACTGTCCTGCTGCTCCTTGTGATCGTGCCCCTGGCGCTCTTCATGGTCGAGATCGTCCGTGATTCGGCCGAAGACCAGGCCATCCGCGCCGCCCTGACCGCGGAACTGGCCCGCACAGGCGAGGACAGCAGCCTGGTCCACCTGGAGAAGCGCTGGGTCGAGGATCATCTGGAGATTGTCGCTACAGCCCGCCTGCCGCGCAACCTCCGGCACGACGAGGTCCTCCACATGCAGCGGGAAGTGGCGACCCAGCTGCAGAAACCGGTGGCGTTGACCCTTTTGGTCGTGCCTCTTACCCGGCTGGACCCGCTCATCCCGCCCACTCCCACGCTGACCCCCCTGCCTGGGGCCACGCTTACGCCAACGCCTTCCCCAACCCCCACGTCGACGCCGACGCCAACCCCGACGGCGACGCCCACGTCGACCCCCACCCCGCTGCCGACGGCGACCATAATCCCCTCGCCGACGGCGACACCCATTGCCTATGCGATTATCCGGGGAGAGACGGGGGGTGGCGTGAACCTTCGCCGGGAGCCGGGGTTGAGCGAGCTCCTGGTCGTTGTACCGGATGGGATGGTCGTCCAGCTCACCGGCCGCCGCGCGGAGGTGGAGGACTTTGCCCAGGTCGAGGTGATTCTGCCGGAAGGCTGGATTGGATGGGTCGCCGAGGAGTACCTGGTCAAGTATGGGGAATACCAGGCACCGTAGCTGGGGGTGTATTTTGCCTGGTGAGGGAAAGTGGAGCGGACTCTCGCAGCGCCTCCGGTCAAGATGGCAGCTCCCTTGCTGTCCCCTTAGGTGGCCCCGACGAAGCGTATGCCTTCACTTAGTCGCATCGCCTCATCGCCTTGTTGCTTCTTCACCCGAGATGCCCCCATTATACCTGAGATTCGCCAGATTGTATAGACAGGGCCGCGTCATATTCGATCAGCGGCCCCAGGGCGCCGCCGGCATCCTCAGGTACTTTTTTCTCTGCCCATTGATGAGTTTTCTCCCTTGTGCACCGCCGCAAACTATGCGATGCTGGTATCATCCAGTAGTGTTGCGGGTGGCATAGTTGCGGCAGTTCACGGAGTCACCGGCTCATCGTTTGAGGTCACGCTTTCCAGAGAGGAGCGGATGAGCGATCCCATACGAGTCTCGATCCTCGACGGCGATAACTTGTTTCGCCAAAGTGCGCGCGCATGGCTTGAAACCGCAGAAGATATCGTGGTCGTGAGCGAGGCCAAAAGACCAGAGGCCATGACACTGATTCGCGAGACCCGTCCAGACGTCATTGTGCTGGGCGTAAGCGCATCCCGGGCCGATAGCCTGCAGATGGTGGAACAACTCTGCGAGTTGTTTCCCCAAATCAAGATCATTGTATTGGACGACGATGGTGAGGAGCAGTTGGCGCTCGAGGCGTTCAGAAAAGGCGCGCTGGGGTGCCTGCTCAGAAGGACCCAGCCCGCCGAAGTCGTTGCCGCCGTCCGCACCGTCGCCAAAGGGAAAGCGGTCCTTAGCCCCAGTGTCGCCGGACGGATATTGGACGAAATCGTCAAGCGTGGTGGCAGTGTCTGAACAAATGGCCGTGATGAATCGGAGCATAAGGAGAGGCAAGATGTTGACCAAGCGAGCATTCCCAAGGACCCTGGTTGCCGGCCTGATCTTGTTGGCCGGTGTGCTGGCTCCCATGGCTACAGCCGGCGGGAGCGGGTGGCAGCCTGATCGGGTCGCCCTCACCGCAGTATCCCCACTCGGTTCCGCGGTGCCGACCATCGCGGCCACTTTGGCGGCGGCGCTGCTGCCCGCCCCCCCCGCAGCCGTGCCTGGCGCCACCTGCACGTACTACGCGGCCCCCGGTGGCGATGACGAGAATCCGGGCACCCTGGAGCTGCCCTGGGCCACCTTCCAGCACGCCGCTGACACCGCCCAGCCCGGCGATACCGTCTGCTTCCGCGGCGGTGTCTATCCGCTCACCGAAGAGGCCCACCTGACCGTCTCCGGCACGGCCGGCGCCCCCATCACCTTTATCGCCTACACCGGCGAGTCCCCCATCCTGGACAGCGGCAACACCGTAAGCGGTGTGCTGATCCTGGATCAGTATACTTCCTATGTGCGCATCAGCGGGTTTGCCCTGCGCAATTTCACCATCTGGGGCATCGAGTTGTCCGGGGAAAACCGATACGTGCAACTGGACCATCTGGATGTGGCCGGCGGTGAAGGCAGCGTTCACTTCACGGTCGGCGAAACGGAAGCCCCGCCCCTCTACGGGCCGGTCGAATACATTATCCTGGAGGACAGCACGATCCACGGCAGCATCTATTCGGCGGTGGATTGCACCCCCGGCCCCTGCAACCATATGGTGGTCCGCCGGGTGGAGATCTATGACACCGGGGAGGAGGCCTCTTTCGGCTCCGACGGCCTCGAGTTCGCCCGCGGTTATCCCGTCCTGGTGGAGGACTGCTACGTGCACGACAACAGCGGCGATGGGATCGACCTCAACTCCCGTGATCGGGCCGGCAACGTGGTCGGCGTCGTCGTCCGCCGCAACCGCGTGATCAACAACGCGTTGAACGGCATCAAGCTGTGGTCCGGGGGCCGGATGGAGAACAATATCGTCTGGGGCGAGGGGGACAGCGCCGTGTGGGTGGGCACCTACACCTGCACGCTGGAGGTCGTCAACAATACCATCGCCTACAACATGT
>JAFGEI010000077.1 GCA_016931695.1 Anaerolineae bacterium | reverse complement strand
GCGGGCGGCGAAGCCGCCCGCAACACCCACACCCTCCCCTTTTCCGGACTTGGGAGAGCATCCAGGGGCGACCGGCTGAGCAGTTACATTGTATCATAAAAGTGACCCGAAGGGAAGAGTTCGCCGGTTCTGGCGCGCCTTTTTATTTTCTCTACCCTGTGATACAATGAGGGCAACGATTGAACCGAGGAGAGTGTGATGGCCGAAAAAATTCTGATTTGCGTCGCCTGGCCCTACGCCAACGGGGACCTGCACGTCGGGCACCTGGCCGGCGCCTATCTCCCCGCCGACATCTATGCCCGTTATCACCGCCTGGCGGGCAACGACGTGCTCATGGTTTCGGGGTCCGATTCACACGGCACGCCGATTACCATCTGTGCCGACCAGGAGGGCGTCACCCCGCGGGAAATCTTTGAGCGCTACCACGCCCGGTTTCTAGAAACACAGCAACAGATCGGCATCAGCTACGATCTTTTTACCCACACCGATACGGCCAACCATCATCGGGTGGCGCAAGACATTTTCCTGCGCCTCTTGGAGCGCGGATACCTGGAGAAACGTGTCCAGCGCCAGCTCTACTCGACCACAGAAAACCGCTTCTTGCCGGACCGCTACGTCGAAGGGACATGTCCCAACTGCGGCTATCAAGAGGCGCGCGGCGATCAGTGCGACAACTGCGGCAGCCTGATCGACGCCCTGGAGCTGATCAACCCGCACAGCAAGATCGACGGCAGCACGCCCGTGGTGCGCGAGACGGAGCACTTTTTCCTCGACCTGCCGGCGCTGCAGGACGAAATCGCTGCTTTCCTGGCCGAGGGGAAGGATCACTGGCGGCCCAATGTGCTCAATTTTTCCCGCAATTACGTCAATGCCGGCCTGCAAGGCCGTCCCATCACCCGCGACATCGAGTGGGGCATCCCGGTGCCCCTGGATGGCTACAGCAGCAAGCGCCTCTATGTCTGGTTCGAGGCGGTGATTGGCTACCTGTCCGCCAGCATCGAATGGTCGCACAACGCCGGCCAGCCCGACGCGTGGAAGACGTGGTGGTACGAGCCCACCGCTCGAACGGTCTACTTTATCGGCAAAGACAACATTCCCTTCCACGCCATCATCTGGCCGGCCGAGCTGATCGGCATGGCGCGATTGTACGAGAGCGATCCATCCCGCTACCTGAACCTGCCATACGACGTGCCGGCCAACGAGTTTATGAACATCGAAGGACAACAGTTCTCCAAGAGTCGCGGCATGGCGGTCTGGCTGCCGGATTACCTGGAGCAGTTTGACCCCGACCCACTGCGCTATTACGTCACCTCCGTGATGCCCGAGACGCGCGACAGCGATTTCAGCTGGGTCGATTTCAGACGCCGCAACAACGACGAGCTGGTCGCCGCGTGGGGGAATCTCTGCAACCGGGTATTGACCTTTGCCTACAAGAACTTTGATGGCCGTGTGCCGGTTCCCGGCCTGATGGACCGCGCCGACGTGGGCCTGCTGGCGCGCATCGATGTCGCCTTTGAACCGATCGGCTGCCTTTTCGATCGCTGCAAGTTTCGCGCCGCGTTGAACGAGGCAATGGCCCTGGCCCGCGAAACCAACAAATACCTGGACGACAAAGCACCGTGGTTCCAGATCAAGGAGGACCGCCAGGCCGCCGGGACGACGGTCTATATTGCCCTGCGCGCTATCGACTCACTCAAGATCCTGCTAGCCCCTTTTCTGCCCTTCTCCTCCGAAGCGCTGCACCAGTACCTGGGGTACGAAGGGAGCCTCTTTGGGCGCCAGTACATCGACACGTTTACCGAGCAAGAAAAAGGAGCGCACAGCGCCCTGTGCTACGACCCCGCCGGCGCAGTGGGGGCGTGGCGCCCCAGCGAGCTGCCCGCCGGGCAGCCGCTGCGACAGCCCAAGCCGCTCTTTAAGAAATTAGAGTTGACGAGCACCAATGCAGTTTAATTGCTGAGCACTTGCACACTTGAATCAATCAGGAGGGACAGATGAGAAAGAAAAGTTTACTGGTCGCTATTTTGATGCTGGTCATCGTGGCGCTCGCCTGCAGCCCGACGGAGAATGGCGACAACGGCGGGGGGGATACCCCGACGGCGCCGCCACCCCCCCCGACCGCCACGCGCGCCCCGCTCCCCGACGTGTTGTTCGAGGACGACTTTAGCGATCCGAGCACAGGTTGGGAGATAGACGAATTCGACACCGGCACCATCGGCTACGGCCCGGGCTACTATTACGTGACCACCACCGAGTTGGGCAGCATGATGTGGGGCCAGGCAATGCGCAACTTTTCCAATACGATCATCGACGTCGATGCCACCCAGGTCTCGGCCCCCAGCAACGACAACAACGCCTACGGGGTCATGTGCCGCGTCCAATCGGACAGCAACGGCTACCTGCTGCGCGTCAGCGGGGACGGCTACTATGCCGTTCACCGCATCGTCAACGACGAGTTCGAACCCCTGGTCGATTGGACCACCTCGACCGTGATCAACATGGGCAACGCCACCAACCACCTGCGCGTCGTCTGCGACGGCGACCGCCTGACGCTGATCGTCAACGGAGAGGTGTTGGCTGACATCCGGGATACGACTTATACCTCGGGGGACATTGCCCTGACCGCGACGACCTTTGAGGAGGAGGGGACCGAGATCCACTACGACAACCTGGTGGTGACCGAACCTTAATTGGCGGGGCGGCCCAGGCCGCCCTTCGACCCGACATATCCTCACATCGACCGGTCAGCAGGCCCCGGTGGGGCGTCCCCTGCCCGCCCGTGCCCTGTTCCCGGCCCAGGGCACGGGCGGGGGCTGCGCTGCCACGAGCGCGGCCCCGTCTTTGGCCCTTGCCGCCTCCCCCCCCCGGCCGGACAGGATAGCGACACTTGGAAAGTCGCCAAAACCGGCTATAATCAGGCCCATGGGAAAAAAGAACCAGGCCGGCTTATACATCACCGCTTTTGCCAGCGGCATGATCTCTCTCGGGGTAGAACTCTCCGCCTCCCGGCTCCTGGCCCCCCACTTTGGCGATTCGCACCCGGTCTGGGCGGCCATCATCAGCCTGATCCTCCTCTACCTTACCGCCGGTTATTTCATCGGCGGGCGGTGGGCGGACCGCTCCCCGCACCCGGCAACCCTCTACCGCCTGCTGGCCTGGGCTTCCCTGCTGGTGGGCATCGTCCCTTTCGTCGCCCGGCCGGTGATGGTGACCGCCGCGCAGGGATTTGCCGACTATAACGTCGCCCTGCTGGCGGGACCGTTCCTGGTCGTGCTGCTGCTCTTTTCCGTGCCGGTCACGCTGATGGGCTGCGTCTCCCCCTTTGTCATCCGGCTGCTCATGGAGCGGGTGGAGCAGGCCGGGAACGTGGCCGGGCGCACGTACGCCATCTCGACCGCCGGTAGCCTGCTGGGTACCCTCCTCCCCGTGTTTTTGCTCATCCCCACCGTTGGAACTCGAACCACCTTTGTCGTCTTTTCTCTGCTGCTGATGGCGGTGGCGCTGGTGGGGTTGGCCCGCGCCGCAGGCAGCCAGGTGATCCGCTACCTCTGGATGCCGCTCCTCATCCTCCTGCTGGCCCTGATCTTGCGCGGCCAACCGATCAAGCCCCAGGCGGGAACGATCTATGAAACCGAGTCGGCCTACAACTATATCCAGGTGGTGGAACAGGACGGGCGGCGTTATCTATACCTCAACGAGGGACAGGGCGTGCACTCGATCTATGACCTGCACGGGCGGCGGGTCGGCGGGACGTGGGATTATTTCCTCATTGCCCCGTTCTTCAATCCCGCCCCCTTTTCCCCCGAGCGCATCGAATCGCTGGCAATGATCGGCCTGGCAGCGGGAACGATCCCCCAGCTCTACACCAACACCTACGGCCCCATCCCCATCGACGGGGTCGAGATCGACCCCGAGATCGTCCACGTCGGGCAAGAGTTCTTTGCCATGGATGAGCCCAACCTGAACGTCGTCGTCGCCGACGGACGGGCATTTCTCTCCCGCTCCACGCTCACCTACAGCGTCGTCGGCATCGACGCCTACCGGCTGCCCTACATTCCCTGGCACCTGACCACGGTCGAGTTCTTCCAGGCGGTGCGCGATCACCTGGCCGAGGACGGAGTCGTCGCGATCAACGTCGGCCGCACTCCCGGCGACGACCGACTGGTCGAGACCATCGCCGCTACCCTCGCCGGCGTCTTTCCCTCCGTTCACGCGATCGACGTGCCCGCCTCCTTCAACACCATCATCGTGGCGACGGTGCAGCCGTCGGAAGCGGAAAACCTGCTCGCCAACCGGCCGCTGATGGCAGACGCCACGCTCCAGCAGATCGCCGACGAAGCCTGGTCCAACCTGCGCCCCATCGCGGCGGGAGGAATGGTCCTCACCGACGACCGGGCGCCAGTGGAAATGCTGACCCACGCCATCGTGCTGAATTATGTGCTGGGCAGGTAACGGCTCAGCCCGCCGTTCGCCGGGGGCAGCGGAAATAGATCGAGGACAAAATCGTAGCATGGGAAAAAACGCACTGCGCCGACACGTCGTCCGGTACCTCAGCGCCGGATGCCTCTCGACCCTGGTGATGAGCATGCTGCCGCTGGTCGTGATCCTGGCGCTCATGGTCGTCGCCGGCCTGGTTATCCTGTTCCTCTTTTTCGGCGCCGCGGCCCAAAACGACCTGCCCATGGCGGTGATGATCAACGGCGTCCTGGCCGCCCTGACGCTCCTGGCTGGGATCAGCTCCGCCCTCGTCTCCGTGTTGCTCTCCAGCATCTTTCTCGCTGCAGCGGCACTTCCCTTTTCGCTGGTCGTCGAGATCGTCGGCTGGCGCTCGGTTCTTGCGCGGGTCATCGGCTTTCTCGTCGCCGGCGTGATCGTCGGCCTGATGACCGCGCTGGTCGGGATCGGCGCGACGCTGCTGCTCGAGATCGCGCTGTCACCAAGCGCCATGGTCGGCCTGGCGCTGCTGCTCTTTGGGACGGGATTCGGCGCGCTGTGCCTCTTTGGCTTCACCCTCACCGCCATCGCTGTCGCCCAGGAGCGCGGATGACGCCGCACGGCGTCCAGCTGAGAAGGTGATGGACGAGCGGCCCCAAGCCTGGCCCAAGCTGCTGCAAGCCGTCGTCGTGCTCGCGATGCCGCTGGCGCTGCTGGCCGCCAGCCTGCGCCTGACCACCGGGCACTGGTTGGTAGACTGGGAATATGGCCGCCCGGGCTTTCCCCCGGACCCCTACGGCCTGGCCACGGAGGAGCGCATCCGCCTGGCAGAGGTCTGCGTCGACTACCTGGTGACCGCCGCAGGAATCGAACTGCTGGCGGAACTGGAACTGGCGGGCGGCCAGCCCGCCTTCAACGCGCGCGAGCTGCAGCACATGATCGACGTCAAGCGGGTGCTGTGGGGGTTACTGGGCGCGGGCCTTGCGGCAGCTGTTCTGGTCAGCGGCGGGACGGCGCTGCTGGCCCGCCACCCCGCCACCCGCGCCCGCGCCCCGGCTGCACTGTGGCGGGGAAGCCTGCTGTCGATCGGGCTCCTGGTCGCCGTGGGCGGATTCATGCTTCTCCAATGGGACGCTTTTTTCGTCCGCTTTCACGAACTGTTCTTTCCCCCCGGCACATGGACCTTTTTCTACTCCGACACGCTCATCCGCCTCTACCCGGTCCGCTTCTGGATGGACGTGGGGATCGTGATTGTGGGGGGAATCACAGTGCTGGCAGTGCTCGTCGGCCTGGGGGCACTTTTGTGGCGCAGGATCATCAAGAACAAAAATCTATAGGGTCCATTCTCCCGATCGCCCCGCTCTACGCCCCGAACTTGGCCAAGCGCCCGGCGTAGGCCATCGCCAGCGGCATCAGGTCGACGTGGTGGATGTGCCCCAACCCCCCGGCCATACAGGGGCGCTCGCCAAACGCCGTCACCCCGTCCGGCCGGACAGTCCGCGCCCAGAGCAGCACCGGCAGCTCGTGCCACGAGTGGGCCCGCCACCGCGCCGGGGTCGAGTGGTCGCCGGTGACGATCACCACGTCCGGCCCCAGGGCCAGGATGCGCGGCAGCAGGCGGTCCACGTGCTCGATGACCGCCACCTTGCGCGCAAAGTCGCCATCTTCTCCCGCGCTGTCGGTCTTTTTGACGTGAAAGAAAAAGAAATCGTACGCCGCCCAGTGGGAGCGGAGCGTATCCAGCTCGTCCTCCAACGTCTCGCCGGTCGGCAGGACGTCCATCCCGGCCAGCCGGGCCACGCCGCGGTACATGGGGTAGGTGGCGATGGCGCCGCAGCGCAGGCGATAGATGTCGGGCATGCGGGGCAGGCCGGGGTCCCTGGCGATGCCGCGCAGGTTGCAGCCATTGGCCGGATGCTCGTCGGCCAGGGTCTGCCGCGCCGCGGCCAGCCAACGGTTGAGCAGTGCTGCCGTTTCCGCCGCCTCAGGCCGGGTCGGTTCCACCGGCAGCGGCGGCACGCCTGTCTGTTGGGGATCGGTCTCGGTCAGCCCGTCCGCCAATCCCTCGCCGCGCAGCACCAGCACAAAGCGGTATTCCTTCACCGGCTCGACAAAGGTCTCGACGCCGGGCAGGTCGATGGCGCGCAGCTTTTCGCACAGCCGCGCGCCGACCTCGGTGGGAATCCGTCCCGCCCGCCGGTCAGTGATCACCCCGCTGGCGGGGTCGAGGGAGCAGAAATTTCCCCGCGCCGCAATGTCCTGCGGCTGCAGGTCGAACCCGATGCCCAGCGCCTCCAATACCCCGCGCCCGATCTCGAAGCGGAGCGGGTCGTAGCCAAAGAGGGCAAGGTGCCCCGGCCCGCTGCCGGGAGTGATCCCGGCGGCGATGGGGGTGCTCATGCCACAGACCGCGCCCTTGGCCAGTGCGTCCAGGTAGGGGGTATAGGCCGCTTCCAACTCGGTCGGCCCGCCGGGCTCCAGCGGCAGGCCGCCCAAACCGTCCAACAGCAGGATGACAATCTTGGTGTCGGCGTCGATCGCCAACTCGCGCATCAAGTTCAACGGGTCCATTTTGACTCCTTTCGATTTCTCCATCAGACTACCCGCGCTGCAGCCGCTTCAAGAACAACCGGCGGACCAGCGCCAACTCTTCCGCACGCAGCAGATACGCGACCAGCAAATAGACGGCGGCGCCCAGCACGATGCCGCCCGCTGCGAGCAGAACCGGCGGGACGGAGGGCAGCAAAAGCTGGCACGTCACCAGGACGGCCGCCATCACCCCGGCAGCCAAGCCGCTTTGCGCGGTCGATCGCAGCAGCGCGCGCCCCTCCAGCCCGCCAATCCGCGACCGGATCCGCACCAGCAGCCAGGCCATCTCCAGCAGCGCAGCCAGCGAGTTTGCCAGCGCCAACCCGCCGTGGGGCGGGAGGCCCGCCCGGGCAAACACGGCCGACAGGGCCAGGCTGGCCACGACGTTGACGCCCATCGCCGCGCCGCCCACCCAGACCGGGGTCCAGGTATCGTGGAGGGCGTAAAAGCCCCGCGCGACGATCTCGATCCCCGCGTGCCCGACCAACCCCAGCGCATAGAGGGACAAGGCCCAGGCCACCGCCTCGGTCGAGGCGGCCCCGAACGCCCCCCGCTCGAACAACGCCGCGACAAACGGCCGCCCCAACACGAGCAGCCCAACTGCAGCCGGAATACAGAGGAAAAAAACCGTGCGCAGGGTCGAAACCAGGCTGTGGCGCAGCTCGTCCCGCTTCCCCCGCGCCACCTGATCGGCAAAGGTGGGAAAAGCCGCCGTCGCCACGGCCTGGGCAAAGACCCCCTGCGGCAGCAGCATCAGCAGCCAGGCATAGTTGAGGGCCGAGACCGCTCCCGCGCCGAACCACGAGGCAATGTTCTTGTTGACCACAAAGTTCAACTGGACTGCGGCCAGTCCCAGCACGCGGGGCGCCATCAGTTTCAGCACCTGGCGTATCCCCGGATCGCGCACGTTCAGCCGGAGGTTGTAGCGCGCCCCCACCCAGTAGAGTCCAGGCAGCTGCACCAGGAGGTGGAGCAGCGCGCCAGCGAGATAGCCCCAGGCCAGCGCGCGCACCCCCAGGCGCGGAGCGGCCAGCCAAGCAGCGCCGATGAGGGCCAGGTTGAGAAAGCTGGGCGTCAGGGCGGGCAGGATAAAGTGCTGGCGGGCATTGAGGATGCCCATCACCACGCCGCTGACGCCAAAGCAGAGCGGGGCCAGGAGCATCACCCGCATCAGCGACGCGGTGAGCGCCTGCTGTGACGGCGAAAAGCCGGGCACCAGCACGGTCGATACCAGCAGCGGCGCTCCCAACCAGGCCAGGGCGGTCGCCCCGAGCAGCACCAGCACCAACAGGTTGACTACGCCGCTCGCCAGCCGCCACGCCCCGGCAGCGTCACCGCGGGCCAAGTAGCCGGTAAAAGTCGGGATGAACGCCGAGCCCAACGCCCCCCCGGCGATCAGGGTAAAGAGGATGTCGGGGATCGTGATCGCCGCCAGGTAGGCATCGTACTCGGCGCTGGTGCCAAAGGCGGCGCCGATGACGACCTCGCGCAGCAGCCCCAGCAGGCGGCTGACGACAAAGAGGGCGACCACCTGCAGCGCCGCCCGCCTGATCTGCCGCCCGCCCGTGCTCACCGCTTCTCCTGAGGGGGCTTGCGCATGCCGACCACTTCCACCACCCACACCAGCCGGCTGCGCCCCTTCACACTGACCTCTGCCTGCTGGCCGCAGATGACGTGGTCCGCCACACCGATGGGCGTATACTCGGCCCGCGCATCGGTGCTAATGCTGCCCACCACCGCCATCCCGGTGTGGATGCCAAAACCGGTCTGCAGCTCGAACGTGTCGACGCTGCGGCGGACCTTGAACTTGGCCAACAAGCTGTACGCCTCCCACACCACCTGCACTGCGTGCAAGGCGTGGTCGGGGTCGTCCAGCGGCGCGCCAAAGAGGGCCAACACCCCGTCTCCCGTGTAGCGGGTCACCGTCCCGCCATACTTTACCAGCCCACGGATCAGGTTCTCGTAATGGCTGTTCAAGGTCTAGATCACCGTCTCCGGCGCCTCCCGCTCGCACCAAACGGCTCGGCATCCACGGTTGGATGAACCGCCCCGCCTATCCCTGCTCCAGGCGCGGCGTCGGCTTGAGCCCGACCAATTCCACTACCCGTACCGGGCGGGAGCGCCCCTTGACCGTCACCTCGGCGCGCTGGCCGACCAGAACGTGCTCTACCACGCGGCGGTAGGTCGCCTCCGAGATGAGCACCGAGGTGCTCAGCTCTTTGTTCAGCCCCTCGATGCGGCTGGCGACGTTGGCCGGGTCGCCGATGGGCGTATACTCGGCCCGCGCATCGGTGCCAATGCTGCCGACCACCGCCGATCCGGTGTGGATGCCAAAGCCCGTCCGCAGCTCGAACGCTCCCAGGGTGCGGCGGATGTCGTTGAACTTTTCCAGCAGCGTGTACGACTCCCACACCGCCTGCACGGCGTGCAGGGCGTGGTCGGGATCGTCCAGCGGCGCACCAAAGAGGGCCAGCACGCCATCGCCCGTGTAGCGGGTCACCGTCCCGCCGTGGCGGATCAGCGTCTGCACCAGGAATCCATAATAGACGTTCAACGTCTGGATCACACTTTCGGGGGACTCGCGCTCGCACCAGCCGGTAAAGTCACGGATGTCGGTAAAGAGGATCGTGATCTCGCGCCGTTCCCCGCCCAGGTCGATCTGCCCGCTGAGGATGCCATCGCGCACCGTTGGGCTCACGTAGCGGCCAAAAGCCGCTGCCAGGGCCTCGTTCTGGTGCAGCTTGACGACCATGCGGTTGAACTGCAGGCCCAGCTCGGCCAGCTCGTCGGTGGTCATGGTGCGCACCGACACGTCGAGGTTGCCCCGCGCCACTTCATCGATCACCCGCTGGATCTCGCGCATCGGCGCGAGCACGCTGCGGACGAGCAGGAACGACTGCAAGACGGCGGCGCCGCCCGCTATGGCGACGATCAGACCGGTCAACAACAACACCCGGCCGGGGTCGCCGCCCAGCGCGACGACCTGGCTGTAGGCAAAAATCCCCACAATCGCCGTCGGCACCACGATGAGGGCCAGAGTCAGCACCTGCAGCTTGGTCCCCAGCCTCAGCCTGGCGATTCCCAGGTTATCCAACACCGGTTCGGCGCCCGTCGCCAGGGCCAGCCGCACGATGGGGCGCATCGCCCCTTCGAGATAGAAGAGAAAGATCACCATGCCGAACCAGATTGCGCCGGTCAACACGACGATGCCGCTCTGCAACGTCGACTGCAACCCGTAGTGAGGAATGAGAAAAACGATCTCCAGGCCAAAAACGACCACGATGCCCAGGGCAGCCCATCCGACCATCCGCTGGGGGAAGAGAACCGCTTCCAACCAGGCCGCCGTCGCCTGGGGCGGCTCCACCAACTCACCGGCGATCATGAGCGCCAAAAAGCGGCGAATCGCCCTGGAATAGTAGAGATAAAGCCATGCAGCCACCAGGACCACGACGAGCAACCCCCCTCCCCCCCACATCAACACCACCGTCCACTCAAGCCGGGTGACAAAGGCGTTGAAAAAGACCAGGATCGGGAAAATGGGGCCAAAAGTGATCAGCAACTGCCCCAATAAGAATACGACGTGAATATAGAGGGGGCGCCCACGCCATTGCGCAAATAGCGCCGAAGGTACGCGTTCTCCCAGGAATTCTCGATACATCGACAGTCCTCTTTTGATATTCAGGGTAAACGTTCTACGTATCTTTTCAAAAAACGGCGGGAGATTTGGGGGTTCGCGGGCGGCGAAGCCGCCCGCGAACCCCCAACCCCCAATTTATTGAGAAG
>JAFGEI010000076.1 GCA_016931695.1 Anaerolineae bacterium | reverse complement strand
CCTGCTGACCTACACCGTGACCTTTACCAACGCCGGCCTCGAAGCCGCCTTCAGCGTCGTCCTGACCGACATTATCCCGGCCCTGCTGGTCGACCCGCTGGTCGTCTATGCCAGCCCGGAGGTTTTGACCCCCACCGCCGGCGTCACCTTTGCCTGGACCATCTCTGGCCTGCTGCCGGGCGACAGCGGCGCTGTCCAGATCCGCGCCAGGGTCGACCCCGCCGCCCAGCCGGGCAGCGTCGTCGTCAACCAGGCCGAGCTCGCCGCGACGATACTGGACCCAGCGCCGTGGAACAACGTCGTATCGGTGACGACGACGATCCGCGCCCCGGATGCGATACACATCTACCTGCCGCTGGTGCTCAAGAACCATCCATGAGCATCGATCCCGGCGGCTGCGCTCAAAAGATCGCCGACATCCATGGAGCAGCCGGCGTGGCGTGGCTGGATCGCCTGCCGTCGATCATCGCCGGCTGTTCGCAGCGCTGGTCGCTGACCATCCTGCCGCCCTTTGCCGATCTGTCCTACAACTATGTGGCGCCTGCCATCTGTCAAGACGGCGCGCGCCTGGTCGTCAAGGCGGGAGTGCCCCACCCCGAGCTGTCCCGAGAGATCGCAGCGCTCGCCTGCTTTGACGGCCGGGGCGCCGTCCGGCTGCTGGACGCGGACCCAGAGGAGGGCATACTGCTCCTGGAGTGGCTCGAGCCCGGTACGCCCCTGTCTGACCTGGACGACGACAAAGAAGCGACCGGTATCGCCGCCCGGCTGATGCGCTCGTTGTGGAAGCCGGCGCCCGCGGAGCATCGTTTCGCCACCCTGGCGGGCTGGGCGGCAGGCCTGGGCAGGCTGCGGGCTCGCTTTCAAGGCGGCTGTGGCCCATTCCCAGTCGCTTTGGTCGACAAGGCGGAGCGGCTGTTGGAGCAGTTGATCGGTTCGGCGACGGAGCAGATGCTGATCCACGGCGACCTGCATCATGGCAATATCCTGAGAAGCGAACGGGAACCGTGGCTGGCGTTGGACCCCAAGGGGGTAGTCGGAGAGCCGGCGTGGGACGCGGTCTACTTTAGCCGGTCGCTGCTGCCCAAAGCAGGGGATCCAAAGCGGGTCCTGGTGCGGCGGCTGGATCAACTGGCCGCGGAATTGGGGCTCGACCGGAGCCGGTTGGTCGCCTGGGGCCTGGCCCTGAGCGTCCTGTCAGGCTGGTGGAACTTGGAGGATCACGGTCGCGGCTACGAGCCGGACATCGCCTGCGCCGAAATGTTCGACGAATTGCAAAGATAAGGTATAATCTTGACAGCAAGCCCACAAGGGGGGAGAGATGGACCAGCTTGAGACGTACAAGCAACAGCTCGTGGCTGCCTGCCGGGTACTGGTAGAGCGCGGCTACCTGATGGCGACCGGGGGCAATGTATCGCTGCGCGTGGCAGAGCGGAACGGTTTTGCCATCACCCCCTCGAACTATGACTATGCCGGGATGACGCCCGGCGACGTGTGCGTTCTCGACCTGGACCTGAACCCGCTGAGCGGCCAGCGCGCCCCCTCCATAGAGAGCAGCCTGCACGCCGTCGTGTACCAGGCCCGGCCCGACGTCAACGCCGTCGTCCATACCCACCAGGTGTATGCCAGCGCGCTGGCGCTGATCGACGCCCCCATCCCGGCGCTGTTCGACGAGCAGGCCCGTTTCCTGGGCAGGTCGGTGGAGATCATCCCCTACGCCCCTTCGGGAACCGGGTTCTTGAAGAGGAACATCGCCAGGCGCATCAAAAACCACCACAACGCCTACATCCTCCAGAACCATGGGGCGCTGTGCTTTGGCCCCGACATGGAGCGGGCCATCAACAACGTCGAGATCCTGGAAAAGTGCTCAATCGCCTATCTGCTGGCGCTGTGCGCCGAACGGCAGGTGACCAAGATCCCGCTGGCAGTGCGGGAGATCGCCTTTAACAAGCTGCGCCAGGACCAGAAAAAGATAGAGCGCCGCGCGGAGGAGAACCGATGACAGACATAACCAGCCAGCAATACGCCATTTCCGAATGGCCCGACACGGACGAGATCTATCGCCGCCTGAAGGAGCTGATCAAGCAGCCGATACGCCCCATCCGGCGCGATAGGATGCAAGAGTTCTTGGGCTACTTTGAACAGAAATGCGCCCGCTCCAAGGCGCTGACCGACGAGGCCAAGAAGTTCATCCCCGGCGGGGTGCAGCACAACCTGGCCTTTAACTATCCCTTTCCACTGGCCGTCGACAAGGCGGAGGGCGCCTACCTGTGGGACGTGGACGGCAACCGCTACATCGATTTTCTGCAGGCGGGCGGCCCGACGGTCCTGGGCAGCAACTGGGCGCCGGTGCGCGAGCAGGTTTTCGAGCTGCTGCGCTCCTGCGGGCCGGTCACCGGCCTGTTTCACGAGTATGAGCTGAAACTGGCGCAACTGGTCAACCGTTTCATGCCGGCCGTCGAGATATTCCGCATGTTGGGCTCGGGCACCGAAGGGGCGATGGCCGCCATCCGCGCTGCGCGGACCTTCACCGGCAAGAAAAAGGTGATCAAGATCGGCGGCGCCTACCACGGCTGGAGCGATCAACTGGTGTACGGCCTGCACATCCCGGGCACGGGCCGCCGCGAAGCGACCGGCATTCCGCGCGGGGCGAACAGCCAAACGCAGGAATGCTTCCCCAATGACCTGGGACAGCTCCGGCGGCGCCTGGCGCGCAACCGCCTGCTGGGCGGGACCGCGGCGGTCATCGTCGAGCCGGTAGGGCCTGAAAGCGGCACCCGCCCGGTCACCCGTGATTTCAACCACAAAGTGCGCGAGCTGTGCGACGAGTTTGGCGCGCTGCTGATCTTTGACGAGGTGGTGACCGGGTTTCGGCTGGGCATGGGCGGGGCGCAGGGCTATTTCGGCGTCAAGCCCGACCTGACCGTGCTTGGCAAGTGCATTTCCGGCGGCTACCCGATGGCCGGCGGGGTCGGCGGGCGGCGAGAGGTGATGGCCTGCTTTGCCGCGGGCATCGGCGGCACGGGCGAGCGGGCCTATGTCGGCGGGACCCTGTCGGCCAACCCGCTGTCGTGCGCCGCGGGCTATTACGCCCTGCTAGAGATGGAGCGCACCAACGCCCCGGTCATCGCCGGGCGGGCAGGCGACCGGCTGACCAAAGGGTTGCAGCAGATCATCGAGCATCATGGATTGCCCTTTGTGGCCTACAATCAGGGCTCTATCGTCCACCTCGAGACATCGGGGGTGATGCTGCTCGATTTCAGGAATCCGATCAAGCTGCTGCGCGAGATGAAGCCGCGCAAGCACATGATGGAGGAAATGGGAGCGGCCTATATGTCGCAGGGGATCGTCACCCTGGCCGGCAGCCGGATGTACACCAGCCTGGCCGACACGGACGAGGTGATCGACGAGGCGCTCAACCGGCTTGAGACGGTGCTGGCGAGCGTGGAATGAGCGCCGAGCCAGTCATCCTCGCCGTCGACCTGGGAACGTCGAGCCTCAAGGTCGCGTTGATCACCGTCCAGGGGCAGGTTTTGGGCTGGGAGGCACGGCCGCTCACCCTGCACATCACCCCCGACGGCGG
>JAFGEI010000075.1 GCA_016931695.1 Anaerolineae bacterium | reverse complement strand
TCTGACCGCTGTACAGTGCGGCATAGTGTGCCGCAGCGAAGCGAAGAATCCCTTCCTGGGCGAAACGTCGGAAACGGACCTCCCCGGGCCGTCCGCTCCTCCCTCCATCGCCGCCCACCGTGACCCGGTCGAGGCGCAGCGCACCCCTCCGGCCTCTGAGAGCTATCGCATCTCCAGGAGCATCTTGGCCGCCGGCGGCGGCGTCAAGACGTCGGCCAGCTTTGCCATGAACGGCACCCACGGCCAGTCCACCGACCTGGCCCGCCGCGAGAGCGCCGCCTACGTCCTCGTCCCCGGCTACTGGGGCCGCTGGTATCCTGTCCTCAAGCTCGACCTCTACCTGCCGCTGGTGTTCAGGAACTACTAGAACAGCTTGCGTGGATAATTCAAGCCCCCTGGCCGCTCAGTGCGGCCAGGGGGCTTGCTTTTCGGCTGCGTTCCCGCCTTATCATGCCCTCCCCTCGATCAGGGCCACCGCATCGAGCCTCGACAGCGCCCGGCCTACGGCCCCGGCGCTGACGGCCAGCACCGCCGCCGGCACCGGCAGGGTGTACAGCCACGGAACGGGGTTGAACAAGTTGAACCTCACCCCGGCCGGCACAAACAGCCCGTACTGCATCACAACCAGGATCGCCGCGCCCCCCAGGACGGCCGCCAGCCAGGCCGCGCCGCTGGTAAAGAGCGTCTCGCGCACGATGCGTCCCACCAGTTGCAGCCGGCTCAGGCCCAATGCGCTCGACACGCCAAGCTCGGCCCGCCGTTGCATGACAAAGATATAGTTGAGACCGGCCAGAGCTACGGCCGCCACCACCGCGATGATGCTTTCCACCAGCGACAGGGACAGCAGCAGTGAGCTTGCCTGGCTTTGAAACTGTGCCCGTTGATTGCCATAGGTGAACACCAGGCGCCCCTCGCCGGCGATTTCGCTTTCCAGCCAGGCATCGAGCGCTTCCTTTTGCCCGGCCTTGGGCGCGACGACGAGCGAGAGATTGACCTTCCAGGCATCCGGGTGGCTCTCCGCGAACTCCAGTGACATGAACGACAGCCAGTTGTCGTCGGCAAAATCTTCCGCCTGGGCCAGGATGCCCGACACCACCAGCTCGGTGGGCAGCGTGGGCGCGTCGGCGTGGACCGGGTGGTCACGGTTGCCGATCACGTCGCCTACTTGGAGGCCGCGGTTCTGGGCCACAGTCCAGGGAATGGCGAGTTCGTTGCTGTTGGGGCGCGGCAGGTGGCCTTCGCGCAGTCGCAGCCCGTACAGCTCCACCAGGTAGGCCATATCCTCCGCCGTGACGCCATAGGCCTCGACGGGGTAGGTGGGGGCGATCGGGGGAACATAGATTCCCAGGGGCGAAAAGAGCATAGCGGGAATCACCCGCTCCACCGCCGGGTGGGCGCGGACTAGCTCAACTGTCCCCGGCTCCAGTGTCAGGCCGTTCGCCGCCGCCACGCTCACCTGCCGCAGATGGTTCAGCAGCGGTTGCCTCGCGTCGTCAAACGACTCGAGGCCGAATACGAACAGGGACGCGCTGACGATCATCAACGCCGTGGCGCCGATCAGCACCGCCGCCTGGCCCTTGTGCCGCCGGTAAAAGGTCGTCGCGGCCAGCGGGTGGGGCAGGCTCATAGCTCGGGCGCGCGCCGCGGGCCTGGTTTGCTTCTCCTCCAGGCTCAGCGCGCCCCGCTCCACAATCGCCACAGCATCCATGCGCCCGAGGGCGCGGACGGCCGTGAACAGCGTAAACCCGATCACCGCCAGCGGAATGGGCGCCACGAACGGGAGCGCCGTCATCTGGAAGGGATTGTAGGCAAACCCCTTGGGCGCATAGACGGCGGCGTTCAGCAGCGCCATGATCCCCATCGCCAGCGCAATGCCCAGCGCCCCGCCGGCCAGGGCCAGCCCGGCCGTCTCCAGCGTCAGGCGGCGCGCCAGCCACCCTTTGCCGTGGCCGACGGCGTGCAGCGTGCCGAGCTCGGTCAAGCGCTGCATGAACGCCAGCCGGTTGATGGCGCCGACGACCATCGTAATCGCGGCTGTCACCAGCAGGACCAGCGGAATGCCCACCTTGTAGAGCACCGCCCGCGACTCTGCCAGGTACTCCCTCAGGAGATGGTAGGTAGCGACCTCGACGCGGGGACTGCGGACGGTCTGCCTCAGCAGGTCGTCCACCGCTGCCTCGCGGCCCGGTCGGGCAATGACCAGCACGCCGTAACGGGCAATGCCGCGGTAACCCTCTTGGCTGTCCAGGTATTCATAGGATACAATCCCCAGGCGGACGTCGCCGGACAGGATGCCTACCACCTCCAGCGGGCTGGCGATGTTGGCATAGCCTGTGTTGTTCTCTGTTCGCTTGAGCGTGTCGCCGATTCCCAGGTCGAGTGCAGTGGCCAGCTCCCGCGACAGCGCTAGGCCGTTGGCTCCTGGCTGCGGCAGTTGGCCTTCGACCAGCCTGACGCCGCTCTGGGTCAGCACCGCGTCCATGTCCGCCTCCTGGAGGCCGATCAGGCGAAAGGGCGTGTCGACCCCTCCGGCGTTCGGCACGGCGATTTCCACGTGGTTCTGCGGCAATACCACGGCCACGTCCGGGTTCGCGCCAATCCGGGCAGCCACCGCCGGGTCCAGCGCTCCCATGTCCGGCTGCACCAGGCTGAACCTGCTCAGATAGCGGTTGACGGTATACAGGGGTGTGATAAACGTCTCCAGCAGCACGCCGAGCACAAGGTACAGGCCCACAACTGCCAGGGCCAGCAGCGCGGTCAGCATCACTGCCTGGCGCTTGTGTCGGCGATAGTAGCACACTGCAGAAAGGGGATTCATGCTGCTGCCTCCTTGCTCTGGCGGGCGACCCGGTCCTCTATGGTGACGATCTGCCCGTCGCGCATCTTGATGATCAGATCAGCCTCGCTCAGGATCTCCGGGTTGTGCGTCACGGCGATCAGGCTGCCCTGGTCGCGGTAGGCGCGCAGCAGGGCTATCACCTGCAGCCCGGTGTGCCGGTCCAGCAGGCCGGTCGGCTCGTCGGCAAAGATGATCCGCGGCCGGTGGATCATGGCCCGCGCGATCGCCACCCGCTGCCGCTCGCCGCCGGACAGCTCGTAGGGAAAGCGGTGCAGCTTGTCGCTCAGCCCCAGGTCGGTCAGCAGCGCCCTGGCCTGGGCGGTGTGGGCCTTGTCCTGTACCGGCGCGGCGACCATCACATTCTCCTGGGCGGTCAGATAGTTGATGAGAAAGTGCTGCTGAAAGACAAAGCCAAACTCACGGCGCCGCAGCGCCACCCGCTCCCGGTCCGACATCCTGCTATACGCCCGGTCGTCGAGATAGACCTCGCCGCCGGTCGGCTTGCGCAGCCCGCTCAGCAGGTACAGCAGCGAGCTTTTGCCCGAGCCAGACGGCCCCAGGATACCGATGAACTGGTGGTCCGCCACGGTCACGGTAACGTCGTGCACCGCATCGACGGTCGCATCGCCATCCTGGTAGACCAGCCTGAGATTTTCTCCTTGTAACATTTCATCCTCCTCACATCAGCGCAGAGCCTGTCCGCGCAATATGGCTGATTTTCACGATGACAGCATATCACAAAACACGCTCCATTTCCATAGGCAGCCGTCATTCCCGGCCATGACAACTGTCACGTCCTACGTCCGTCAGCATGTCATGCTGACCGCTTTACAGTGCGGCGCGATTTCCCGTCTGCGGAAATCGTGCCGCAGCGAAGCGAAGCATCTCTTCTTGGCCAAGAGGGATCCTTCGCTGGCGCTCAGGCCCGCTGTTTTTGCTCCCTCTCCCCGTGGGGAGAGGGTTGGGGTGAGGGGCAGATCCTGCCCCACAAGCACTTACCCAGAAAGTAGAAATACACCCACCCTGTGTTTCGCGCCCCACCTGGTTGACTTTAACTCGATTGCAGGGTACAATTCCGCCCAGGAGAGAAAGGTGGCCCAATCATGATCCGTGTCGCCGTCGTGGACGATCATCCGCACGTAGCCGTCGCCTTGCGTGCCCTGCTGGGCCAGACCCCCGACATCCGCCTGGTGGCCGAGGCGCGGCGGGGCGGCGAGGTATTCGCCCTGGTGCAGCGCGAGCGTCCCCACGTCCTGCTCCTGGACCTGCTCATCGAGCCGGAATTCGACGCCCTCAGCGCCGTCCGTGACCTGCGGGCCGCCTATCCTCACCTGCGCATCTGCCTGCTCAGCGCCCACCTGGAGCCTGCCTGCGTCCGCGATCTGCTGGAAGCGGGTGTGTGCGGCTATATTCTCAAGGACGACGACTATGTGTCGCGCATCGAGACCATCGTCCGCGACCTGGCGGCGGGGCGATTGTACCTGAGCCCGCAGGCCTACGAGGCGCTGGCCCTGGCCACCCAGCAGGCCGGCGACCGGGAGCTCCTCACCGACCGCGAGCGCGACATCCTGCGCTTGGCCGTGCGCGGCCTGCCCAACCCCCAGATCGCCCAGTCCCTGTGCCTCTCCCCGGGGACGGTGCGCAACCACCTGAGCGCCATCTATCGCAAGTTGGGGGTCCGCAGCCGCTACGAGGCGTTGGCCATCGCCCAAGAGCGGAACCTGCTGTAGCAGCCCTGGTTAGGATGAAATGCTGAGCGAACCGCTGTTGTGGCTCCTGGTAGGCGCCTCGGCTGCCCTTCTGGGGGTGTGGCTCGTTTCCCTGGCCCGGCGCTGGTACCACCGCAGGCGGCATGGTCCGCCTATCGCCCACGAAGACCTGCTGGTGCAGTACGGCCACCGCATGGCCGCCTTGTTGGATCGACAGGCATTGGCCCGGCTGCTGGCTGAGGAGGTGTCCGGGGCGCTGGATGCGTCGCGGGCAAGTGTGCTGCTCGCCGATGGGCACGACTTTGTTGCAGCGGGCGAGGCTGATCTGCGCCTGCCGGTCCTCCACGCCGCGGTTCGCTGGGTGGCCTCAGGCGGGGAAGCAGTGCGGGTGGATGGACATCTGCACGAGCTGATCGCCCAGGGCCGCGCCGACCTGCACTGGACAGCCGTCTGGGTGCCGTTGATGCGCGGCGCCGACCTCCATGGCATTTGGCTGCTGGGCGAGCGGGCCGGGAGATGGGCCTACGCGCCTCAAGACCTGCGCTGGCTGACGACCCTGGCCCGCCAGGCAGCCGTCGTCCTGGAGACGATCCGCTACGCTGAGCAGGAGCAGCAGTTGGCCTGCGAGATGCAGGCCCTCTACCGCCAGGCGGTGTCGGCCCGCGAGTCAGAGCGGGAGCGCCTGTCGCGCGAGCTGCACGACGGCGTGCTCCAGGACCTGTGTGCCGTGGCTCGCGATCTCAAAGCTTTGGAATCGGCCGCCCAGGTCACCGCCGCTGAGGCCGGCCTCCCTTTTGAAGAGCTGGTGGCCCGTTCCAACGAGTCGGTGCAGACGCTGCGGGCCATCTGCCATGACCTGCGCCCGCCGCTGCTCTCCACCAATCCGGCGCTGGCTTTAAAGTCCTTGGTTCAGCGGTTGGATGCACAATCGCGGGCGCCCATCCACATCGAGATTTCGGCTGATGAGCTGTGCCTGTTAGAAGAGACGGCGCTGGCCGTCTACCGCATCGCCCAGGAGGCGCTGCACAACGCCATCCACCATGCCGACGCGTCCGAGATCGCCGTGCGCATCACCCGCTATCCTGACCGCCTGCGGATGACAATCACCGACGATGGACGGGGCATTCCCAACAGCGCCGACCTGGGACGCTTTGTGGCCCAGGGCCACTTTGGCCTGGCCGGCATGCGCGAGCGGGCAGCCATGATCGGCGGGACGCTCGACATCCAGTCGGCGCTGGATTACGGCACAGCGGTGATTCTGGAAATCCCCTGCTAAAGCCCGGGCCGTCGCTCAGGCAGGTACCCGCTCCCGCAGCCACGAGCGCAGCGGCTTGTCCACCTCGATCTGGCTCCACGGGAACGCATCCTCGTACACCGCGTTGACCAGCCCATTGAGCTTTCGCGCCCGCCGCTCCGGCGGCGGCAGCCACACCCGCTCCCAGTCCGGCAGCTTGGCCGCCAGCGTGCTGAGGATCGCCTGGTGCAGGAAAACCCGGTGCAGCTCGTCGCGGCAGGGGCCGGCCGGAACGCCGCGTCGAACGATGGGCCAAGGTCGAACAGGAGCGGCGGATCGACCACTAACGACCAAGCCATGTCCGTCGTTCAGTTGTGGGCAGCGGCTGCGCACTGTTGGGCAATGCCGTCGAGTGGCAGCCGCTGCCTATTCCAGCCTTACGCGATAGTTCTCTCCTGCGCCTCTGCCGCAGCCGCCGGCGACCCTTGCCCGCGGCCTTGCGCCTGGGGCGCGCCGCCCGGCCACCAGGTCCAGCGGCCAAACAGCGCCGCCAGCGCCGGGTCCAGCATCGTGCGCACCACAAACGTGTCGATCAGCACCCCCACCGCCACGGCAAAGCCGAGCTGCGTCAGGAAGGCGACCTCGCCGGCCATCATCCCGGCAAAGGTGCCGGCCAGGATAATCCCCGCCGAAGTGATGATCGCCCCCGTCCGGGCCACCGCCACGTGCACCCCCTCCCGGATGCCGTGGTAGGCCACCTCCTCCTTGATCCGGCCAAACAGAAAGATGCTATAGTCGATCCCCAGCGCCACCAGGAAAACGAACATGAACATCGGCAGCAGCCACGACAGCCGCTC
>JAFGEI010000074.1 GCA_016931695.1 Anaerolineae bacterium | reverse complement strand
CGTGAAACGTAAAACGTAAAGCGTAAAGCGTGAAACGTGATTGGGGAGGTGAGGGGTGACGTACGAGGAGTGGGAGAGGGTGGTCCCGGCAACGATCCGGGCGGATTCGCTTTGGAAGATAAAGGCGTATCACGTTTTGCGTTTCACGTACTGCCTGACATAAATGGACACTGAGAAAATCCTCCACCAAACCCGCGCCAACTATTGTCTCGACTGCGGCAAGTGTACCGGAAGCTGTCCGGTAACACGGGTGGACGCCACCTACTCACCCCGCAGCACCATCGAGCGCGTCCTGGCCGGCCGGCCGGAGGAACTGATCGACAACACGCACCTCTGGTCGTGCCTGACCTGCCGCCGCTGCAGCGCCGTCTGCCCCTCGGGGGTCGACTACCCGGCTTTTGTCATCGCCATGCGGATCGAGGCGCGCAACAGTGGGGTGGAGGGTACCTACGCCCACAATGCCATCATGCAGCAGTTGATGGCCGCCATGGCCCACCCGCTGCAACAGAACCGCACCGGCTGGCTGACCGACGACCTGGAGACGCGGCAGCAAGGGGAGGATTTCTATTTTGTCGGCTGCCTGCCCTACTTTGACGTCGTTTTTGCCGACCTGGGCATTGTCTCTACCCAGACCGCGCGCAGCGCCGTGCGCCTGATGAACGCGCTCGGCATCGTCCCCGTCGTCAGCGACGACGAGCGCTGCTGCGGCGCTGACCTGCTGCTCAACGGCGAGGAGAAGGATTTCCGCCGCCTGGCCGAAATCAACGTCCAGGTCATTGCTGACAGCGGCGCGCAGCGGGTGATCTTTACCTGCCCCGAAGGCTACAACGCCTTCCGCAACGATTATCCTGATGTCGTGGGCGAGCTGCCCTTCGAGGTGGTCCACCTGAGCGAATTGCTGGCCGAGCACCTGGACGAGCTAGAGTTCGAGCCTTTGGACGAGGTCGTCACCTATCACGATCCCTGCCGGTTGGGCCGCTACATGGGCGTCTACGAACCGCCGCGGGCAGCGATCCAGGCTGTTCCCGGCGTCGAACTGGTCGAGATGCGCCACAACCGCGAAAAGGCGCTCTGCTGCGGCTCCACCGGCTGGGTCAACTGTGGGCGCTGCGCCAAGGGCATCCAGATGACCCGGCTGGGCCAGGCCCAGGCCAGCAGCGCCAGGCGGATGATCACCACCTGCCCCAAGTGCCGCATCCACCTCACCTGCGCGCTCAAGGACGCCGGCGCCGAGTTCGACCTGAAGCTCGAGGACCTGACCGATCTCCTCGCCCGTTCTCTCAAGGTAGGAAATTTGTGACCATGCCAGAAGACGATATCATCGACGTCAGCGATTTCGACCCCAACTTTCGCGACGAGATCGCTGCCGAACCGGGGGGCGAGTACATCCGGCGCTGCTTCTCCTGCGGCACCTGCAGCGCCAGCTGTCCCGTCGGCGGAGTGACGGACAAGTACAACCCGCGCCGCATCATCCACATGGCGCTGCTGGGCATGCGCCAGGAGGTGCTGTCCAGCGGCTTTGTCTGGCTCTGCTCGGTCTGCTACACCTGCTACGAGCGCTGCCCGCAGGACGTGCGCATTCCCGAGCTGATGAACGCCATCCGCAACATTGCCGTGCGTGAGGGCCGCATCCCGCAAACCTTCAAGACGCAAGTGGGGCAACTGCGCGCCCACGGCCGCCTCTACGAGGTCGGCGATTACGAGAACGAGCGGCGGCAGGAGTACGATCTGCCGCCCATACGCGAGGAATCGGCGCAGGTGCGCCAGATATTGGACGATATGGACGTCGAGGAGGAAGCGGAGTGAGTCGCTACGCGCTATACCTGGGGTGCACCGTCCCCGTGCGCGGCCTCAATTATGAGCTCTCTGCCCGCAAGGTGCTGGATCGACTGGGAATCCAGGTGGCCGATCTGGACGGCTTTGCCTGCTGCGGCTTTCCTGCCAAGCCGCTTGACTGGAAAGCGGGGCTGTTGATGGCCGCTCGCAACCTGGCCCTGGCCGAGGCGGCGGGGTGCGACCTGCTTACCCTGTGCAGCGCCTGCACCGGCACCCTGACCGAAGCGGCCCACCGGCTCAAAGAGGATGCCAGGCTGCGTGCGTGGGTCAACGAGGAATTGGCCAGGCAGGGGAAAAAGTACAGCGGGAAGGTGCGGGTGCGTCACTTTGCACGGATGCTATATGAAGAAACCGGCGTCGAGCGGCTGAAAGAGTTGGTGACGCGGGAGCTGACGGATTTGGCGGTGGCGCCCCACTATGGCTGCCACTATCTCAAGCCGTCCCACCTGTACGACGGCTTTGACGACCCGGAGAATCCCCACAGCCTGGAGCGGCTGATCGAGGCCACGGGGGCCCGCGTGAAGCATTACGAGGATGAGGGCCAGTGCTGCGGCGGCGGCATCCTCGGTTTCGACGAGGATACGGCGCTGCTGATGACCAAGCAAAAGCTGGATCACGTCGTCGCTGCAGAGGTGGACGCCATGGTGCTCATCTGTCCCTTCTGCGCCATCATGTACGAGGCGAACCAGCGGCGCGTGGAGGGGCTCTACAACACGGCTTACAAGCTGCCGGTGCTCTACTATTCCCAGCTCCTCGGCCTGGCGATGGGCATGTCGCTGGAGGAAGTGGGGTTCAAGTTGAACCGGGTCAAGTCGCGCAAGCTCGCGCAGTTATTTCGGGAATGACCAATGTCCCGCCTGCATGGCATCGACGCGATCTTGTTCGACTTTGACGGCACGTTGGTGCAGTTGAACGTCGACTTTGCCCGCATGCGGGCGGACGTGGAAGCGCTGCTGCCGCGGTATGGCTTCTCGGCTGTGGAACAGACCGCTCGCTATACGCTGGAGCTGGTGGAAGAGGTCGCCCGGAAGCTCGCCGCGCGCCACGGCGACGGGGCGGCGGAGACGTTCCGCCGCGAGGCGCACGCGGCGATCACGGCGGTAGAGATGGACGCCGCCAATTGCGCCCGGGTCCACGACGGGGCGTCGGCGCTGCTGCAGCAGCTGCAGCGGCAGGGTGTGAAAATTGCCATCGTCACCCGCAACTGCCGCGCCGCGGTGCGGCGGGTTATGGAGCAATGTCCGCTGCCGCACGACCTGCTGCTGACGCGGGACGACGTCACGGCGGTCAAGCCGGACCCGGCGCACCTGTCCGCGGCGCTGTGCCGGTTGGACGTCGCGCCGGAGCGGGCGCTGATGGTCGGCGATCACCCGCTGGACGTGCGAGCGGGCTGCGCGGTGGGTGTCCGCACCGTCGCCGTGCTCACCGGCTACAGCTCGCGGGAACAGTTCGCGCCCGAGCTGCCGGACTTGATTTTGGAACGAGTGGGAGAGTTGGAAAAGTATCTCGATGACAAGACGAGGTAACAAGGAGACCTGGGGACAAGGAGAAAAAGAAGTGGGTTGATGGTGTTGCTATTCCCTCTTCCCTCTCCTTGTCTCAAGCGGAGGTGAAACGTTGTCCAAGGACGAACTGCGCATTGGCGTCTTTGTCTGCGATTGTGGCTCCAACATAGCCAGCAGTGTGGATACAGAAGCGCTGCGGGAGTATGCCGCGACGCTGCCCGGTGTGGCTGCGGCAGTGCGCAACCGCTATACCTGCTCCGACCCCGGCCAGCAAGAGATCAAAAAAGCCATCGTCGAGCACAACCTGAACCGCGTCGTGGTGGCCTCTTGCTCCCCCCGCCTGCACGAGCCGACCTTTCGCAACTGTGTCAGCGAGGTGGGGTTGAACCCGTACCTCTTTGAGATGGCCAACATCCGCGAGCACTGCTCCTGGGTTCACTCGCAGGACCCGGAGGGCGGAAACCGCAAGGCAAGGGACATTGTCCGTGCGGCAGTGGCCCGCGCCCGCTGGCTCTATGCCCAGGAAGAGGACCAGCTCCCGGTGAGCCGGGCCGCGCTGGTCATCGGCGGCGGCGTCGCCGGCATCCAGGCCGCCCTCGACCTGGCCGACGCCGGGCACCAGGTCTATTTGGTGGAACGGGAACCCTCCATCGGCGGGATCATGGCCCGGCTGGACAAGACCTACCCCACGATGGACTGTAGCATATGAATTCTGGGACCCAAGATGATGGATGTCGGTCGACATCCCAACATCGTGCTGATGGCCTACAGCGAGGTCGAAGAGATTGCGGGCTATGTGGGCAACTTTACGGTGCGGGTGCGCAAAAAGGCACGCTACGTCGACGAAGACGAATGCACGGCCTGCGGCGACTGTGTCGAGCCCTGCCCCGTCGTCAAGGCGGACGAGTTCCAGATGGGGCTGTCCACCCGCCGGGCGATCTATATTCCCTTCCCGCAGGCCGTCCCCTCCGCCTACATCATCAACGCCCACGAGTGCCTGGGCAACAATCCCATCGCCTGCGGCAAGTGCCGCGAGGCGTGCGAGAAGGACTGCATCGACTTTGACATGCAGGATGAAATCGTCGAGATCAAGGTTGGGGCGATTGTGGTCGCGACCGGCATGGACGTCTACGACCCGACGCCGATGGACGAGTATGGCTACACCAGCTATACCAACGTCATCACCAGCATGGAATTCGAGCGGCTCATCTCTGCCGGAGGGCCCACAGAGGGGCACCTGGTGCGCCCGTCGGACCGCACCCAGCCCCGGCGCATCGGCTTTATCCAGTGCGTCGGCTCCCGCACCGCCCTGGCCGAAAACAACCCCGACGGCGCGCGCGGCAATCCCTACTGCTCCAACATCTGCTGCATGAACACGGTCAAGGACAGTCTGCTGCTCAAGGATCACTACCCCGACACCGACATCGCTGTCTTTTACATGGACATTCGCGCCTTTGGCAAGGGTTTCGAGGACCTCTACATGCGCTCCCGCGCCGAGGGCGTCAGGTACATCCGCGGCCTGCCCGGCGAGGTGGAAGAGGACCCGGCGACGGGCAACCTGGTCGTCCACGTCGAAAACACCACCACCGGCCTGCTGGAGCAGCACGAATTCGACATGCTGGTGCTCTCGGTGGGGGCCATCCCGCGCCAGGAGACCGACGCCGTGCGGCAGTTGCTGACCCTCTCCCGCACCGGCGATGGCTTCCTGATGGAGGCCCATCCCAAGCTCAGGCCGGTCGACAGCCCGACCCGGGGCGTCTACATCGCTGGCTGTGCCGAATCGCCCAAGGACGTCAAGGATTCGGTGACCCAGGCCAGCGCCGCCGCCGCGCGGGTCGAGATTCTGCTCAACGCGCCCACGATCAAGGTCGAGGCGATTACCGCCGTGGTCGACGAGGAGTTGTGCAAAAAGTGCGGCCAGTGCGCCGACGCCTGTCCCTACTCTGCCATCGTCTGGGAGAAAAAGCAGGTGGCGCGGGTCATCAGCGCTGCCTGTGCTGGCTGCGGCACTTGCTCGGCCGAATGTCCCTACGGGGCGATCACCATGCGCCACTTTACCGACCAGCAGATCTATGCCATGCTCGACGCTTTCCTGGCCGAGGACCCCCAGGAAAAGTTCATCGCCTTTGCCTGCAACTGGTGCTCCTACGCCGGGGCCGACACGGCCGGCACCTCGCGCCTCCAGTACCCGCCCAACGCCCGCATCATCCGCACCATGTGCTCCGGCCGCGTGCGGCCCGATTTCGTCTGGTACGCTTTTCGCAAGGGGGCGCCGGTGGTGCTGGTGTCTGGCTGCCACTATGCCGACTGCCACTATATCAGCGCCAACCGCAAGGCCGTCGAGCGCGTCGACGTGCTGTGGGAGGGGTTGGAGGCGGCGGGCGTGCGCCCGGAACGGCTGCAGCTCGACTGGTGCAGCGCCGCCGAGGGGCAGAAATGGGCCCGGATCATGCGCGAGATCGAAGAACTGCGCGCGGCAGTGACCGCCGAGGAGATCGATCAGGCCCGCCAAGCGCTGCAAGAGGCGAAAATTCCCAAGCGCAGCCGGCTCGACAAGCTCGAGAAGCCGACCCCGGCGACGATGCGCTGTTACCGCTGCGGCAACGAGTGGGCGGTCGTTTTCGATCCCCATGCCGACGCGGAACGGATGTGTGCCGCCTGTCGCTCCAACAGCGTGCGGGTGATGATTGACGGAGAGTTATGAATATCATTGCTTCACTCATTTCCGCGTTTCGCCAGGCGCGCCGGCGGGCCTGGTGGCGCAAGAACTGGCCCGTGGTGCTCTTTTTGCTGCTCTTTGTCTGCCCCTGTCCCTTTTGCCTCGCCTTTGGGCTGGCGGACCAGGCGATCCGCGAGGTCGGCCTGCTGCCGACGCGCACTCCCCGCCCCCCGGCGACTGCGACGCCCACGGCAGGCGAGGTCGCCCCGCCCACGTCCGACGCCTCGTTGTTCGCGGCCCTCGAACCGCTCCTCGTCCTGCCGGGCGACCTGCCCGCCGGCCTGGACGGGGCACAGGTGCGGGATTTTGCCCCGCCGGGCCTGGACGACTTGCCTGCTGCGGAGGTCGTCATCCACCGGCAGTTTGCCCGCGGCCAGGAGGTGGCGGGCGGGGTGACTGTGTTCTTGTTCGGCGCCGCCGCGACGGCCGAAGCGGGCTACGACCAGGTCGCCGCCTGCCTGGAGGGCCAGACGGCCCTCATTGCCGACCTGGGCCGGAGCGCCCTGAGCGCCGAGACGTCGTCCGCGGTCGAGGTCCTCTTTAGCCACTGCGCGGCCCTGGTTCACGTGCGCATGGAAGGCGTCGATCTCGACTCGGCCCTGGTGTACGCGCGGCGGCTGGACGAGCGGCTGATCGGCTGGGCCTGTCGGTAAGGGCCGCTCGTGGATGACCGCCCTGTCGGCCCGCCGGATTACCGGCCAAACGCGCTGCACCAGGCCATCGTCGCTGTCGACCTGTTGAGCCGCATCCCCCCGGCGCTGATCAGCCCCGCCCTGGCGGGCATGGCTGCCATCGCCGCCTGGCCGTGGCGCGAGCCGGCCCTCCAGGTCGCTGCCGGTCTGGCGACGCTGCTCGCCATCCTGGTCGACGGGGTTTCCCTCTCGCTCTTGCCCCACCGGGGCCGCTCGTACGGCCCGCCTACCCCGCCGCTGCTGGCGCTGGCCCTGCTGCGCAGCGGGATCGTCTTTGTGCTGGGGGCCCTCTGGCCGACCTGGGTCGCCGTAGCCCTGGCGCTCCTCGTCCACCTGGCGCTCACCATCGCCCAGCTCTATGCGACGTGGGTCGAGCCGTTCCGCCTCGCCGTCACCCACGTCGACCTGCCCACGCGCCAGGTCGACGCGCCCCGGCCGCTGCGCATCCTCCACGTCAGCGACGTCCACTTTGAGGGCTGGACGCCCCGCGAGCGCGAGCTGCTGGCGCGGGCGCGGGAGCTGGCGCCCGACCTGATCCTGATGACCGGCGATTACCTCAACCTCTCCTCGGTGCATGATCCGGACGCGCAGCAGGAGGTGCGGGCGCTCCTGGCCGACCTGGCGGCCATTGCCCCCACCTATGCCATCACCGGCAGCCCGCCGGTCGACCGCAGCGAGGTGGTGCCGGCCATATTCGACGGCCTGCCCATCACCTGGCTGATGGACGAATGGGTGGATCGTACCGTGGCGGGGCACCGCCTGCGCCTGGTGGGCCTGCGCAGCAGCCAAAAGCGCCAGCGGGACGTCCCCCGCCTGCTCCATCTTTTGGCCGACGGCGAAACGGAGGATTTTACGATCCTGCTCTACCACTCGCCCGACCTGATGCCCGAGGCCGTGGCCTGCGGCGTCGATCTCTACCTGGCGGGGCACACCCACGGCGGCCAGCTCAGCCTGCCCTTTTTTGGCGCGCTGGTCACCAGCTCCGAGTTTGGCAAGCGGTACGAAAGCGGCCTCTACCGCGAAGGGGACACGGTCCTCTACGTCAGCCGCGGGCTGGGGATGGAGGGACTGGGCGCGCCCCGGGCGCGGTTTTTCGCCCCACCGGAGCTGATCCTGTTCACCCTCACTGCCGCCGCCGACCCGCCCGGCCGCTCCTGACAGTGACGGCGGGAGCGGCGCACGCGGGGGGTTTGCCTCCCGCCGCCAGTGGGCCTGGGTGCTCTCCCCATTGGCTGTGGGAGAGCATCCAGGCCTGCGGCCGGAGCCGTTGCCGGTGGATCAGAAGATGTTGATCGGCGTCCCCACGCGGCGGTCGCTCTGGACATAGTCGTCCTCCGCCCCGCCGATGGGATAGGTCCACAAATAGATCCACCGCGCGGCGTCTGTCGGAACGTTGAGACAGCCGTGGCTGCGCGGCACGCCAAAGTCGTTGTGCCAGTATGTGCCGTGGATCGCCGTCCCGCTGAGGTCGAAAAACGTGTTCCACGGCACGCCTGGCAGGTCGAACAAGTCCGCCGGGGGCGTCTCGCCCTCTTCTTGCGGGCGATTGCTCATGTGCCGCGAGGGTTGCTTGAGCAGCACGCACTGCTCCCCCTCGGGCGTAGCCAGGTCCACGATCGTCCCATCTTCCAGTTCCCGCAGCCCGATTCCCGAGGCGCAGCGGGTGCTAAAGACCAGCTGATCGCCCTCAAAGCACTGTACCAGCTGCTGCCCCAGGTCGACCTCGATCCGCTTGGCGCCGGCAAAGGGGCGGATGGGGGCCAGCTCGGCGCGGGGGATGCGGCGGACGTCGCTGGCGCGCACCCACTGGTGCCCGGTCGGCGGCAGTTCGTCAAAGACCTTGTACCAGCCGTGGTCGAACTCGTCAAAGGTGACGCCGACGACGTGGTAGACGTTGCCGTTGTAAAAGCGGTAGGGGCTGGCGGCATTGGGACGGGGCTCGCTGCGCGCGTCGGTGTAGGCGACACAGATTTCGCCCCAGAACCCCCACTCCCCGACGTCGACGTGGGTGAGCTGGGGCGGCCAGACCCAGAGCGGCTGCACCCAGGCGGAAAAGACGAACCCGTCGGGGGTCTGGTACCAGAGATCGTTGTAGCTGTTGAGGCCGGGCGCCCGGATTTCCTGGCTGATCTCAAAGGTCTCTTGGGCGTAGTAGACGCCCAACCGTTCGGCGCTGCGGGTGACGGCGTCGTAGATGGCGACGCTGTGGATCGCCCGCCCCATCCGCAGCGGCGGCTCGTCGCTGCGCGGGCGGGCGGGCGGGGAGACAGCCCGCCCATGGAACTCGGGCAGGTTGGGGAGGCAGGCGGCGGTCAGCGCCGCGCCCGAAAGGCGAAGAAACTCTCTGCGGCTCCAGCGTTTGCTCATGTCTCTCGTTCCGCCTATGGACTGCGCATCGTCAGCGGCAGGTAGATCTCGTACAGCGCCCGGCACCAAAAGCCGGCGCAGTGCTCGTAGGGGCCTGTTCGACCAGGCCCACCACCGCCTGGCCGACGGTGGCACCCAGGGCATAGCTGCCCCATTCCACCCGGCTGCCGCCGTTGGCGACGACAAAGCGCGTGATCTCATAGCCCTGCGCAATCCAGGCGATGCTGCCGATCGACAGCAGCACCAGGAGGATGACGAGCGCGGTGAATGGACGTTTTTTGCTCATCGCTCCCTCCTATTCCAGCGTCACGTAGACATAGATCAGCCCCTCCCGCCCCGCGCCCAGCGGCTCCAGCGCCTTGCCGAGGACGGTGCCAGGGATGGGCGTGGTGACGCTGGCGTAACCGGCCCGCCCGGCAGTGGCGAGCAGGTCGCCAGGCTGCAGGGCGGTGGCGCCCGCGTCGACCTTGACCTGGCAGGGGCCGCGCACCACGATCAGCAAATAGTCGCCGGGGGCGACGGGGCCGGCCGTGCTCTGGGGGATGGGTTCGTTGGCGGTGCTGCCTCCTGTCGGGTCGCTGGTTTCGACCAGCCACTCGGCGGCGTGGGTGGAGTAGACGACGCCGATGACGCCGGTGCTGTTCGCCGCGCCGGCCCGGCGCACCTGGAGGATGGGCGGATCACCCGGTGTCGGCGGATCGCCCATCCCGGCGATGACGACCACGTCGCCCCGCTCCAGCGGCTCGCCGCCCCCGTTTTGGGCCACCTGCATCGTCGCGCCCAGGATGTGAAAGTTCAGCGAGTAGAGGTTGTCTTGGGTGTATAGACCATAGTTGTTGTCCCCATTGCCGGTCATACCCCCGACGCCGTTATACTGCGCGCTGTATCCCCAGGTGCCGTTCCCGGCCCCCGCGTTGTACCCTGACACCCCGGACCCGCCGCCTTCGTTTCTGCCATAGACGCCCAGGCCGCCGGTGACGTCGTCGGTCTGGTGGCCATAGACCCCGTAGGCCAGGCCGTCGCCGGTGCCGTATACACCATAGTCGCCAGTGGTCGCGCCGTACGTCTCGCCGCGCACCCCGGCGTAGGTGGTGCTCACGCCATACACGCCGACGTTGTATCCCGAGCCATAGACGCCGGCCCCCGTTGGGCCATCGCTGTCGCCGCGCACGCCGTGATAGCCGCTGTAGCCATAGACGCCGCGGTTCAGGCCAAAGCCCTCCACGCCGGTGACGCCGCCCGCGCCATAGATGCCCGTGCCGGGCCCATAGCCATAGACGCCAAAGGCATCGCCGCCGCTGGCGTCATAGGTCTGGGTGACGCTGATGGCGGCCGAGGGCGAGGCCAGGGCGCCGTGGACGACCGCGCCGGGGATCAGGGTAAAGGCGACCGGGGCGGTCGAGATCGGCTGGCGTGGCAGGGTGGTGTACGAGCCCCCCCCGCTGGGCCGGACCTGGAGCTCGATCCACCGCTCGTTGGCGCCGGTAAAGATATCACTGTTCGAGGCGCCGCAGATCATGTGCAGGGAGAAAATCCCGTCCACTACCGGCCAGTTGTCGAAGGGGTCGCCGGCGAGGGTGTAGCAGGAGTCGACAAAGGTCCCGCCGCTCTCGGCGGTGTAGAGATTGACGATAAAATCGTACGAGCCGTTGACCGGCCCCCCATTCTCCTCCAGGCTGCCCTGGTAGCTAAAACTGCGTGCATAACCGGGGCCGCCCTCCGTTCCTTCTTCCGGCTCGCTAACGTCCGGCCCTTGGGCCAGGACCGTGCTCACCAGCAGGACTGCGGCCAGCAAGCCCAGCGTGGCGATGATTGACAACAACCATTTACGCGGTATGCGGATGTTCATCTTTGCCTCCTTTTGACTCTACAAGTTTATAGCAATTGTTCCAGGCCATCAAGGTGTTGGTTTGCCATTATCGATTCCCCGCCCCACCTCCTTGGCGCCACCGCGCCGCTTCGCTGCGCGCCCAGGCCGCCTCGGCCCAGCGCCCGGATCGTTCGTACAGCTCGGCCAGGTAGCCGTAGGCTGTCCCGTCGGTGGCGTCGAGCGCCACGGCGCGTTCCAGTTCGGCCACTCCTTCCTCAATTTGCCCTTGCTGCGCCAATACCAGCCCCAGCGCGGTGTGGTACGTCGCCACGTTGGGGGCCAGCACCAGCACCTGTTGGTAGGCTGCCGCTGCTTCTCCGTAGCGCGCCAGCTCGGCGCACAGCTCGCCACGCGCCGCCCAGATTCTGACGTCGTCGGGGCTGAGGTGTTCGGCGGCGTCGAGCTGTGCCTCCGCCCCGCCCGGGTCCTGGCACTGCATGAGCAGCCAGGCCAGCCCCAGGCGGTAGATTGGTTCCTGCGGCCACAGGCGGACGGCCCGCCATCCGGCGCTCAGCCGCTCCGCCGCCGGCCGGGTTTCTTGCTGCGAGCGCCCATAGGCGACGTCGGCCAGCAGCGGGCGCAGGCAGAGCTGGCCGACGAGCAGCAGCGTCGCCAGGGCCGGGAGGACGTGGGGGGCGAGGGCGGCAACTGGCCGCTGCCGTGGCGGGTCGTCCGCCACGGGCTGGGAATCGGAACGTGCCATCGCCGCTGCCAGCGCCAGCACGAGCCAAAAGACCGCCGCGCTGGCGGTCAGGTCGAACCCAAACTGCAGATCGACCAGGTGGCCCACGACGGCGGACAGCAGCGCGATCCACGCTATCCTTTTCCAGCGGCCGGTTGCCGTTCGTATTCCCCGCCGGACCGCGGTGCAGAATCCGGCCAACAGCGCACCAAAGGCGGCGGCGCCGGCAATCCCGGCGCTCAGCGCCAGGTCCAGTTCCAGGTTGTGCGCCCGGTCGACGGCGACGTGCCGGCCCTGGTAATAGACCAGCTGCGGCGGGAAAACGCGGATAAAGACGGTGCGCATCGTCTCGGGACCGTATCCCAACCAGGGCCGGTCGCGCAGGAGGGGCAGCGCCGCCCGCCAGATGGTGAGGCGGGCCGCGGTGGAGCCGGCCCCGGTCTGGGCCAGGGTCGCCAGCCGCTCCAGCCCGGGGAGGCGGGCCAGTGGAGCGAGCGGGCCGTCCGGCCAGTTCAGCAGCAGCACAACGCTCACTGCCAGCCCTGCGGCGACCAATACCGCCAGCGCCAGCCGGCGGCGGCGGGCGGCGACGGACCCGGCCAGCCCAAAGACGAGGGCCGCCGCTCCCAGGCCGATCCAGGCCCCCCGCGCCTGGGTCAGCGCCAGGCATGCCAGCTGCCCGGCGAGCAGCAGGCCGTAGCTCCACCGGCGGCGGGCGACCGACAGGCGGGCGGCGGTCAGGGGGACGACCAGCACCAGGTAAGAGCCCAGGAAATTGGCCCGGCCAATGGTCGACGACAGGGCCGAGGCGGCGTCAGTGCGCCAGTGCAGCGGGTCGAGCCCGGCGGCCTGTAGCATGGCGTAGCCGACGACGGGCGCGCTGCCCCACACCAGGACCGTCCACAGCCGCTCGACCTGCGCGCGCTGCTGCAGGCCGTTGGCGGTGAGGAAAAAGAGCAGCAGGTAAGCGCCGAGGGTGAGCAGCCCTTGCTGGCGCTCGTAGGAACCCCACAGGCTGAGACAGGGGTTGACGGAGAAGAGGGTCGCCATAACCAGGATCAGGCCGAGGGCGAGCGGGGGCCAGCGCAAAGAGCGGGGCAGCGCGCCGGCCCGCTTCTCTTTGCCTTGCCCCTCGATCAGCTGGACGAGCGTCAGCCAGGCCATCAGCAGCACCAGGGCGCGCAGCAACAGCGCCTTGGGCAGCTCGAAGGCGTTGCCGCCCCAGGGGTTCAATGCCAGCGGCAGGATGATCGCTGCGGCCAGCCAGAGGGCCTCCAGCATTCGCCCGCAGCAGCGGTGCAGGGAGAATCCCGCCGCTCGCGCCGATGTCGGTAAAGAATCTTGCATCAAAACGCCAGGGAGGATGTCCATGACGGGTGTTCGACCGGGGAGAGAACAAGGGGGGCGATGACTACAGCCTGCCCGCCTGACTTTTCCTCTCGATTGAGTATAATTCACTTTGATGAGAAGTCAAAGGATGTAACTGCTCACCCTTGTCAAGGGTCATCCCAAGCGAGCGAAAGGCGCAAATCGCTTGGAGCGAGCGAGGAATGACGCGACCGAGCAGTTGCCAAAAGGTAACAGATTGGGATTGGTGAGCAGGCAGGAAAGAGGGAGGTGTTGCGATGGGATTCGGCGTCATTTGTTCGGCAATCGTGTTGGTTCTGCTCGTCGCCCTGGGCATCTATGTGAAGCAGGCGCAGGATAAACAGATGGAGCAGTGGGCCAGCTCGCTGTTCGCCCAGTTGAACCACGCCACGCGGGAAATGGAGGCGCGCCTAGCCAGCATGGAGCAGCGGTTTGACGGCCTGGAGGCCGTGCCGGAGGAGCCGGGGGTAGAAGAATGATGGCAGCGAGCCGGCGCCTTTTCGTTATCAACCTGGCCATTGTGGCGATCCTCGTCGTCCTGGCCGGCCCAGCCCGCTCCGCTGCCATTCCCCCCGCCGGGAAGCGGGTCGGCGTGGAGCAGGGTGACCGGGAGGGGCTGCCCACGTTCCTGGTCTATTTGGCCGAACAGGCGGACCTGCGTCCCGCCTACCGCGTGCGCGATTGGGAACGGCGGGGCTGGTTCGTGCTCGACGCGCTGCGGGAGACGGCCCGGCGCACCCAACCGCCGCTCCTGGCGGCGCTGGAGGACCTGCGCGCTGCCGGGCAGGTGGCCGAAATCCATCCTCACTATGCGCGCAACGCGATCGTCGTGCGGGGCGAGCGGCAGGTTGCCGCCGCCCTGGGGCGGATGGCGGGCGTGGCGGCGGTCTATCCCGCCCCACCGGTCATCCCCGTAGCCCCGCTGGAGACAGCCCCTGCTGGAACGATCCCGGAGGCGGTTGAATGGAACGTCCAGCAGATCCGCGCCAACCAGGTCTGGAGCACGTACGGGATCACCGGCCAGGGAATCGTCGTCGCCAACATCGACAGCGGCGTCGAGTACGTCCATCCGGCCCTGGTGAACCAGTACCGGGGCAACTTGGGCGGCGGGGTGTTCCAGCACGATTACAACTGGTGGGACCCCTCCGACCAGTACGATTACCCCGCTCCGATCAGCGGCCCCTACCCCTTGGGCAGCAGTCACGGCACACATACCATGGGCGTCATCGTCGGCGACGACGGGGGAGCGAACCAGATCGGCGTCGCGCCGGACGCGGAGTGGATCGCCGCTTACGGCTTTTCCGGCATCGATGGGCTCCTGTCGGCGGTGGAGTGGATGATCGCCCCCTGGCAGGTGAACGACTTTGACCCCAGTCACCCTACCGCCGACCCGGCGCAGCGGCCGCACGCGGTCAACAATTCCTGGGGCGCGCCTGGCGGCCTGATGATGTTCAACGACCTGCTGGAGGTCTATCGGGCGGCGGGCATCTATGCCACGTTTGCTGCCGGGAACAATGGAGAAAATGGCTGCGGCACCATGATCTCGCCGGCCGACAACCCGGCCGGGTTCAGCGTCGGGGCGACGGACCCATTCGACAATATCGCCTATTTCTCCTCCCGCGGCCCCAACGCCCTGCGCCCCTGGGTCGACCAGTACGGCACCGGCCCCGAGGTGAGCGCGCCGGGCTATGGGGTGCGAACCAGCCACCCCGGCGGCAATTACGTCATCAGCGGCGGCACCTCCTACGCCAGCCCCCACGTCGCCGGGACGGTGGCCCTGCTCTGGGCGGCCGAGCCGGACCTGGTCGGCCAGGTGGAAGAGACGGCGGAGCTGCTGCGGCGCACCGCCGTGCCGCGCACCACGGGTGAGATGTGCGGCGGCGTGCCCGGCAGCGAGGTACCGAACAACACCTACGGCTGGGGCCGCCTCGACGCCCTCGCCGCGGTGGAAATGATCTGGCGCGCCGGCAGCCTCGCCGGCACCGTCGCCGACGCCGCCAGCGGCGATCCTATCCCCACGGCCCGCCTGCTGGCCTACCGGGATGGCTACACTCTCACCACCACCACCGATCCGACTGGCACTTGCAGCCTGCTCCTCGGGCAGGGGACGTACACTGTCACCGTGCAGGCATACGGCTACCAGCCGCAGGTCGTCGGCGGGATCGCCGTCACCCAGGATGCCACCACGACCGTCGACATCACGCTGACGCCGCGGCTTACCCACACCCTCTCGGGCGTGGTGACCGGGGTGGGGCCGGTCGGCGCGCGGATCGGCATCCGCGGCACGCCGGTCGAGCTGAGCGGCGACCCGGCAAGCGGCGCCTACAGCGCAACCGTCGCCGCCGGCGCGTACGCGCTGCGCGTCACCGCGCGGGGCCACGTCCCCCAGGAACGGCCGATCACCGTCACCGGCGCGCTGACTGAGAATTTTGTCCTGCAGCCGCGGCAGACCTATTACGTCCGCGACAGCCGCTCCCCCTGCGGGCCGGCCTTTGACTGGATCGACGCCACCGACGGCACGGCCTACACTCTCGACTTTCAGAGCTATGTTTCGATCTATGACCCCGCTTATCCCTTTCCCTTCTATGGCGCCGACAACGTCTTTTACTACCCCAGTTCCAACGGCCTGGTCACCTTTGGCCAGGGCCATCCCGCCCACGTCCAGGACCTGCCCACCGTCGTCGTCCCCTTCGAAGGGGTGGCGAACAATGCCATCTATGGCTACGCCGACATGCTCAACCCCGCTGGCGGGGGGCAGGGGACCGTTTACTACCAGGTGCTGGACGACCGTTACGTAGTGATCGAGTATTACCAGGTCGAGCACTGGCCCAGCGGCGCGCCCGAGACTTTCGAGTTTGTCTTGGACACGGCGACCGGGGCGATCCTGCTGCAGTACCTGGAAGTGAGCCAGCCGGACTGGGGGACAGTGGGGGTGGAGGGGCCTGGCGGTGCCGACGGGCTGCTCTACTCTTACGCCAATTCGGCCGGCATCACCGACACCCTGGCGGTCGGGTTCTACCCCGTGTGGGGCTCGCCGCCGGCGGACCAGGGCCCCGGCGGCGCCTGGGGCACCCTCTCCGGCACGGTGACGGTCAGCGGCACCGCCGTCCCCGTCCCCGGCGCGACGGTCACCGCGACGACCTTCCTGCGCACCCTCACGGCCACCGCCGACGCCGACGGTCGCTACATCTTTGCCGACGTCTGCGCCGACCGCTACGAGCTGCGGGCCGGGGCGCCCGGCTATGGCACCAGCAGCGCGGTCGAGGCGCGGCTGCACTGGCCCGGCGACGTCGCCGTGACCGACCTCTTGCTGCCGCCGCCGACCCCTGTCCTGACCCTGTCCAAGACGTCCGTGCTGGCCCAGATCCAGCCGGGTGGCTGGGTGACCTACAGCCTGGTCTATGCCAACCAGGGGGAGGCCGCGCTGGCCCAGGTCGTCCTCACCGACGTGCTGCCGGTCGAGGTGGCCTACCTCACGTCGACCCGGCCCGGCGTATGCCAGGGCGGCGTCCTGAGCTGGACGATGGACCTGCTTGGCGGCCAGGCCGGCGCAATCACCGTTGTGGGGCTGTTGAGCGACACCGCGGTCCCGGGCACCACGGTGACCAACACCGCCCGTCTCTCGTGGCTGGGGACGGGGGTCGTTTCTTATGCTGCCTTTGAGGTCTACCAGCCGCCGGTGGCGAACTGTGTGCTCTATTTGCCGCTCGCCTATCGGGATATGGAGAGCGCAAAAGGGCCGTGAATAGGGTTTGGCTATTGCGTTCGATGAACAAATGTGCTATACTAATTTACAGTAAAATTGTTTAGGAGGGCATCAATGAAATCGCACGATGTAGCACGCCCGAGTTCTGGAGAGGGCAGAGAATTGATCCAGCAGATGAGGCTTAGCAGTCAACTTGAAATAGCCATTCTCTCGTCATTTTCGACAGAGAATCGAGTTACGCTCTATCTTGGCGATTGTCTCGAGTTCCTACAAACGATTCCTGATGAAAGTGTTCAGTTGGTTGTTACTTCACCGCCATACAACATTGGAAAAGAGTACGAGGATGTTCTAAACATTGAGAGCTATATAGCTCAACAGCGCCAAGTCATTGATGAATGCGTACGGGTTCTTAGACCTAGAGGGAGTATTTGCTGGCAAGTTGGTAATTATGTCAATAATGGGGAGATCATTCCATTAGACATTCTCTTGTATGGGGGTTTCAGGGAGAATGGTTTAAAACTCCGGAATCGGATCATCTGGCACTTTGGTCATGGCTTACATTGTAAGAACCGGTTTTCTGGGCGGTATGAAACAATCAACTGGTTTACCAAGTCAGATGATTATGTGTTTAACTTGGATCCCGTTAGAATCCCACAAAAATATCCGGGCAAGCGACATTTTAAAGGCCCCAAGAGAGGGGAATATTCTGGAAACCCCAAGGGGAAAAACCCATCGGATGTTTGGAACATCCCAAATGTAAAAGCGAATCACGTAGAAAAGACAAGCCACCCTTGTCAGTTTCCAGTGGCACTCATCCAGCGACTTGTGCTTTCAATGACCGATGAAGGCGATTTGGTGTTCGATCCATTTATGGGGGTTGGCACAACTGCTGTTGCAGCAGTTGTCAATGGAAGGAGGGCTGCAGGGGCTGAAATTTTAGAGCGATATTATGACTTGGCTGTGGAAAGGGTTAGGATGGCAATAGCGGGTGAACTCAAAATCAGGCCTGATAAACCGGTTTATAAGCCATCGGAGAACTCAACCCTTACGATTAATCCTTGGCAAGATGATGACGAGTAAATATAACTATTATAACAATGTCATTTAGAAGCATAGAGGTGCCTGATACCTGTAGAAATGTGACATTGTTAAGTAATTTATCTTCCAGGTGAATCTTGGTGTAAATCTGTTCTTTTCTCCCTTTCACTATTGATGGAGCAACTTGGATTAAGGTAAGGGCAGGTCAATGAAAATTGCTAGGAAACACTCGCATCTGAATGGTGAAGAATGGCTTCTTGTACATGAACGGGACACTTATCAAGAGATATTGGATGTCATTGAGGCAATTGATGCTGAAAAGTGCCGAACAAAGATCAGTAAAGAAAAATCTAAAAGAGGAAAAGCTCTTTATAGTCCGATTGCCCTCAACACGGAATTTGATAAGCGGTTTTCTGCTCTTGGGTGGAAGTCTACTCGCTATTCCTACTACGTTGCCCATAACTTTGAGCAGTTGGAAGCAATGGCGAACATGTCTCTTGATGAACAGAAGCAGTATTTGTGGGACCAAGATATAGAGCCCATTTTTTCCTATAATCAAACTGACCATGTGAAGCGGCGGATTGCTATTGAAGTTCAGTTTGGCAAATATGCCTTTGTGGCTTACGATCTCTTTGTGAAGCATGTCGTCTTTTATACGGGCCGAGTTATCAACGTGGGCATCGAAATCCTTCCAACGAAGACAATGCAAAGAAAAATGTCAAGCGGTATTGCATACTACGAAGGTGAACTCCACAATATACTCAGGCATGGAAGGAGCAATCCGCCGGTTCCTTTGGTAATCATCGGTCTCGAACCCGCTTGAGCGGGATGCCCACCAGGAGCGCGGCCGGCCCCAACAGCAGCAGCCACATCGCCGCTTGCAGGTCGACGCACTCGGCGATCCAGCCCAGCCCCAAGGGGATTAACCCGCCCACCAGGCCAAAAACGTTGCCCACCGTCATCACTGCGCCACTCTGACCGGGCATGGCCGAGTAGAGTTGCGCCTGGAGGATCGAGTACCAGCCGGCGTTGAAAAAACCGAGCAGGGCCAACAGCACCAGCTTGGGCTCATAGCCGGGCAGCAGCAGGAAGGCGGGAAAGAGCGCCAGTTCCACGGCGGCGCTGACGCGCAGGTAGGAGAGGCCGCGCACCCGCTTCAGCAGCGGGAGCAGCAGCAGGCCGCCCAGCAGCCTCCCGCCCGTCCACACTGCCACGGCGGCGGCCGCCTGGCCCGGGGTGGTGCCAGCAGCGTCGACCAGGTAGAGGGCCAGGAACCCCAACAGGACGTCGAGCATCAGGTCGGAGAACTCGAGCAGCGTCAGCCAGCGCAGCACCTCCCGCCGCCCCAGTGCCTGCAGGCTGATTTTTGCCCCCTGCCAAAAACTGGGGCTGGCGGGCTTTTCCCCTGCACCTTGGAAAGGAAGGGGCAGGGCAAACAGCCATACCAGTAGCGTGATCCCGGCAAAGGAGAGATAAGCCCCGCGCCAGCCCCAGCCGGCTGCCCTGGCTCCGCTCAGGGCCAGGGGGCCCAGCACCAGCCCCACGGATCCCGCCAGGACCCAGCGAGCCATGTTCAGCTCGTGTCGCTGCGGATCGACGTCCATCAGCGTGGCCTGGGAGAGGGAGACAAAGGCGCCGGCGGCGGGATAGAGGAGGACGAATGAGATGAGCAGGGGCAAAAAGCTGTTGCTCAGTGCCGTCAGCGAGAGCGACAGGGCAAAGAGGAGGCCTCCGCCCAGCACCAACAGGCGCCGCTTTCCCACGTCGCCCAGGATGCCGATCACCGGCTCGACGAGGCTGCTGGCAATGCCAGGGAGGCTGAGCAGCAAGCCGATGTGAACGTAGCTCAGGCCGAGGTCGGTGCGGATCAGCGGCCAGGCTGCCTCTCCCGCACCAAAGACGAGCTCGTCCAGGAACTCGATCAGCAGCAGGACCAGGATGATGGGGGTGGTATTTGGGTAGCGTTTCATTTTTTGGGGGCCGTGGGTGGGCGGGATGGAACGTCCTGCGCCCTCGTGTCACACTTTTGCGGCGGCACAAGGGCGCAGGGGGATTTTCAACCGTTCTTACTGCATCAACAAGTAGTGGTAAGCCGATAACGCGGCCTTGGCTCCCTCGCCGACGTGCACCAGTACCTGCTCGGATACGACGGTCACGTCCCCGGCAGCGAATGCACCTGGCCAGCTGGTCGCGCAGTGCGTGTCGACCAGGATGTGTCCCCGGCTGTCGCAGTCGACCCACTCCCGCACCAGGGCAGAGTTGGGCGTGCGGGTCAGCTTGACAAAGACACCCTTGACCGGAATCTCGCGCGATTGCCCGTCGGGCATTGCCGCCACCACCCCTTCCACGAACTTGGCGCCGACGACTTGTTGCACTGTTGCCCCTTCCAACACCTCGACGGTGTCCATCTTGTTCAGTTTTTGCGCCAGGGGGGTGGGGACCAGCGGCTCGGGGGCCAGCAAATAGACCCGGTGGGCCTTGCGCGCCAGGCTTGCCGTCGCCCATTGGGCGCGCCGCCCGTTCCCCACCACGGCCACGTCCTTGCCCAGAAACAGCCCGGCGTGGGAGGCAGCTGAATAGCTCAACCCGCGGCCGGCCAGAAGCGTCTCGCCGGGGACGTTCAGGCGCTGGGGCTTGGCGCCGGTGGCAATGACCAGGGTGAGCGCCTCAAAGCGGTCGTCGTCGGCGGTATGGATGACAAAGTGCCCTTCCTCGGGGACCACCCGGGTGACCGTATCAAAGTGCCGGGCGAAATCGAGATAGTCGAGTTGGCGGCGAAAAGAGTCGAGCAATGTTTCGCCGGTGATGACTTCGCGACCTTCTGTATCTTCCAGCTCCATCCCATAGGTCGTCTGGCCGCCCCATCGCTCGGCGATGATCAGCGTCTCCATGCGCGAGTTCAGGGCGATCACGGCCGCCGTGATGCCAGCCGGCCCCCCTCCAATAACGGTCATGTCGTACACAGTTTCCCTCCTGTCTTGCCTTCCTACGATTTGTCCGCCGGAATCGGTGGAATCAATCCCTTGTCCATCAGGAACTTGGTCATCTCCCGCGCATGTCGGATGGTCGATTCGGCCTGGCTGAGCAGTTCGTCGTACGAGAGCTGGCGGCGGGCGACGCCCTCTTTTTGCGCCTGGACGCCGACGGCTGCCGCCTCGCGCGGGAACACTTCCCAGTTATCCATCGTCGGCACGATGCGCTCCTCGTCGAGACCCTGCTCGGCTGCACAGCGGGCCAACTCTCGGGCGGCGGCGATGGCCATCGTGTCGGTGATGGTCGTAGCCCGCACGTCCAGCACACCGCGAAAGATGGCCGGAAAGCCCAGCGAGTTGTTGACCTGGTTGGGAAAATCGCTGCGCCCGGTGCCGACAATCCGCGCCCCCGCTTCTTTGGCTTCCCAGGGCCAGATCTCGGGGACCGGGTTGGCCAGGGCAAAGACAATCGCGTCCTTGGCCATGCCGCGCACCCAGTCGGGCGCGATCGTGCCCGGACCGGGCCGGCTGGCGGCGATGCAGACGTCGACGCCGCGCAGCGCTTCTTCGACGTCGCCCCGGCGCCCTTCGGCGTTGCTGTGCTGGCAGATGCGCCACTTGTCCACGTATTCGACCTTGCGCTTTTCGACGTCCTCCCGCTCGGGATGCAGCAGTCCCCGGCTGTCACAGGCATAGATGTGGCCGAAGGGAACGCCGCTGGCGAGCAGCAGGCGGATGGTGGCCACGTTCGCCGCACCGGTGCCGATGACGGCGATCTTGACCTCGTCCATCCGTTTGCCGACGACCTCGAGGGCGTTGATCACCCCGGCCAGGGTGACCATGGCGGTTCCCTGTTGGTCGTCGTGCCAGACGGGGATGCGGATCTCGGGGTCGGTGCGCAGCATGTCGAGCACGCGGAAACACTTGGGCTGGGAAATGTCCTCCAGGTTCACCCCACCGAAGGCGGGTTGGAGCCACTTGACGGCGAGGGTGAGGCGATAGGGGTCCTTGGTATCCAGGCAGATGGGAATGGCGTCGACGCCGCCCAGATACTTGAAGATGAGCGCCTTTCCTTCCATCACCGGCAGGCCGGCCAGGGGGCCAATGTCCCCCAGTCCCAACACCCGCGTGCCGTCGGTGACGATGGCGACGGTGTTGCCCTTGTTGGTGTACTCGTAGGCCAGCGCTTCTTCCTCTTGAATTGCGCGGCACGGCGCGGCGACGCCCGGCGTATACCAGATCGAGAAATCGTCCAGCCCGCGGACCGGGCACTTGGGTGCGATCTGCACCTTGCCGTGGTAGAGCGGATGCAGGCGCATCGCGTCCTCAGCCGGTTGTTGGGCTTTGGCAAGCAAATCCTCTTTTGTCAGCATAGATATTGACCTCCTGCGCAGTGACAGGCTGGCGCGCTATTTTCCCTCTGCCGCCTCGATCAACTGGGCGGCAGAAACGACGGAACCGTACTTGGCTTTCAAGGTCTCGAGACCTTTCCGCTGTTCCTGGTAGACCTCGAACAGCTTGGGCGGGATGTTTTGCTCTTTGCGGTAGGCTGCCTCCTGCAGCTCGATCCGGCCGAGGATGTTGTCCACGTAGAGTGAGAACTGCATGTCGTACAGCTCGCGGGGATATTCCTTGCCAATCGCGGCGAACAGCGCTTTGAGGTCCTCGTAATGGGGGATCCATCCGATCGGCGTCTCGATCGCCTCGACGTCGCCGTGGGCCCGCAGTTCGAGCCAGCCCAACCAGGCCTTGACGTCCCGCTTCTCGCCCAGCAGCCCGCTGCCCGCCCCGCCGCGGGCCTCGTGGGTCAAAAAGTAGTTCAGCCCGGCCATAATCGGCTTGCTCTTGAGCTTGTCCGAGTTGAAAAAGAGGAACTGGGCGTCCATGTAATCGGCCAGCGGGCCGGGGATGAACGGCTCGTTGGCCCACGGCTGGCGACGGACGCCCTTGGCGCCGACCTCGGTGGCGGTCGCCGCCGAAAGGATAGAGGCGCCGATGACCACGCCGTGATCGGGGTTCCGGGCCACCCAGACCGGCGGCATGGTATCGCTGTCGCGCCCGCTGTAGGTGATCACCCGGACGTGGACGCCGGCCGGGTTCTCCGCCGCGGCCTCGTTATAGTTCTGGATCGCCGTGCAGCGAAGGGTGCAGCGGGCATTGGGGTTGGAAAGCGGAATCGGCTTGCCTTCCTCGTCCGTCTTGCCCTCCCACCACTCGCCTTGGAAGTTGACACCTCTGCCTGGCAGTTCTTCCCCGTTCCCGACCCAGTAGGGCACGCCGTGTTCGTCGATCAGCACGTTGGTCCAGATCACTTCCGTGCCGGCTTCTCGCAGCGCTTTCATTAGGTAGGGATCGCTCTCCCGGTTCACGTCGCGGACGATGCCAAAGATGCCGCACTCGGGGTTGATTGCCCGCAGCGTTCCATCCTGGGCAATCCACATCTGGGCCAGGTCATCCCCGACAAAGTCCGTGCCGACCATGGCGGTGGTGGTTTTGCCGCAGCCAGAGGGCGCTGCGCCGGCAAAGTAGGTCTTGCGGCCGTCGGGGCCGGTCATGCCGGTGATGAACATGTGCTCTGAAAGCTCGTCCTCCCGCCGGTAGTAGGTAGCCAGGTCGACCGCAAAGCGGTGATTGCCCTTTTTCAGCAGCAGCGTGTTGCCGGCGTAGGTGCAAAAGGTCGAGAACGTCGTCAGCCAGCTGCGGTCCATAAACACCCGCGCGGTAGGCAGGTCCTCTGGCCGGTTGGGTCCCTCGCTGTGGACGTTGGTAAAGAACACCCCGGCGCGCTCGACCTCCTGGTCGAACTGCTCGTAGACGTGCCGGTAGAGGATGTCTGCCGAGTGCATGACGTACGTCGACGTCGTGATCTCCAGGGCCGGAATCGCTGCCTTGGCCCCGATTGGCCCGCGGCTGAAAAAACCGATCAGTAGCGTCATGCCCCGCCCGATGCCGGCCATGTGGTTCTTGACGTACTCGTGCGCCTCGTCCCGCAGGATGCTCTTGGCCAGCACGCTGGTCTTTTCGCCCGGGTTGACGATATAGTACGTGCGGTCGATGATCCGCGCCTGCTCTGCGGCCAGGTCAAAATGCAGGGTATGATCGACCATCGCCACCGGGCATTCCTCGCCCTTGGCCATGCTCAGGATTCTGACCCGGCGCCGGTCGGCATCCGACCCGGTGTTCACAAAGACCTGGGCCGGATCGGTCATAGAGATGGCGTTGGCGATTTTCAGCAGCGCGTGCTCGTTGGCGATCCGGCTCAACTTGTCCTGCGTCTCTGGGTCACAGCGCGCCTCGAACAGCGCCTGCGCCTGGTCCAGGCTGCCGATTCCCCCCACCTTGGCCAGGATGTCGATGCCCGTGTACAACTCTAACATGCTTCCTCCCTCTAATGGATTGTGATCATATCTGCTCAGGCCACCTTCCCGAAAGCTCCTACCCGGCCATCTAGCGGCCCTAAAGCCGCTATAGCGGGCAGCCTGAAGCAAAATCAGGGTCGCCGGAGCTTTTGGGAAGGTTTGTCAAAGGAAAATTCGTGTTGATTCGTGTGAATTCGTGGCTAATGGCGCTTTCCAAAAAACGCCAGACTCCAGTTAATCGAATATCTTGCCCGGATTGAGAATGTTGTTCGGATCCCACGCCTGCTTGATCCGCTTTTGCATTTCCACCGCAATCGGTCCAAGCGCCAGTTCCAGGTAGGGTTTTTTGAGCACACCCACGCCGTGCTCGCCGGAGAGGGAGCCGCCCATCTCCACCGACGCGCGGAACAGGTCGCCCACCGCAGCCTCCACCCGGTGCGATTCCTCTGGGTCTCGTTTGTCAAAGAGGATGTTGGGATGGAGATTGCCGTCCCCGGCGTGGCCAAAGATGACGATGGGCAGGTCGTGCTTGGCCGAGATGTCCTTGATCCGGGCAATCATCTCAGGGATGGCGCTGTGGGGCACGGTGACGTCCTCGCCCAGCTTGTTGGGCCGGATGCGCCCCAGGGACCCAGAGATGGAGCCCCGCGCCAGCCACATATCTTTTCTCTCCTGCGGCGTGGCAGCCACTTGCACCTCAGTGGCTCCATTCTGGCGGCAAATCTCGGCGGCGATTTCGATGCCGCGCGTCGCGTCCGCTTCGTCGCCGTCGGTTTGAATGAGCAGGATCGCTTCGATGTCGAGCGGCAGCCCCATGTGGAGAAACTCTTCCACGCTGCGGATGGCCGTCTCGTCCATGATCTCGATCATGGATGGATTGGCGCCGCTGGCCAGCACGGCGTTGATCGCCCGCCCGGCGTCGACCAGCTTGGGAAAGAACGCCTGGGCCATGCGCTCCGTCTCCGGCGCGGCGATGAACCGCACCGTCGCCTCGGTGACGACGGCCAGCGTGCCCTCGGAGCCGACGATCAGGTGCACCAGGTCGTAGCCGGTGACGTTCTTGGTTGCCTTTCCGCCCAGGCGCATGATCCGCCCGTCGGCCAGCACGACCTCCAGGGCCATGACGTAATGGCCGGTGATGCCGTACTTGAGGCAGCGCGCGCCGCCAGCGTTGCAGGCAATGTTGCCGCCAAGGGTTGAGTAGCTGTCGCTGGTGGGGTCGGGCGGGTAGAGATACCCCTCGCGAGCCACGGCATCTGCCAGCTCGGAGGCGATGATCCCCGCTTCGGCCGTGGCCATCATGTTGTCGCGGTCGATCTCCAGCAGGCGATCCATGCGCGTCAGGGCCAAAACGATCCCGCCACCGAAGGGGATCGAACCGGCGGCCAGGCCGCTGCCCATCCCCCGCGTCACCACGGGAATGATCTCGCGGTTGGCTACCTTGAGCACCTCCGAAACCTGCTGTGTGTTGGCGGGCAGCACGATCAGGTCGGGCTTGGCCGAGGTGAACGTGGCGTCGTAAGAATAGGCGATCAGGTCCTCCGGCGTGGTCAGTACAAACTGCTCGCCAACGACGGATTCCAGTTCGGCGACGATCTTGGGGTCAAGCATGGGGTTCCTCCAGTTGCTCTGCCACCACCTCGGCCAGGTCGGTGACGCGGATGCGCATTTTTTCGCGGCGGGCAGCTCCGGCCAGGGTGCGTTTGCACTGCTGGCAGGAGACGACGATGGTGCTGGCCCCGGCGTCCTGGGCCTGCCTCAACCGGCGCGCTGGGAGCGCCTGGGCCAACTCCCGGTTGTAGGTCTCCAGGTTGCCACCGCCGCCGCAGCACAGCGAATGGCCGTGGTGATCAGCCATCTCGACCAACTCGAGTTCGGGGATCGCCCGCAGCACCTCGCGCGGGGCCTCAAAGATGCCGCTCTTGCGGCCCAGGTCGCACGAATCGTGGTAGGTCACAGTGGCTGGCCAGGGTTTAAAGCGCAGCCTTCCCGCACGGGCTAACTCGGCCAGCATCTCTGTCTCGTGCAAGATATCGATCCCAGCCAGCGCGTCGTCGCCCAACATCTCTGGGTACGTGTGCGTCCACATGTGGTAGCAAGAGGGGCAACTCATCACGACCTGGGGTGCGCCGGTGGCCCTGACTGCCTCGACGTTGTGCCGGGCCATCTCCAGGGCGCGTTCGCTCTCGCCGTTGAGAAGCAAAGGATAGCCACAGCAGCGTTCCTCGCCGCCCAGGAGGGCATAGTTCACGCCAGCTTTTTCCAGGATCCCGACCAGCGACTGGGGGATGCGATAACTGGCAGGGAACAGCGACGATACGCAGCCCACAAAATAGGTCATCTCGACCTGCCCGCTATAGTCGAGCCCGACAGGTCTCGAGGCCATGTTCTCGGTCCAACCCAGTCGCTGCACGTTATCCTCGTCAGAGATGTTGCCCGCATTGACAATGACCGTGCTCAACTGTTGCAGCAAGAGCGGCAGCAGGCCGCTGTGAGCCAAGTCGGCGCGCGACCGGCTCAGGATCACGTCCAGCTCGACGCCGCTGGGGCAGACTTCGCGGCAAGCCTCGCACATCAAGCAGGTATAGAACTTGTTGGCATAGATTTCGCTGATCTCTAGGTCCGCCTCGCCAATGGCGCGGTAGAGAGCGACCTTGCCGCGCGGCGACATGGTCTCGATGCGCGTTTCGCGGTAGACCGGGCAGACCGACAGGCACTTGCCACAGCGGATGCACTTGAGGTACAATTCTTCGGCGACTTGACTCACGGTGCGGTCAGACGTTTTAACACTGTTACTGCTCATTCCAGGCTCCAGTTTCATTGATTTGCTCCAGAAACCACGGGCAGCGTCAGCAGCGCGTGTGGTACGATCAACACGTCCAGCTCGTCGCCCAACTCGTGCGCCGCCAGCGCCAGCGCCTCTTCCATCGTCGCCGCGGGGGTCATCTTGCACGCCGCGACCACCTCCGGCGTTTCGCTGCCCACGATCACCACCCGTGTTTCCTCGAGCACCTTGGCCATGACGAATGCGCGCTGCTGCCCCGGCGGGTAGCCGTTCTGGCGCGCGTCGTCGAGGATGAACTGGACGTCGGGGGCGTCGCGCATGGCGGCGAGAAAGCGCTGCTCACCGACCCCGTCGCCGGCTCCTTCCTCGCAGCGCGCCGGGATGATGTACCAGCCGCCAGGCTTGACCACGGGGGTCGGCGCAAAGTGCAGGTACGAAGGCGCGCGGCTGGCCTGGTAGATGTTGGCGTCCTTGGGAAAGCCCACCCCGCCGATGGCGACGTCGTACGGGTGCGGAATGGGGACTTGGTAGACAGACTTGGCAAAGGCGACCAGTTCCATGAACGCGGCTTCCATATCGCCAGCGGCCACTTTGAGAACGCGCTTGTCGTCGTCCAACACGACGTTGAGGATAAAGCGCAGGCCGGCGCGGCGGGCCGCCTCGGTGACCGCTTCGTGGAAGGGGTTGCCGTCGATGCGGCCCAGGCGGGTGCCCGGGTGATCGACGAAAGCGGGGCCGTGCGTGTGGGCGATGAGCGGCTCGCCGGCCGCCCCCACCGCCAGCGTCTTGCGCCCGCCGGAGTAGCCGGCGTACTGGTGCGGCTCGACGATGCCCGTGGCGAGCAAGAGGTCGGCCTCCACTGCCGCGCGGTGGGCCGTGACCGGCACGCCGTTGGCGGTGACGCCCAGGTCGACCAGCGCCGCCGGGTTCTGCGGCTCGTTGTCGATGACGCGGTAGCGCTCGACCACCGCCTGGCCCAGCTTGATCACTTTCTCCTCCGGCGTCGAGGGCCGGTGCATGCCGATGCCGCAGAGCAGGGTGACGTCCTCGTCGCGGACCCCGGATGCCTCCAATTCACGCAGCAGAGCGGGCACCAGCAGGTGGTCGGGGCTGGCGCGGGTGATGTCGGTAAAGGCGATGCAGACCGTGTCGCCCGGTTTGGCCTGCTCGCGCAGCGGGGGCGAGCCGATGGGGTTTGCCAGCGCCTCGGCGATCGCCCCTCTCACGTCCGCCAGCGGTGCGAACGGCTGGGAGACGAGCACCGTGCCGCGCATGCCCGCCGGCAGCTCGAACTCGAGGTGGGTCTTGCTGTAAGGGATTTGGTATTTTTTGGTTTCAGGCTTCATGGTTTCAGGTTCCAGGTTCCAGGTTTCAGGTTCCAGGCAGGGCCTGGTTCGCGCAGCTTCGGCCCCTCGAAGGGGGCATGTTTCAAATATTCGATCAGGTTGTAGATGCGACGGGAGAGCGTTTCACAATGTCCTACAAGGTCGCTGCACTCTACTTGTGAAATGTAGCCCAAATCGAGGGCGGCGTAAGCCTGCGAGCGCACCTCGCCGCTTGAGCCTTTGGCTATGTACAGAAAGTTGACAAACTCCCTGTTCGTTCCCCGCTCAAAACCCTCGGCAATGTTGGGCATCGTCGAGACCGCAGCGCGCTGCACCTGACTGGCAAGCCCATACCGTTCCCCTGGCGGGAATTTGGCCGTCATCTGGTACACGAGCTTTACAACCTGGCGTGCTTCCTGCCATACTCGCAGGTCTTCGAATCGTTCAACCGTGGGCATGGGTCTGGTTTCAGGTTACAAGTTGCAGGTCCAACCTGAAACCTTGGAACCTGCAACTTGAAACTACCCTAAATCGTATTCCACCCCCAACTCCTGGCCAATCGCCCGCAGGTCCTCCGCGACCTTGGCGTTCAGCGGGATGCCGTTGGCGAGCCGGTCGTCTGCCACCTCGTACTCTTTCTCGCCGTGGATATAGATCCGCTCCTCGCCCGCGGCCTTGGGGGTGTTCTTGAGCCGCTGCTGCAGGTCATCCATCGACGCCTTGAACTCGTCTACCGGGCGGAAGGCATCGACCCGCCAGGCGCCGAAAAAGTGGCCGATGGCGGAGGGAAGCGGCTTGCCGTCGGCGGTCTTGGGGTAGACCGTGTTGGCATAGGCCGCGCCGGAGAGCAGCGCGCAAAAGACGTCGACCCAAAGTGCCAGGCCGTATCCCTTGTGACCACCCATCAATTCGCCGGCCCCACCGAGAGGCAGCAGTCCGCCGCCCGCCTGCGTCTTGAAATTGTCCAGCACGCGCTTCCCGTCCTCGGTGGGCGTGCCGTTCTCGTCGGTGGCCCAACCCAGCGGCAGCGGCTTTTCCAGGCGGTGATAGACTTCTAGTTTTCCTCGCGGCACGGTGCTGGTCGCCATGTCCATCACAAAGGGCCGCTCATTTTTCGCCGGAGCCGCCACGGCGATGGGGTTGGTACCCAGCATGGCGTTCCGCCCAAAGGTCGGCACGACCAACACGGCGGCGCTGGTCATCGACATGCCGATGCAGTCGTGCTCCAGGGCCATCATGGCGTAATAGCCGGCGATGCCATAGTGGTTCGAGTTGCGCACGGTGACAAACCCGGCGCCAAACTCTTTTGCTTTGGCAATAGCCTTTTCCATTGCCCGGTGCGAGACCGGCTGGCCCAGGCCCGCTCCGGCATCGATTAGCGCCGTCACCGGGGTCTCGGTCACGACCTTTTCCTCGGGGCGCGGGATCATCATGCCGTCCCGGATGCCCTTGACGTACCGTCGCAGGCGCGCCACGCCGTGGCTGTCGACCCCGCGCAGGTCAGCGGACACCAGGACGTTGGCCGTGATCTGGGCGTCCTCCTCTGCAACGCCGAGTTTTTGGAACACTTGCACGCAGAAATCCTCGAGCGGTTCTGCCCAAACCTGTCTTGTTTCGGCCATGGGTCCTCCTTTCATTGATCAGCGGTCATTCTAGGATAACGGCTCATGTTAACACGTTGCGCGGGAGAGAACAAGTGACAACCTTCACCTGCCCGGTCGCGTTACGTCATTCCCACTGACTGCTCGCCTGCTTCCCGGAAGTGGGGGGATGGGGGGCTTTGACCACCTCTCGTCACGGCGAAAGGGTGATGTGCAGCGGCTGGGTCGGCTCTCCGGGCCACGGCGGCATCTGCGGCGGGTCGTCGTCGAACCACTGCCAGTACACCGCCGGCAACGTCCCATCCCACTGCAGCGCCTGCAAGGTCAAATTGACCCGGTCGCGAAAGTGAGAGTCGCCAGGGGGCAGCACCAGGCCGATCGGCACCCGCGTCAGGCGGTGCGCCGTGAGGCCGACGCCGGGGGTGAGGTAGGCGGGTCCCAGTAGATCGACTCGCTGCCCCACCACGGCCATCGCCTCTCCCGCCGCCAGCGCCGCCAGCGCCTCCTCCAGGGTGGGTTGGGGGAGGATGGTGAGCACGATTCGCGCCCCTTCGCTCGCCTGCCGCAGCACCTCGGCGCTGTCGCTGCCCTGAACCACGGCGACGGTCTGGCCGTTCAGGCTGGCAATTCCCTCCAGCGGCGTACCGGCCTGGATCATGATCCCTTCGCCGCCGACGTAAGTGGTGAGGCTAAAATCGGCCTGCAGTTCCATCTCCCGCGTGTGCGCCAGGGCGCCGATGAGCATGTCGGCCTCGCCGTTGGTGACCATGCGCATCCCCTCCACTTCGCTCACGGGGATGAAATCGACCGCCGTGCGGTCCCCCAGCCAGCGCTCAGCCAGGACGCGCGCCAGGTGAACTTCGTAGCCATCCGCCGTGCCGTTATCGTCCAGGTAAGAGAAGGGGTAGCGGTCGATCAGCATGGCCACCCGCATCCGTCCCCGCACCTGGATGGCATAGATCGTATCGACCTGGCGGGCCATTCTCCCTGCCGCTTCGAGGGTCGTCATCACCTCGCCGGGCCAGTTCTCGTGCGCCGGGGGGGAGTCGCCGGGGAACCAGCGCCCGTACAACCCGGCAAAGGTACCGTCGGCAAAAAGGTCCTGGAAGGTAAAGGCGACCAGATTGGCGAACCCTGGCTGCTCGGGACCGTACGCTGGGGCGAGAAACGCGCTGCTGTACTGGCCGACGATCATTGTCCCCGGCAGGCGGTTCATCCCGCGCACCAGGCGATGCCGCAGGTCGGCGACGGCGCTCACCTCTCCCCGCGCCAGGGCGTCCAGCGCCTGGTCAAAGTTGTCGTATGCCACCAGGGACGGGGTAAATGGCACGGTGGCCCACAGGGCACTGCTGGCGCCGGACCCGGCGACGACGGCGACGAGGTGACCGGCCAGGCTGAGTGGCGTCGTGATGCTCACTGCGTCGGCGGTGCGGATGAGCAGCGCCTGGCCATCCTCAAAGACCGGCGGGCCAAAGTCGACCTGTTCCTCCGCCCCCTGGGTGTGCAGCAGGGCGGAGAGGGTCAAATCGACGTCCTCGGACAGGATGTGATCGGCAGCGGTGTCGGAGCGCACCTGGCGGAACTCGACTGCTTCGGGATTGCCCAGCCAGCGGCGGGCCAGCTCGCGGGCCAGGTCGATGTCGAAACCCTCCAGATCACCTTCTTCTGTCACAAAACAGAACGGCGGCATGTCGTAGCGGACGCCGACGACGAGGCGCTCTTGCGCCTGGATGCGGATTGGGGCTGCGGTGCCCGGTGGGATGGGGGTAGGGGTCGGCGTGGGCGCTGGCGTGGGAGAAGGGGTGGGGGCGGGGGTTGCCTCGCCGCCACAGCCGACGAGCCAGACCAACACGGCCAGGGTGAACAGGCAGGAGCATGTCTTCCAGCTAGGATTCAT
>JAFGEI010000073.1 GCA_016931695.1 Anaerolineae bacterium | reverse complement strand
CTGTCCGCTGCTAGCTGTTATCTTGAGCGAGCGAAGCGAGCGATCCTGTAATCCCGCCGAAGGCGGGCCGATTTTGGCGGGTTTTGGAATCACTGAGGCGCTGAAGGGGATGAGGGCGCTGAATCCGCCTGCTGCGGGAGAGACGACGACCGATGAATGATTTGCAGCACGTCTACCAGCGCATCGCCGCCGACCGCGCCGACTTTGCGGTGCAGCTAGAGCAGTTGGAACAGGAGCGGGCCGAGCTCATAGACCAGGCCGCTGGCGAGGTCTCGGCGCGCCTGCGCACCGCCCTCGCCCGGCGCATCAGCAACGTCGACGCCCGGCTCTCGGGCCTGCGCTCCATCGTCGAGGCGCTGCAGCTCCAGGCGCGGCTGCTGGCCCAGCTCGTCTATGCCCGCGAGACCGGCGACCGGCCAGACCAGGGGCTCCTGGCGCGGGTCGATTGGGAGGCGCTGCTCGTCTCGGTCGACCAGTGGCGCGCCGTCGAGGCGTCGATGCTGGAAAAGCTGCGGTGGATGCTCGACCTGCTCGGCATGCCGCCGGAACCGCCCGCCGCGGCGGAGCCGGGCGTCGAGTGGGCCGCCGTCGCCCACGTCCCCGACGGCGACGGGGTCAACCTGGCCGACGGGCGCCGGGTACGCTACGTCGGCATCGACGCGCCCGAGGTCGCCGCCTGGGGCCGCCCGGACGAGCCCTTTGCCCAGGAGGCAAGGGTGCTCAACGAGCGCCTCGTCGCCGGCCGGCGGCTCCGCCTGGAGCGGGACGTTTCGGACGCCGATCGCTACGGCCGCCTGCTGCGCTACGTCTACGTGGGGGAGACGATGGTCAACGCCGAGATCGTCCGCGCCGGGCTGGCGCGCGCCTTTTGCGTCCCGCCCGACGAGCGGCACGCCGCGCTCTTCGAGCGCCTGGAGCGGGAGGCGCAGCGCCGCCGCCGCGGCATCTGGCACTCGTTGGGGATACCTGGAGGCAGGTAGTGAATGTTTTGCCGTTTTGCTTTTGCGGTTCAATCAATTGGAGGAGGTTTGCTATGAAGACGGTATCCAAGTACGCCCTGTCAATTCTGTTGCTGCTGGCCTTGTCCCTGCCGGCTGCCGCCCAGCAACCGCCGGCCGAGCTGTCCGTCCGCGTCGCCGACGTGGATGTGTCCGCCTTTCCCCAGGTGGCGCTGACCATCACCGTCCGTGACGCCAACGGCGTGCCGGTGCCGGACCTCGACCCGCGCGCGTTCGAGGTCAACGAGGACCGCGTGCCCGAGGCGCTGGACATTCTCTCCGTCGAGCCGGTCGTCAACCCGGAGCTGCCCGTGTCGCTGCTGCTGATCGTCGATGTCTCGGGTTCGATGGCCGGCCAGCCGCTGGCCGACGCCCAGGCGGCAGCGCGGGCGCTGATCGACCAGCTGGGCGCGGGGGACGAGGTCGCTTTCATCGCCTTTGCCGATGCGGTCGATTTGGACGGGCTGAACCCGGCCCGCGAGCATCCCCCCACCAGCGACCGCCGCGTGGTGCTGGCGCTGGTTGATGGGTTGGAGGCCCGCGGCGGCACGCCGCTCTACGATGCCCTCTACAAGGGCGTGCAGTGGGCCCAGGAAGCGAGCCTGGGCCATCGCGCCGTGATCCTGCTCACCGACGGCGTCGACGAGGACCCCGGCAGCGCCGTCGCCAGCCAGGAAACGCCGATCCAGGCGGCGACGCGGGCCAACGTGCCGGTCTTTACCATCGGCCTGGGCAGCGGCATCGACCGCGGCTACCTGGAACGGGTGGCCCGCGCCACCGGCGGCACCTACCAGGAGACGCCCGACTCGGCCCAGTTGACCGAGCTGTTCCTCAACGTGCTGACCCGGCTCAAGCAGCAGTACGTCGTCGCCTACGAATCGGGACTGGCGGGGGATGGAGAAACGCACCGGGTGACGGTCACCGCCCGGGTGGGCGACCGGCAGGCAGAGCACGAGGCCGAGTTCGTCCCGCCCGTGGACGGCACGCCTCGCCCCACCGCGCTGCCCGAGACGCCTGTACCGCAGCCCACGTCTCCCCCATCGACCACCGTCCCGCATCCGGACCCCTCCCCGAGCCGGGCCGTCTCCTGGCTGCCGATTGCCGGCGGCGCTGTCGGCCTGGGCCTGCTGGCGCTGCTGGTGCTGGGGCTGCGCCGCCGGCGGGCGGTCAAGCGGCGGGACGAGCAAGAGTACTGCATGGACTGCGGCCGCCCGCTGGATCCGGGCCAGGTCTGTCCCGACTGCGGGCCCGATGCCGGGCGGTTCAAAAAGCCGCGGGGGGTCTGATGGCTGGCTGGGCGCTGGGCAAATACAACATTGTAAACGAGATTGGCCGCGGTGGTTTTGCCATCGTCTACTGTGCCAGAGACGAGAGCCTCGGCCGCGAGGTGGCGCTCAAGGTGCTGGATCCCCTCCAGTCGCGGGAGGGAGATTTCGTCGCCCGCTTCCACCGCGAAGCGGCGGCGGCGGCGAGCCTGGAGCATCCCCACATCGTGCCGGTATACGAGATCGGCCAGGCGGACGAGCGGTTCTTTATCGCCATGAAGCTGGTGCGCGGCCCCAGCCTGGCGGAACGGCTGCGCGATCGCGGCGCCATTCCCTGGCCCGAGACGCTCGAGATCGTCGGGCAGGTCGCCGCAGCGCTCGAGTATGCCCACGGGCAGGGCGTCCTTCACTGCGACGTCAAGCCGCAGAACATTCTCCTGGACGCGGTCGCTGGGGCGATGGTGAGCGATTTCGGCTTTGCCCAGTTGATCGGCCGGACGGATACCAGCCGCTCGTTGAGCAGCGTGGGGGGAACCCCGGCCTACATCCCGCCCGAGGTGTGGGAGGGGCGGCGGCCCACGCCGGTGACGGATGTCTATGCCCTGGCCTGCGTGGCCTGTGAAATGCTCACCGGGGAGGTGCTCTTCAGTGGGCCGGGGATGGCGGCCGTCATGCAAGCTCACCAGCAGGGCCCGCGGCTGCCGCTTCGCTGGCCAGTGGGTGTGCCGGTGGGCGTCGGCCGGGTGATGCGGCGGGCCCTGGCCCGCCGTCCCCTGGATCGCTACCCCAGCGTGAGCGACTTTGAGGCGGCGCTTGGGGAAGCGGGCTCCGCGCGCGGGGCTGCCCGGGCCGCAGAGCTGTATACCGGGATTGGCGCCAGGCAGGAAATGTCCCTAGCCGGCGCCCGCCCCCCGTGGGCGGAGGGTATGGTGTACGTCCATCCGGGCCGATTCCGCTATGGCGCTGGCCAGGAAATGACCGCGCTGCCCGGCTTTTGGATCGACCGCGCCCCGGTCACCAACGGCGAGTACGCCCGTTTCGTAGCTGAGGCGGGGCATCCGGCCCCCCAGCATTGGCCGGGCGGCAGGCCGCCGGCCGGGATCGCCGACCACCCCGTCGTTCTCGTCTCCTGGTATGACGCCTGTGCCTACGCCGAGTGGGCGGGGAAACAACTTTCCACCGAGGAACAGTGGGAAAAGGCAGCCCGCGGGGTGGATGGGCGCCCATATCCCTGGGGGGATCGACCGCCCTCGCCCGAGTTCTGCAACTGTGGCCGGGTGGAGAAAGGGACGACGCCAGTGGGCAGGTATTCCCCGCGCGGCGACAGCCCGTGTGGCTGCGTCGATATGGCGGGTAACGTCTGGGAGTGGACGACCGGCGGCGCGGGGTTGTCGAAACGGGTGCTGCGGGGAGGCTCGTGGGACGATCCCCCCGCCCGCGTGAGCTGCACGGCCAGGGTGAGCTTTGCGCCAGAGGTCAAGTACACCAGCGTAGGGTTTCGCTGTGTCAAGATCGAGGAATAGACGTGTTGGGTGAAATGGTATCGATCGAAATCGTATAGGGGGAAAGTATGCGCGAGATATTCTGTCCACAGTGCGGTACACTGGTTCTCAACCAGCCCAATTGCCCGTCGCCGTCGTGTGGCTGGCGGCGACCAGTTGCAGCGGAGGGGGTTGGCGCCGAGCTGTGGCGCGCCGATTTACGAACTCGCCTCAACAAGCCGCACTGCTACCCGGTGGTTGGCGGGGGGGTGTATTGCCTGGGAACGGAGGATGGGATGCTGCTGGCCCTCGACCTCGGCAGCGGCGACGTGGTGTGGGAGAAATCGCTGGGTGCAGGATACCTGGCCCACGCCCTGGCGACGGATGGCCGGCAGTTGTTCGTCGGCTGCGAGGACGTGCGGCCGATCCCTGTGCCGGGCAAGGCGCTGCGCGCCTTTGACCTGCGCAACGGCGAGGAGGTGTGGCAGGTGCCAACCACGGCGCACAGCCTGTCGGCGCCGGCCGTGGTCGATGGCCAGCTCTACTTTAGCGACAGCGATGGCCTGTTCCACGCCGTCGACGTCGCGACGCGGCAGGAAAAGTGGGGGGTCCCCCATCCGGTCTGGGGCTCTGCCGCCCCTGCCGTCGCCGAGGGAATCGCCTGTGTCGGCGGGAGAGGGGGGACGCTGGCTGGCTACGGGGCGAGCGACGGCCAGAAGCGGTGGAATTTTACTGCCGATGGCTGGTTCGCCACGCCGCCGGTGATCGACGGCGGATGTGTGTATGCGCTCTGCTGGGACGACTATCTCTACGCCCTCGATCTGCACACGGGCTGGCTCAGGTGGAAGTTCCGCGGCGAGCGGGGCAAGGGGTTGACCACGCCGCCCGCCGTGGCGGGGGGCCGGGTCTATGTCGGCAGCCGGGTCTACCGGCCGGCCGGCGACGATCGCCAATCGACCTATGCAATGCTGGCCTTGCGCGCCGAGGATGGGCAGGAGGCGTCGCGGTTCTATACCGAGCGGCACATCTTTACGCCACCCGCTGTGGCAAGTGAGATGCTCTTTTTTGGCTCCAACGACGGCTCCTTCTACGGTATCGACGCGCTAGATGGCGAGGAGCGCTGGCGCCTAAAGGTGACGTCGCGGGCAGTCACCCGGCCCCAGGTCGCCGGCGACGCGGTCGTCTTTGGCGGGCGGGACGGCATGGTCTATGCCGTGCGCTGGCGGGTTCCAATGCAGGAGGATGTGCCCTCGCCCGAGTTGTACGAGCGGCAGGGAATGTACGAAGAAGCGGCGGCCGTCTATGCGCTGCAGGGCCAGTTTGAGCGAGCGGCGGTGCTCTATGAGAACGAGGGCAAATCTCACCAGGCTGCGCAGCTCTATGAGCGGGCGCAGCAGCCGGGCAAAGCGGCCCCCCTGTGGGAAAGCCTGGGCATGATGCAGCGCGCGCGGGATCGCTACCGCGAAGCCGGGGATCAAAAGGGTCTGGCCGCGTTTCTGGAGCGGGCGGGGGAGCATCTCCAGGCGGCCAAGTTGTACGAAAGTGTTGGCGAGTTGGAGAAAGCGGCCGCGTTGTACGAACAATCCGGCGACCGCGCCCGCGCCATCGAACTCTACCGGCAGGTGGGGCTGTACGGCCGGGCACGGACGATCGCCAATTCATTGGGCCAGTGGGAAAAGTTGGTCGACATTGCTGTCGACGAAGGGCAGCTCGTCGAGGCGGCGCGCATCCTGGAGCAGCACGGCCAGTTGGAACGGGCCGCAGCGCTCTACCAGGAAGGGGGTGACCGCCGCCAGGCGCTGCCGCTGCGGGTAAAACTGGGCCACTGGGAGCAGGCGCTCGAGCTGGCCAGGGAATTGGGCGATCACGAGCAGGAGGCCATGATGTGCGAAAAGCTGCAGCGTCCCCGCGCCGCTGCCGACGCTTACCGCCAGGCCGCCGAACAGGCGCGTGGCGCCGTGCAGGTAGACGAAGCGCAAGTCGCTGCGTTGTACGAGAACGCAGTCAGGCTCTACAATAATCTCTTTGAGTATGAACTGGCTGCCGATTGCCTGCACCAGGTCAGCCGCTACCGCCGCCTGCCCGACGTCGACGTCCAGCCGGTTGCCGAGGAAGGTTTTATCGAGCACCAGTTTAGCCAGATGCGGTTTAAGGTGGTGAACAATGGCTATGGGCCGGCCCGCGGCATCACGCTTCAATTCGAAGGCGCGTTTGATTTCAGCGGCGATTGTTGTGTCCCCGGCCTGGCCCCGCAGCGGGACAAGGAGCTGCCGCTTTCCATCCGTCCCCATCGCGACAATTACGGCGACGTCCCGCTGTGGATCTCGGTCACGTACGAGGACCTGCAGGGAAACACCTATGAGAAAAAGAAACTGGCGACCATTCCGGTGAACCCGGCCAGCATACTGAGCGGGCTGGGAGTATCGACCCCCCTCCAGATCAACATCCAGGAGATGTACCAGGCGGGAGCGCGGCGGGTTGAACAAGAGGTTCAATCTGGGGCTCGGGTGGGAGAGTGGGTAGAGATCAAGCGCGGTGGTGGCGGGGTGGAGATGACAAGTAGCCCGAACGGCGAGCACGTGCGCGTGCGCAAGGGCACCGGGCCGATCCGGCGCTGTCCGAACCCCGAGTGCAACGTGCCGATCAAGGACCCCGAGCAGCGCTTTTGCTCCGAGTGCGGCGCGCCGTTGGGCCGCATACTGGAGTGATCGCGTGCGCAGCTTGCAGCGTTGGGGAGGGCAAAGAGGAGGAATGGAATGGACGAGATGAGCAAGAAACGCCTGGGACGGTACGAGATCGAGGAGCAGATCGGCCGTGGCGGGTTTGGCACGGTGTACCGCGCCCGGGATACGGACCTGGAGCGACCGGTGGCCCTCAAGGTGCTGCACCCGGCGATGATGCAGGACCCCGCCGCTGTCGAGCGCTTTCGCCGCGAAGCCAGGGCAGCGGCCAAGCTGGAGCATCCCCACATTGTCACAATCTATGAGATTGGCGAGGTCGAAGGGCGGCACTTTATCGCCATGCGGCTGCTGGAGGGACAGTCGTTGAGCCAGCGGCTGGCCGATTGCGGTGGTCCCCTGCCGACGGAAGAAGCACTTTCCATCCTGGGGGATGTCGCAGCGGCGTTGGACCACGCCCACGGACTGGGGATGGTTCACCGCGACGTCAAGCCGAGCAACGTCATCATCACGCCCACCGGCGCGGTGCTGACCGATTTCGGCATCGTGCGCGTGATGGGCGAAGGAACGCGGATGACGACAACGGGCCAGGCGATGGGCACGCCCGAGTATATGGCGCCAGAGCAGATCTTGGGCCGCGAGGTAGGCCCTGAAACCGACGTGTACGCGTTGGGCGTCGTGGCCTACCAGATGTTGACTGGCCAGGTGCCGTATTCCGGTGCGACGCCGTTTGCCGTACAGGATGGGCACGTGCGGGGGGAGATTCCTTCTGCCTGCGCCGCCAACCCCAGTTTGCCGGAGGCAGTGGACGCGGTTCTGGCCGGCGCGCTGGCCAAGGCGCCGGGGGAGCGGCATGCCAGCGCGGGCGAGATGGTGCGGGACCTGGAATCTGTTTTTGCCGCCCTGTTTTTCCCACCACCTGTAGTTAAAGAGCCGCCGGAGAGCGAGAGGCCGGGTGTTCGAGGGAAACCAGCAGGTAAAGGGCAAATCGTTGGGGAGCCCCAGGTGCGTGCTGGCGAATTCACAAGGGGAACCCCACCCGAGACGCCTTCAAGGGCTTGGAGCGAGCAGGCGCGGCTGCCTCGAGCTGGAACGCCAGCAGCGTCGTTTGCCGGGCCCGGGAAAGAGCTGCCGCCAGCGCCGCGAAAGAAACGCAGGGTGTCGTGGTGGGTCGTGGGATTGTTGATCCTGATAGGACTGCCGTGTGTCCTGGTTCTCGTGATTGTAGTAGCAAGCATAAATGGTACTGGGGGGCGGCCCTCTCCAAATTCAAATCCAATTGTATCGTACCGGTCGCCTACTGCAATACCTGCTGCCACCCAAACGCCGACCGAGGAGCCGACAGAAGAACCCTCTGCGGGCGGTGATGTGCTGAACTATGCCCTGGAGCCCAACTTTGGCTCGGTGGAGTTGGCTGCTGGCTTTTTACCAGATCCTTACGAGGTCCCCATAGTCAGCGGCGGCGCTGTGGATGTAGATGCGATGGGTATCGGCACTGACTGCAGAGGTTATGCCACGAGTGCCCCTGACTATCGTAGCTTTTGGTCAGGAGCATCCGACGAATTGCGGATTTTCTTTGTCCCCGAAACGGTTGGGGACGATGCCACTTTGATCGTCAATGACCCCGCTGGGAGCTGGTTCTGCAACGACGATTACAGTGGATGGGATCCAATGGTCATATTTGAGAATCCTGCCGAAGGGCAATACGATATCTGGGTCGGCAGCTATAGCGCCGGGGAGTATATCGAGGGCACTCTCTACGTTACCGAGTTGGACCTGGGTCCCGACGAGCATACGGGCGGCGGGACTGTTACCTGGATCCGTCCCACCGACGGCATGGTGATGGTCTATGTCCCTGGCGGCACGTTCCAGATGGGCAGTACGGATGCTGAAATCGATGCCGTCTTTGCTCAATGCGAGGAGGACCGGGGAAGTGGTGAGTGCGAACGGAGTTGGTATGAGAGTGAATCGCCCGCGCATAGTATAGTCCTGGATAGTTTCTGGATCGACCAGACCGAGGTGACCAACGAACAGTACGCCCGGTGCGTGGCCGACGGGGCTTGCGGTGAGTCGGACTATGTGGACGATCCGGCCTACAATGGGGATGACTACCCTGTTGTCGGTGTCTCTTGGAGCGATGCCGCTGCCTACTGCGAGTGGGCCGGCGCGCGGCTGCCGACGGAGGCGGAATGGGAATACGCCGCACGGGGGCCGGAGGGGTATATCTACCCGTGGGGGAATCAGTTTGATGGCTCGCGATTGAATTTTTGTGATGTGAGTTGTACTTTTGATGGTAGGGATACGGATTGGGACGATGGATACGAACGCATTGCCCCGGTGGGCAGTTATGAAAATGGCGCCAGTTGGGTGGGGGCGCAGGATATGGCGGGCAACGTCTGGGAGTGGGTGGCGGATTGGTATGGGTCTTATCCTGCCAATTTGCAAACCAACCCGACAGGCCCAGAAAGTGGCACATATCGCGTGATGCGTGGAGGGGCGTGGGGTAGCTATGATAGGTTCGTCCGTGCGGCCTACCGCCGCTACCACGATTCATCGATTGATCTCAACCTTGTTGGTTTTCGTTGTGTGGATTCGCCGGGAGACTGAGCGAAGCAAAGGGAACGCAAGGGGAGAGGTGAGGCCCGAGCCAATTCAAGGAGTGACGCAATGTCAGATAACCATACAAGCGATTTCGAGCGCCGCCTGCGCGAGCGTATCGACCGTCACAAGGACGAGCGGGCGCAGGCATCACAGGAACTTTTCGGGCAGGAGCCGGAGGGGTTGGCGGCGCCGCCCGACCTGAGCGGCCTACCCTTCGACGAGGCCGTCGCTGCCTACGACGACTGGGTCGAGCGGCGCGTCCGCGCCTGGCGCGGCGAGGCGCAGCTGGAGCCGCCCGCCCCTCCCGCGCCCGAACCCCTTCCCGCTCCGCCGCCGCAGGAGCGGGAGCCTGGCCGGCGCGGGCGCGTGCAGCCGATCCACCAACTGGAAGATATGGACCGCTTAATGGTCGATTCCTTTGCCATCGACGAGTTCATGCCCCGGGCGGTGACCGGGCTGCCGCCCCTGGTCGCCTGCGAGACGTTGGATGAATTTGCCGCCCCCCTCGGCGATTTCCTGCCCGGCTACCGCCGCCGGCTCTTTCCCCGCTGGCTGGACCAGGTGCGCCAGAACCGGGGGCAGGTGAGGCCGGGCAACCCCCTCTCCTACCTGGCCCTGCAGTTGCCGTGGCGTGCTTCCTACGTCAACGGCTGGCAGTTGATGGCGGCACCCCAGGCCGGCCTCCAGGCCGCTTTGCAGGACCGGCAGCTGCTGCGCCGCGCGGTGCAGGCCCTCGCCGCCGAGCGCTGGGGCCACGGTTTCATCGAGCGCTACGCCGCCTGGGGATACGACATCCATACCTTGGGCCTGGACGGGCCGTGCCTGATCCAGCGCCTGGAACTGCCGCCGCCCGACGACCCCCGGATGGCGCAGATGGGAGCGCTGGCCGAGGGGGCGCTCCTGACCACCACCGGCTGGTCCCTCTGGGTAGGAGAGTACCTGGCCCAGCGGGCTCGTCCGGCAACCGGCCCTGGCCCGCAGCAGCAGCCGCGGCGGCTGCGCCTCTCCCAGCTCTGGGACGCCCTGCGGCGGTTGTTCCGCGTCGTGCCGCTCGAGACGTGGGCCCAGATCCTCGGCACGCCCTTCCCCGGCATCGACCAGTTGGTCCAAGGGGTTTCGGAGACGTTGAACTGGCTGTTGATGAACACCGATATGGACGGCCGCATGATCAACTGGAGCGTCCGCCGCGCGCAGCGGATGGCGACTGCCCTGGAGGCGCAGGGGCGAGAGGTCGCCGGTATCTCGCTGCGGGAGAGTCTGGCCCGGCTGCTCATCAGCAGCGTCGAGGCAAACCTGGGGGTGATGCCGATCCCCTACGCCGTGCTGATGGCCGCCAACCTCGATTTCGACGCCGATTGGGACGCCGGCGAGATCCGCCGCTGGCTCGACGGCGACGCGCGGCAGAACGTCGACGCGCGGCTGGTGATGCTGACCCGCCTCGACCGCTCGGTGAAACACAACGTCAGCTCGCTGGTCAGCGCGGCGGTCCACACCCTGGGCCTGCAGCCGCCGGAGGAGTTGGAGTGGACGTAGGGGAGGAAAGAATGCAACAATTGGGCAAGTACCGCGTTCTAGAAAAGTTGGGTAGCGGCGGCTTTGCCACCGTCTACCGCGCCCTGGACACCACCCTCGAACGCGAGGTCGCGCTCAAGCTGCTCGACCCGCTGCTCATGCGCGACGGGCACTGGGTGGAGCGCTTCCGCCGCGAGGCCCGGGCCGTCGCCCGGCTCGATCATCCCCACATCGTCACCATCCACGAGATTGGCGAGACCGGCGAGCGGCTCTTTATCGCCATGGAACTGGTGCGCGGGCCGGGGCTCAAGGAGTCCATTGCCGATAAGGGCCGCCTCTCCTGGGAGGAGACGTTGAACATCCTGGCCCAGGTGGCGGATGCCCTCGACTATGCCCACGGCGAGGGCGTGCTCCACCGCGATTTGAAGCCGGCCAACATCCTGCTCGACCCGCGCAAGGGGGCGCTGCTGACCGACTTTGGCTTTGCCAAGCTGGTCGGCGAATCGTCGATGAGTGTCAGCCTCAGCGGCGGGGTGGTGGGAACGCCGCACTATATTGCGCCGGAGGTGTGGCGGGAGCAGGGCGCGGTGGCCCAGACCGACGTCTATGCCATGGGCTGTATCGTCTATGAAATGTTGACGGGGAAGCTCTTGTTTCCTGGCGAGACGCCGGCCGGGGTGATGACCCGCCACCTGATCGATGGCCCCCAGTTCCCGGCCCAGTGGCCGGAGGGCGTGCCGGCCGGCGTGGCGGAGGTGCTGGGAAAGGCGCTGGCTCGAGAGCCGGGGGAGCGGTACGGCAGCGCGGGGGAGATGATAGGGGCACTGCGGGCCCTCCCCCCTCCCCCTGCCCCCTCCCCTCTCCCGCGTGCGGGAGAAGGGAGGGGGGCGGCGGCGCGGCCGGAGCGCCCCCT
>JAFGEI010000072.1 GCA_016931695.1 Anaerolineae bacterium | reverse complement strand
TCAGGAAGGCCCGATCGCCGCCGTCCTGGCCGAGATGCACCCGGAGGGCTACTGGGTCGAACCGGGGCCGGGTTACTATCCCAAGTACCGCGGTTCGGTCTGGTCGCTCATCCTCCTGGCGCAATTGGGGGCCGAGGCCGGCCGCGACGAACGCATCGCCCGCGCCTGCGCCTACATGCTGGACCACGCCCTCACCGCGAACGGCCAGTTCAGCGCCTCGGGGACTCCCTCGAGCACGGCCGACTGCCTCCAGGGCAACCTCTGTAGCGCTTTCCTCGACCTCGGCTACGAGGACCCGCGACTGGACCTCGCCTGGGAGTGGCTGGCCCGCAGCGTTACCGGGGAGGGCATCGCCCCGATGGAGGAGAAGGACGCCCTGCTGCGCTACTACGCCGGCAAGTGTGGCCCCAACTTTGCCTGCGGTTCCAACAACCGCCTGCCCTGCGCCTGGGGTGCGGTCAAGGTCATGCTGGCCCTGAGCAAGCTGCCGGCCGGCCGCCGCACGCCGCTCATCGAACGGGCCATCGAGCAGGGGGTCGCTTTTCTCCTCAGCGTCGATCCGGCTACGGCGGCGTATCCCACGGGCTGGGCAACCAAGCCCTCGGGCAACTGGTGGAAGTTTGGCTTCCCGGTCTTTTACGTCACCGACCTCCTGCAGAACGTCGAGGCGTTGGTGCGCCTGGACTATGGGGCCGATCCGCGCCTGGCTGCGGCCCTGCAGCGCATTCGCGACAAGCAGGACGCCAACGGGCGTTGGGCGTTGGAATACAGTTATGTGGGCAAGACCTGGGGCGACTATGGCGCCAAGAAGCAGCCCAGCAAGTGGGTCACCTTGCGGGCGCTGGAGGTTTTCAAGTTGATCGGCGAATGACCTCAGGAGCAGATCTATGGACGTGGCCCTCAGTTTGGACAACGTTACCTGCCGTTTCGGCAAGTTGGTCGCCGTGGATGGACTCTCGCTGCAGGTCCGGCCCGGCGAGGTCCTGGGATTGCTCGGCCCCAACGGGGCGGGCAAGACGACGACCCTGCACTTGATCACCGGGCTGCTGCGCCCGGACAGCGGCGACGTGCGCGTGCTGGGATACAGCCCGTGGACCGAGGCCCGACAGGTGCGCCAGCGGATCGGGCTCGTGCCCCAGGAGACCAACGTCTACGACGACCTGAGCGCGCTGGATAACCTGTGGCACCATGCCGCGCTGTACTGCGACAACCTGGATGCCGTGGCCGGCCGCATGGAGGCGCTACTGCGACTGATGGAGCTGTGGGAGCGGCGCGCGGACCGGCTCCGCACCTACTCCGGCGGGATGAAGCGCCGCCTGGCTTTGGCGCGCGCGTTGCTGCACGACCCCCCCATTATCCTATTCGACGAGCCGACCCTCGGGGTGGACGTGCAGGGACGTCACGTCCTGTGGGCGCATATCAAGTCGCTGCAAGCCCAGGGCAAGACCTTTGTCGTGTCCACCAACGATATGAACGAGGCCGATGTCCTGTGCGACCGGGTGGTGTTTGCCTCCCACCGTTTACGGCGCTGCGGGTGAGATATGGCCGCTATCCTTTCCTGGATCGAAGGGCTCATGCAGACGGCCCGCGAGGACTATGGGGTCAACCCCATCGTCTTCCTGGTCATCTACCTGGCCTGCGTGCCGGTGTTCTACTACTCCCTGTTCCGCACGCTGCGGGCGCTGGCCAGGCGGCGGGGAAGGGAGCTCCTGCTCTGGAGCGCCGTCTTTCTCGGTGCCAACGCGGCCCCCTTTCTCTACGTGCTGCTCTTTGGCCGGAACATCCCCTGGTGGGTCTATCTTGTCTTTGCCGTCCTCATCGGGCAGGGGGTCCTGTCCCTGGTGCTGAAGCTGCGGCGGAGGCCGGCCGGCGACGCATGATTGATGCCCATGCGCCCGGGTGCCCGCCCCTTCTGCGGGGCGACGGCAAGGGTCGCCCCATGCGTATCACCCTAAGGCATCCCGCACCTGTTGAGGGTGTTTTTAGGGCGGCGCCGGGCGCGTTAGGTTGATACCCATGGGCGACCGCAAGGGTCGCCCCTCCACAAGTGGCGCGCGCCCCCTGCGCCCGGACCGGTTGCGTCAAATGCGCCTTTGTGGTAGGATAGCGTTCGCCCCATGCGCTCGGAGGGCTCGTTTGGTTTGCAACCCGCACCGGGACGTCGATTTCATCAGGAGAAGATGCCATGACGACAGAAGCGCCTTTTTACCGCCAGGCCACGGCGGCGCTGGAACGCTTTCTGGCCTACAGCCCCGTAGCCGCCACCCATATGGGTGACCACCGTTGGGACGACCGTCTCAGCGACTCTAGCCTCGAGGGGCTGGAACGGCAGCACCAGGATATGCGCGCCACGCTGGCCGAGTTCCAGGCGATGGAGACGACCGGCTTTTCCCGCGACGCCGCGATTGATCACACCCTCTTTGTGCACATCCTGGAATCCTTCTTGCGCGGGTTCGAAAAGGGACGGGACCACCTGCGTGAGCCGTCCTCCTACCTGGGCGAGGTGCTGGGGGGCGTTTTCAGCCTCATCATCCGCGATTTCGCCCCGCTGCCGGAGCGGCTGCGGTCGGCTATCGGGCGGCTGCGGGAGGCGCCGCGCGTCCTGCGCGAGGGCCAGGCCAACCTGATCGCCGCCGAGGTGCCGCCGATCTGGGCCCAGGTCGCCCTGCAGCAGGCCGGGCAGGCGGCCGGCCTCTTTACGGGCATGCTGCCGGCCATCGCCGCGCAGGCCGCGCCCGAGCTGCTGCCCGAGCTGCAGTCCGCCGGTCAGTCCGCCGTCCAGGCCGTGGAGGCGTATGCCGCCTTTATCCAGGATGAGGTCCTGCCCCAGGCTGCCGGTGATTTCGCCGCCGGGAGGGAGCTGTTCGACGAGATGCTCCGCGAGCAGCACATGGTCGACTATGACGCCGACCAG
>JAFGEI010000071.1 GCA_016931695.1 Anaerolineae bacterium | reverse complement strand
CTCGGTAAGCGGCCAAGTCGGCGTTTCCGACGGGGATCTGACGATCCCCTCCGAGCAAGAACTGGCTGTTCATTTCGGCCGCGAATTCACACGAATTGACACGAATTTTGCCTCAATCGCAGTGGGAGAAGGGGAAAAGGGGGTTTCGCAGGCGGCGAAGCCGCCTGCGAAACCCCCTTTTCCCCCTTTCCCGTGCTTGGCAGAGCAATTTACTGAAATGTGCCATTGTCAAAATAGATCCAATTTGTCACCCTGAGCGACGCCCAGAGGGTGGAGCGAAGGGTCTCGTTCCTTACAGAACGAGATTCCGCCCAGACTTGCACGGGGGGGCCGGGTGGGGTAGAATTCCATGTCGTCGTGGATGCCGTTCTGGAGAGCGTGTTGTGGAGGAGAAATGAGTACAACTGTGTATGACGTGCTCATCGTCGGGGCGGGGCCTGCCGGCGTGTTTGCCGCCCTGGAACTGTGCCAGCGCCAGGGCCTGCGAATCGCAATGATCGACAAGGGGCCGGATATTGACCATCGCCAATGCCCGGCCCGGTCCCCGGGGGGCAGGTGCCGCAACTGCCAGCCTTGTGCCATTCTCAACGGTTGGGGTGGGGCGGGGGCGTTTTCCGATGGCAAACTGACCCTTTCCCCGGCTGTGGGCGGTCATCTGGCGCAGATGCTGGGAGAAGAGCGGGCGGTCGCGTTGATCGACCGGGTGGATGGGACCTATGTCCAGTTTGGCGCGCCGGCGCTGGTGTATGGAACCCGTACGGACGAGGTGGAATCGCTGGAAAAGCGTGCCGCGATGGCCGGCCTCGAGTTTGTCCCTGTCCCCATTCGTCACATTGGCACCGAGCGCTGTGCTCACATCATGCGTAACATGCGCGACGCCTTGTTGGAGCGCGGGGTGGTGATCCGCCAGCGAACGCCAGCGGCACGCGTCCTGGTCGATGGCGGGCGGGTCGTGGGGGTGGAAACCGAAGGGGGGGAGCGTATTGCCGCTGGAGCGGTCATCGTCGCTCCGGGACGGGAGGGGGCGGCCTGGCTCGAGATGGCCGCCCGCGACCTGGGCCTGACCATGTCGCGCAACCCGGTCGACCTGGGTGTGCGGGTAGAGCTCCATGCGTCGCTGCTGGAACCGATTACCGACCTGGTCTATGAGTCCAAGTTCCTGTACTATTCCCGCGCCTTTGACGACAAAGTGCGCACCTTTTGCATGTGCCCGTATGGCGAGGTCAGCACCGAGTTTGCGGCCGACGTGATGACCGTCAACGGCCATTCCTTTGCCGATTACCGTACTCCGAACACAAATTTTGCCATTTTGGTCAGCAAGAACTTTACCGAGCCGTTTGACGACCCCATTGCCTACGGGCGGAGTATTGCCCGACTGGCCAATCTCCTCAGCGGCGGCATCATCGTCCAGCGGCTGGGCGACCTGGAGGGCGGGCGGCGCTCGACTGCAGAACGGCTGTCCCGTTCCATTGTCACCCCGACTTTGCCCAGTGCTGTGCCGGGTGACCTGAACCTGGTCCTTCCATATCGCTACGTGGTCAACATCCTGGAGCTGCTCCACGCGATGGACCAGGTCGCGCCGGGAGTCGCCTCCCGCCACACGCTGCTCTACGGCGTGGAGGTCAAGTTCTATTCCAGCCGTCCCCGCTTGACGCCCGAGTTGGAAACCGAGGTCGGGAACCTCTTTGCTTGTGGGGATGGGGCGGGGGTGACCCGCGGCCTGGTCCAGGCCTCGGCCTCGGGCATTGTGGCCGCCCGGGCGGTGCTTGACCGGCTGGGATGACGGCAAATGCCCCCAGAAATGTCGTTCTTGCCCAATCTCTTGGGGGATGGTATAATAGCCCCAAGGCCGGGCAGGTACAACGTGGACCCGGCTATTTTTGCTTGGGAGGGTAAAGCTTTTCATGCGTGATGGTCTAGACCTGCATCCTCGCCGGAAACGGAGTACACTGTATATCGTTTTGTGGCTTCTTTTCGTGGTGGTCGGGATTGCGCTGGCCTGGTACGGGTTTTCGCCGGCGCGCACTGGGCGGCCGGCCGAAACGGAGCAATCGCCGCTCATTTCCTCCATGACGCCGCTGGTGACAACCGAGGGAGCGGGCGGCGGAGCCTGGCCGACGGCCACCTCGCCGCCGGTCATTTTGCCTACCGACACGCCCCCGCCGTCGGCGACCCCAGAACCGACTGCCGTTCCGCCGACGGCGGCCCCGCTGACGCCGCTGGTGACCGCTGGCGTGGATGGCGCAAATGTCCGTACCGGGCCGGGGCTCAGCTATGACCGCATTGGCTACCTGGACCCGGGCGTCCAGGCCGAGGTGACGGGACGCTATGGTGACTGGTGGCAGATCCTGTACGGGGGTGGAAACGGATGGGTCTATGGCGAGATTGTCACGGCGCAAAACACCGACGCGGTTCCCGAGGTGGTGCCGCCGCCCGCACCCACCGCTCCGCCCGCCCCCCCAACGGTACCGCCGACGGCGGCCCCGACAGCCGCCCCGACCACGCCCCCCTCTGATCTCCGCGGGCTGGTCGTGAACAATTACTGGGTGGAGGGTGCACCGGGCCCCTACGGCGCCGGGCAGGATATCTGGTTCAATTTCGACGTCACGAACGGTTCAGGCGGAACCGTTGAGTATGTAGCGCTGGGAACGTGGGTAGAGGAGACGGGGCAGTACCAAAAAAGCTGGACCTATTCCGCTTTTGACCCCGGTCAGCAGTTGGTCTGGCGCGATCACCTCAGTATCCCGTCCGCCGGCGCCTACAACCTGTGGCTGATGATCTGCTTTGACGATGGCGTTTGTACCCGGATGCGCGGCCCGGTTGCGGTTACGGTCCAGTAACCGCTCCTTTCTCATTTCGACGGACCTGCTCGGCCAGCCTGGGTAGGTCCGTTTTGCTATCCCCTGTGCTGGGCCGACTTGCGCCCGCGGCCAATTTGGTGTAGCATCAGGCCAGGAGGTGTTGGGTGACCGAACGGCAACAGTTGGAACAGGCCATCGCCGCGCAGGAGAGCCTGCGGGCCACCTTGGGCGACGCCGTGGTCGACGCGACCGTCGCTGCCCTGCGCCAAAGGCTGTCCGAGCTGGAACATGCCGGCGCTGCAACGCCTGCGCTGTCTGGCGAGCGCAAGCTGGTCACGGTCATGTTTGCTGACATTTCCGACTTTACTGCCCTGGCGGACCAGATGGACCCAGAGGGGGTGCGGGAGCTGTTGAATGCCTGCTTCAGCCGCCTGGTGCCGATCATCGAGCACTATGACGGCGTGGTGGACAAGTTCATCGGCGACGGGGTCATGGCCCTTTTCGGCGCGCCAGTGACCCACGAGAACGATCCCGAGCGGGCGCTACTGACGGCGCTGGCGCTGAGAGAGGAAGTGCGGGCTTTTAGCGCCGAACGTGAGGTAGGTCTGGGCATCCACTTTGGCATCAACACCGGCCTGGTCATTGCCGGCAGCATCGGGGCGCAGGGGCGGGAAGAGTACTCGGTGATGGGGGACGCGGTCAACCTGGCCGCCCGCCTGGAAGAGCTGTCGCAATCGGGCGAGGTGTTGGTCGGTCCCGACACCTACCGCCTGACATCGCCGCGGTTTGATTTCGAGGCCCTGGAACCGCTCACGGTGAAAGGCAAGGAAGAGCCGGTGTCGGCTTATCGCCTGCTTGGGCTGCGAAAGGCGCCAGGACAGGCGCGGGGAATCGCCGGTTTGGATTCGCCCCTTGTCGGCCGCAGGCGCGAGCTGGCCCTGCTGCAAGAAGCGGTCCGGCGGCTGATCGCAGGGACAGGCGGAGCCGTCACCGTGATCGGCGAGGCGGGCTTGGGCAAGTCGCGCCTGGTCGCTGAACTGCGTTATCATGTCCACGGCCCTCGCTCCCGCGTCGATCCGGCCCTGGGCCTTGGACTGGGAGTTGTCGATTGGTTGGAAGGGCGCTGTCTTTCCTACGGCACGTCGATTGTGTATCTGCTCTGGTTGGACTTGCTGCGAGATGCGCTGGCGGTGACGGTCGAGGACCCCCCGCCGGTCGTGCGGGATCGGCTGTGGGAGCGGTGGCAAGAGCTTTGCCTGGACCCGGGTGAGCAGGTCTATTTGGCGCGCCTGATGTCGCTGCCGATTGAGGATGATGCGGCGCTCGACGGTCTGGATGGGGAGCAGTTGAAAAAAAGGACCTTTCGCGCTGTCGAGCATTTTTTAGAGTGCCTGGCCCGCAAGCGCCCATTGGTCATGGTCTGTGAGGACCTGCACTGGGCGGATCCGTCGTCGCTCGAGTTGTTGGGCCATCTCTTGCCGCTGGTCGAACGGGTGCCGTTGCTGCTGATCGCCGTTTTCCGCCCGGAAGGAGAGCATGGCTGCTGGCGGTTGCGCGAAAAGATGGTGAGGTACAAAGAGCGATACCACGAGGTCTGGCTGGAGCCGTTGACCGTCGAAGAGGGCCAGCAGCTGGTCGGCAACCTGCTGCGGGTGGAGGGGCTGCCGGCGGCATTGCGGCAGCGGATCCTGCAGCAGGCGGAAGGAAACCCCTTTTACGTGGAAGAGATCATTCGCTCGTTGATGAACGAGGGGGTGATTGGGCGCGATGAGGCCACAGGGCGGTGGGTGGCGCTGCAGAACGTGGCCGAGATATCGATCCCAGACACGCTGCAGGGCGTGCTGATGGCGCGGATCGACCGCCTGGAAGAGGATACCAAGCGGGTGCTGCAGATGGCGTCGGTGATTGGGCGCCTCTTTTTCTACCGCGTGTTGGCAGCCATCGCCCACGAGGAGCAACGGCTCGACCAGCACCTGCGCATCCTCGAGGAGGAAGAAATGATCCGCGAGCGAGCGCGGATACCCGAGCTGGAGTACATCTTTAAGCATCACTTGACCCAGCAGGCGGCCTACAACGGCCTGTTGAAGCAAGACCGGCGGGTCTTTCATCGCCAGGTGGCCGAGGCGCTGGAACGCTTGTTTGCCGGGCAGATCGAGCAGCAGGTGGGCCTGCTGGCCCATCACTGGGAGCAGGCGGAGGAGGTGGAGAAAGCGATCGCCTACCTGCTCCGCGCCGGCGACCAGGCGCGGTTGGTCTATGCGCACGAGGAGGCGATCGACTTTTACCAACGGGCGCTGCGCCTGTTGAAAGAGCAGGAAGAGTACGAGCAGGCGGCGCGGACCTTGATGAAGCTGGGGCTGACCTACCACGCCGCCTTTGATTTCTCTAGTGCGCACCAGGCTTACGACGAAGGCTTTTATTTCTGGCAGCGGGCAGGAGAGACGGCGACCGTCATTGATCCTTCCCAGGTGTGCCAGACTTTGCGCGGCTATTGGCCGAACCCCCAGACCCTGGACCCGGCCTTGACCCTTTACATCGATTCGGCCGACATCGTGCGCCAGTTGTTCAGCGGGCTTGTCGAGCTGAGCCCAGAAATGAGTATTGTGCCCGACATCGCCGAGAGTTGGGAGGTCGCCGACGGGGGGCTCGAATACCTGTTCCGGCTGCGCGACGACGTCTGTTGGAGCGACGGCCTGCCGCTGACGGCACACGACTTTGAATATGCCTGGAAGCGGGCGCTGACACCGGCGACCGGTTCCTTTCTCGCCAACCTTCTTTACGACGTCAAGGGCGCCAGGGCGTATCATCTCGGCGAGAGCACGGATGCGGACAGCGTGATGGTGCGCGCCCCCGACGACCGCACGCTGCAAGTTCAACTGGAGCAGCCGTCGGCCTACTTTTTGCATCTCCTCTCGACCCCTGTGGCCTTCCCGGTGCCGCGCCGCGTCGTAGAAGCCCACGGCGCGGCGTGGACCGAGGTGCAGAACATTGTCGCCAACGGCCCCTTCTGCCTCGAGTCCTGGCAACCGGAGCATCACCTGGCGCTGGCGCGCAACCTACATCATCATCGGCGCATACAGGGGAACGTGCAGCGCATCGAGCTTTCCCTGCAGCGTCAGGCTCCATCTGCTCAGCTTGCCGCTTATGGGGCCGGCCAGGTCGATATCCTGTCGTTGAGCGGCTTTTCCCCCCAGGAACTGGACGAGACGCGGCAGCGGTACGCGGGCGAATATGTCTCTGTGCCCATCCTGCGAACGCAGTACATGGTGTTCGACGCTCGCCTGTCCGTCTTTGACGACGTTCGGGTGCGCTGCGCATTTGCCATGGCCATGGACCGCGAGCGCCTGGCGGACGTGGCGATGCGGGGCTATGATTTCCCGGCCAGCGGGGGGTTTATTCCGCCGGGAATGCCGGGACACTCGCCGGGGATCGGCCTGCTGTACGACCCCGACCGGGCGCGGCAGCTGCTGGCAGAGGCCGGTTATCCCGGCGGCGCAGGCTTTCCTCCCTTGGAGGCGATGGTGGGAATGGAAAACATCCCCTGGGTCGAAGAACTGCAGGCGCAGTGGTTGGAAATCCTGGGCATCGACGTCCCCTGGGAGACGATGGACCCGGCGACGTTCGAGCAGCGCAGGGCCAATCGGCGACCGGGAATCTTTTCCATCGGTTGGACGGCGGATTATCCCGACCCTGACAACTTTCTCCGCGTCTGTCCGGCCTGGCGCCTGGCCAATTTGCGCAACGAGACTCTGGGCCAGCTGGTTGACCAGGCTTGCCGCTCTATGGACCAGGCGAAGCGGATCAGCACGTACCGCCACGCGGATCGCATTTTGATCGAGGAGGCGATCGTCATTCCCCTCTTTTATGCCCGGGCGCACTTGCTGATCAAGCCGTGGATCACCAAGTATCCCACCTCGGCGATCTGCACGGTTTTTTGGCAGGACGTCGTGGTTGACCGCGTATGTGAGTGTCCCGCGGAGGTGGGTTAGCGCCGCTTGGAGAACAGAACCGCGAGCGCAAAGCGGGGCAGGGCCAGCTGTCGCTGCCAGCGCCAGGGCTGGCGGGCGAGCCGGTAGAGCCATTCGAGGCCGACGCGCTGCACCCACGGCGGCGCGCGCTGTACGGTCCCGGCGATGTAGTCGAATGCGCCGCCGACGCCGATGCCCACCGCTGCGCTGCTGCGCTCCAGGTTGCGGGCGATCCACAGGTCCTGTGCCGGTGCGCCGTAGGCGACCAGCAGGATATCCGCCCGGGCTGCCCGCACCCGTTGGACGATGTCGTTCTCTTCCTCGGCGGCCGGGCTGCCGGCGTGGGTGCCGCAGACGTCGAGGCTGGGATTGCGGCCGGTCAGGATTGCCGCGGCCCGTTTGGCCACGCCGGGAGCGGCGCCGAGCATAAAGATCCGCCACCCCTCGGCCGCCGCCCGCGCTGCCAGCCGTTCCACCAGGTCGATGCCGGCAACGCGCCCGCGCAGCGGCTGCCCCAGGTACCGCGCCGCCAGGGTGATCCCCACCGCGTCCGGCACGCAGAGGTCCGCCCGCTCCAGCACGGCGCGGAATTCGGCGTCGTGCTGCGCCCGCATGACAAACTCGGGGTTGACGGTGGTGATCTGCCGTGCTTCCCCCTGCGCGATCCAGCGCCCGATCCAGGCCAGGGCCTCGTCGTAGGTGACGTCGTGGACCGGGATGCCCAGGATGCGAACGGTGGCGGGGGGGATCATGCCGCCTCCGGCGGGGCCAGACGGTCGATGACCGCCAGCACCGTCTGTGCGCACTGCTGCCAGGAGAAGCGGGGCAGGTTGGCGAACCCGCGTTGGACCAGCTTTTCCCGCCCGGCGGGATCTGCCACCAGGTGCGCCATCGCCGCTGACAGTGCCTCCGCGTCGCTCGGATCGACCAGCATCGCCCCTTTTCCGGCGACCTCCGGCAGGCTGGAGGTCGCTGAGCAGATGACCGGGCAGCCGCAGGCCTGTGCTTCCAGCACGGGCAGCCCAAACCCCTCGTAGAGAGAAGGAAAGACGAACGCCAGCGCCCCGCTCAGCAGGGGCGCTTTGTCCTGCTCCGGGATGTAGCCGGTGAAAATGACCCGCTCCTTCAGACCCAGGCGGCCGACCTGGTTAAACAAGTCGTCGTAGAGCCAGCCGCGCTTGCCGGCAATGACGAGGGTAGGGACGTGGGGTAATTGGGCAAAGGCGTCGACGAGCCGGGCCAGGTTCTTGCGCGGTTGGAGGGTGCCCAGGTAGAGAAAGTAATCGTCCCGGATGCCGTAGCGGGCCTTGACCGCAGCGATCGTGGCTGGATCGCGCACCGGGGCCAGGGATTCGTCGTAGCCGGGATAGGTCACGGTGATCCGGGCTGCCGGCGCGCCATAGTGGCGGATCAGGTCGGCCCGGGTTGCCTCCGAGTCGGCCAGCAGGTGGGCGGCGGCGCGGGCGTTCCAACGAGTCGTGAGGTCGAGCTGGCGCCGTTGCCACGGCGGGTGGGCGTCGGGAAAGTGCAGGTAGCCCAGGTCGTGAATCGTGACCAGGCTGAGCGGCGGGTGGACGAGAGGCAGGACGTGCGCGGGGACAAAGAGCAGGTCCGGCGGGAAGCGGAGCATTTCCCAGGAAAGGCGCAGGTGCGTCCACAGGCGGGGAAAGGGAATCGCGCGCAACCTGGCGTCAACGCGGCTGTGCTGAGGAACCAGCTCGTCATTCTGGTTGGGGGAAAGCGGCGTGCGTAGATAGAGACGGTAGGAATGCCGGGTGTCAATGTTCAACAGGGCCTGGATCAGGCGGCGGGAATAGGTCTCGGTTCCTGTAGGGTGGGGGGAGATCGCCCGGCTGGCGTCGATGCCGATCCGCACGGTCTGGTTATTCGCCCTTTTTGCGGCCCCAAACGCCGCACAAGAGCAGCAGCAGGCCGACAATGATCAGGGCGGCCGGCCACAGCCTGACGAGCTCGTGCTGGGTCACGGCCTCGAGCAGCTCGAGCTTGACGGTCAGGCAGATGGCGCCAAAAACCAGCCCGGCGATGGCCAGCAAGAGCGCGCCCCAATCCCTGAGCCCCTGGGCGAGCCAGTAAGCGAGGAAAGAGATCCCGCCAATGACAATGAACACCGGCCACCACGTCTCGAGGATCGTATAGTCCTGCTCGCGCAGCGTGATAAAGAAAAAAACCAACCCGGTCAACGTCAGGCCGCTGCCAAAAAGGACCTGGCCGTGGTCTCTGCGCCGGCTGCGAAAGTAGATAAAAAGCATGGCGAGTCCCCCGGCAAAGGGAAAGACCGGCCATAGGCGGTCCCACTGGGGAACTTGAAGGCCCACCTGCATGAGCAGGGAGTAGATGCCCACTAGGATGAGCAGGAGGGCAAGAAGGATGAGCCCTCTTGACATGTCTTGCTCCTTGGGGAAAGGGAAGGGCTTTTTACCGGCAAAAGCCCATCCTTTGCACGGCTGTGGCGGTAAAGAGTTACTTTCTGCGCCGCTTCCACCGGGTCTTTTTCACCATCTTGCGGTGCTTGTGCTTGGCCATCTTTTTTTTGCGCCACTTGCGATCAGAGCCCATATGCCTATCCTTTTGTCAGATTCGTCGTAATTGTTCCGCCAACCCTCTTGTTCGTCATTGCCAGACTCGGTAGATCTAAAATCTGGCCGCAGAGACACATCTGGTTGTCGAAATTGCATAGATGTCATTCTGAGCAGCCTGCCCCGGGCGTAGCCGAGGGAAGCGTAGCAAGCAAAGAATCCCGTTCCGGAGAAGCGGAATCTCGTTCTGCAAGGAACGAGACCCTTCGCTCCGCCCTCTGGGCGTCGCTCAGGACAAATTGGATCTACTGAGACTACGATTATACTAAAAGACGGCGATCTTGCAAGTGGGGCCCGCTGTGCGGTTTGTGTTCATTCGCGGCTGGTTTTTGCCTGTCCACAACGACAAACGCCTTTCTGTGGTTCAGCGTGCAATGTTGCGGCTGCAGCCTGGACTTGCTCGCCTCTTTCGCCTGGGGTATACTTTGATCTGCTGGACAGGAGAACGATGAGCGAACTGACGCATGTCATCTTTGACGTGGACGAGACTTTGTATCCCCGCGAGGTGGGCCTATTGCGGGAAATCAACCGCCGCATCACGCTGTGGGTTTGCGAGCACTGCCGTTTGACCGCTGACGAGGCGGAGAGACTGCGGCAGTGTTATTTTCAGCAATATGGCACGACGGTGCAGGGGCTGATTGCCGAACGGCAAATCGACGTCGAAGACTACCTGGCCTTTGTTCACGACGTGCCCCCGCGCGACTATTTGCAGCCCGACCGCGGCCTGGCTCTGATGCTGGCGGCGATTCCCCTGCACAGGGTGGTGTTTACCAATGCCCCGGCCGAGCACGGCTGGCGGGTTTTGACTGCCCTGGGGGTCGCCGATCTTTTCGAGCAGGTGGTGGGGATCCGGGAAGTGGGATTGTGCAGCAAGCCGCACGACCCGGCCTACCGGCGGCTGTTGGAGCTGTTGGGGACCGAGGGGCCTTCTTGTATCATGGTAGAAGATCACGCGGTGAACCTGGGTGTGGCAAAGCGGCTGGGGATGACGACGATCCTGGTTGACGGGGCGCCTGCGGAAGGAGTCGATTTTGTGGTCGAGCGGGTGCTCGAGGTCGGGGACCTGATTGCCCGTCTCTTGGCAGGCCGCGTCCAAGGCCATCATTAAAGCTTTGAGCACGCGCTGACCATTCTTGCGCGCGCAGGTGCTCTTTCACCGCCTCGTTGAGTTGACCTCTCTCAACACCTCGCTGCCAGCCAACCCCGCAGCGCCGGGCCGGCTCCCTTTGGCCAGGGTTGCAGCTCGTCCGGCGGGACCAGCTCGGACACAAGACCAGAATGATCCGGTTCTGTTCCAAGATCAGAGGTTGTGCGCTTTAAGCAATTCCAGAACCCTCTCGCCGTGCTTGCCGCCGGCGGCGATGGCTGCTGCCGCATCGCACAGGTAGACCTCTGGCTGGTTGGTGCTGCGCCAATCATTTTCCACATCGGCTCGAATCTCGGCCGCCTTGGCCGCATCGACCTTGCCTTCTGCCCGCGCCTGCGCCAGAGCGCGCTCCAGAATGCCCGTCCATTCACTCACATTGCCGGCCATATCAGCGCAACCGTAGGGGTTGTCGCCCTGAGGCAAGTGCGAACCCAACTGTCAAAGTTTACTCCAAGTTTCTCGCCCCACCCATTCGCCGTCTGTCGATCATTGCTCACAGCGCCTTTCTTGGTGCCGGGCAGTTACCTTGCCTGCTGTAAGGAGCGCGGTGGGATCTTGCAGTGGGCCGAGGGGGTTGTTTGGAACTTTGGATTTCGTACACTGTGCTGAAATTGCTTCTCGGGCACGAAATCCCCATAGTTGAAACCGGGCAGTCGCCGCCGCTCAATTTGTGTACCCAGCACCTGCTCGATCTCGCCTACCATCGACTCGTTTTCCTCGGTAGCAAAGGTATAGGCCACGCCAGTTTGATGAGCACGGCCGGTGCGACCGATGCGGTGGGTGTAGGCATCGACCGTATCCGGGACGTCAAAGTTGATTACGTGGGTGATCTCGACGACGTCAATGCCGCGCGCCGCAATGTCGGTGGCAACGAGGACGTCGTATTTGCCGTCGCGGAAACCGTTGATTGCCCTTTCCCGTTGGTTCTGCGACATGTTGCCCTGCAGCGCTGAAGCGCGATACCCGCTCCGGGCCAGGTCGCGGGCCAGGTTTTTAGCGCGGTGTTTTGTCCGTGTAAAGACCAGCACGCGCCCTGTGGCCGTTTGCTGCAGCAGGGCCATCAGGAGCCCCTTCTTGAGGCTGTGGGAGACAGGGTAAAGCGCGTGCGAAACGGTTTCCACGGGCGCCAATGCGCCGACCTGCACCGTGACCGGGTTGTCGAGGATCTGATCTGCCAGTCGGCGGATGTCTTGGGGCATGGTAGCCGAAAAGAAAAGCGTCTGGCGCTGTGTTGGCAGAACCTTGAGAATGCGGCGAATGTCAGGCAGAAAGCCCATGTCGCACATGCGGTCGGCTTCGTCCAACACCAGCACCTCGACGTGCGACAGGTCGATGGCTCGGTCGCCAAGGAGGTCGAGCAGGCGGCCTGGGCAGGCAACGACGATCTCGGCGCCGCGTCGCAGGGCTGCGACCTGGCCGGATTTGCTCACCCCGCCATAGACCGTGACGCCGCGCACCTTCATGTGCTGGCCCAGCTCGACACTCATTTGGTGGATTTGTTCAGCCAGCTCGCGGGTGGGAGCAACGATCAAGGCGCGCACCTGGCGCATCGGCCCGTGGGTCAGCCTCTGCAAGATAGGCAGGAGGAAGGCCGCGGTTTTGCCGGTGCCTGTCGGCGCCAGCCCCAATACGTCGCGCCCCGCCAGAACGGATGGAATGGCCTGTTCCTGGATAGGGGTGGGGGTAATGTGACCGACGGTCTTGATTGCGGCGGCAATGCGCCGGTCGAGAGAAAAGCGTTCAAAGCTCAAAATGTGACTCCTAAGTGTGTTATTTTGGGTAGAACAGAAAGAGACCGCCCAGTCCCTGTAAGTCTGGGCGATCTCTATACAGCCAAAACCTACTCTGCTCTACGTCAGAGATATTCTACCACGTTTTGGCGAAATGCCAAGTGAACAAAAGGGCCCTGGCAAGATCCCCCCAATTTCTCGGGGGCTTCGCCGCCTATGGCGGCTCCCCTCGGCATACGCGGGGCAGGCTGCTCAGAATGACCGCCGAACCGAGGGTGCGCGGACAAACTCGCCCCAGGACTGAAATGCATCCCAGGCCTAGGGCTTTGTTGTCCCCGCCGCGAATCTGTGCTACACTAGCCCCAAACGGAAAACGGGACTGCCTTGGCAATCCCGTCGCCCACCCCCTGAAGCGCCAGGGAATCGGCTCGCCCATTCTACTTCAGCGCCGCTCTCCGGGCAAGGGGAGCGGCGTTTTGCGTGGAAGGGAGATGCTCGATGCGATGCCCAAGATGCGGAAAAGTGTGGCCCGATGAGTTCAACGTCTGTCCGATCTGTGCTGTCTCACTCCAGGCCGAGATCGCCGAGGGCGCTTCCGGCGCCGTGGCCCAGGGCGCAGGAGCCCAGGCTGCCGGCGAGCGCGCTCTCGTCGCCCGCGACATCGAGCGCTCCATCGTCATCACCGGCGACAGGGCGCACGTTTCTGTAGGCGAGAAGCCCTGCGCGCCCCTCTCCGACGACGAGGCCCTGGCCTGCTACCTCGACCACGTCGTCGAGGCCAACCGCCGCCTGCCGCTGCAGGGCATCCGCTCCGCCACCGGGCTGGTCAGCATCGAGCTGGAAGAGGTGTACGTTACGCTCACGGCAACCGTGCACCGCACTGTCCAGGACGAAGCGGCGTGGCTGGAGGAGATGGCCGGCCTGGCCCCTGGCGAGGCCAGGCGCGCCCGGCGGATGGGGCTGGACCCCCCGCGCGCGATGACCGAGCCGGTCAAGGTGGAGGTGCAGGAGGCGATCGCCATGTACCCGCGCCTGGTCGTGCTGGGCGACCCCGGCAGCGGCAAGACGACGCTGCTGCGCTACCTGGCCCTCGTCTACGCCCGCGACCTGCGCGGGGAGGAGGGGTTGGTGCGGCAGCGGTTGGGGCTGGACGAGCGCCGCCTGCCGATCCTGCTGCCGCTGCGCGACTTTGCCCGCTACCTGGCCGCCAACCACGCCGACGCCAGCACGGACGGCCCCAAGCTGCTCTTGGACTATCTGCGCATCTACTTTGCCAACCAGGACATTCGCCTGCCGGAGCGTTTTTTTGCCGAGCGGTTGAAGGAAGGCGGGGGCATCGTCCTGCTGGATGGGGTGGACGAGGTGGCGGACGTGCCGGCGCGCCAGCGGGTGGCGCGGCTGATCGAGCGCTTTACCATCGCCTACCCCGACAACCGCTACGTGGTGACCAGCCGCGTCGTCGGCTACAGCGGCGGGGCGCGGTTGGGGGCCGACTATGCCGTGACCAAGGTGCGCGACTTTACGCTGGCCGACGTCGAGCGCTTTGCCCGCTACTGGAACCGCGCCGTGGAGGTGACGCTGGCCGGTGGGGAGACGGATTATGTGCTGCGCGAGGCCGAGCGGCAGAGCCAGGTGCTGCTGGCGGCGATCCGCCACAACGAGCGGGTGCGCGAGCTGGCGGTCAACCCGCTGTTGCTGACCGTGATCGCGCTGGTGCAGCGCTACCGGGCGCAGTTGCCGGAGCGGCGGGTGGAGTTGTACGAGGAGGCGGTGGAGGTGCTGCTGGTGCAGTGGGACGCGGTCAAGGGGCTGTCGGCGACGGCGGTGCTGCAGGGGCTGGAATTGGACGCTGGCGACCGGCGCGGGCTGCTGGAGCCGGTGGCGTTGTGGATGATGGAGCAGCGGGTGAAAGAGATCGAGCTGGATGACCTGCGGCGGCAGCTGGCGCCGCAGGTCCAGGCCATGCTCGACGACTGGCGCAAGACGGAGAAGGCGGTGAACGGGTTCGTGCAGCTGATCAACGAGCGCAGCGGGCTGCTGGCCGAGCGCGGGCAGGGCATCTATGGCTTCAGCCACCTGACCTTCCAGGAGCACCTGGCGGCGCGGGCGGTGGCGGACCGGGAGGATTACGTCGCCTACACGCTGGCGCGGATGGGCGACAGTTGGTGGCGCGAGGTAGCGCTGCTGGAAGTAGGGGTCTTGAGCACGCAGGGCCGGCGGCGGGCGACCGAGTTGATCCGGGCGATGATGGAGCACGAGGAGGAGGCGGAGCTGTACCACAACCTGGTGCTGGCGGCGGAGGCGCTGCGCGACGCGGGGGCGGCGCGGGTGGAGGGCGACCTGGGCGGCGAGATTCAGAAGCGGCTGCGGGCGGCCTTCGAGACGCCGCTGCGCAAGGGGGTGGGGGATTTACCGGCGCTGGTGCGCCGGCGGGCGGCGGCGGCGGAGGCGCTGGCGCGGGTCGAGAGCGGCATCCCCGGCACGCAGCCGGCCTTCTGGCGGCTGCCCTACGGCGAGCCGGTGTGGGTCGAGGTGCCGGCCGGGCCGTTCCTGATGGGCAGCGACAAGAACAAAGACCCGCGAGCGTATGATGACGAGCTGCCGCAGCACGAGGTGACGCTGCCGGCGTTCCGGATCGCCCGCGTGCCGGTGACCAACGCCCAGTACCTCCTCTTCGTCGAGGCGGCGGGGCGCGAGGCGCCGGGGCATTGGGAGAACGGCCGGCCGCCGAAGGGGCAGGAGAGCCACCCGGTGGTCAACGTGACCTGGCACGACGCGCTGGCCTACTGCCGCTGGCTGGCGGAGGTGACGGGGCGAGAGATCACCCTGCCCAGCGAGGCGGAGTGGGAAAAGGCCGCGTCGTGGGTCGTCGGGGCGGCTGTCCCTGGCTGCCCCGCAGTAGGGGCGACGCGTGCGTCGCCCGGCAAGCGCGTCTACCCGTGGGGAGACGAGTGGGAGGAGGGCCGCTGCAACACGAGCGAGTTGGGGTTGGGCAGCACGACGCCGGTGGGGGTCTTTCCGGAGGGGGAGGGGCCGTACGGCTGTCTGGATATGGCGGGCAACGTCTGGGAGTGGACGCGGAGCTGCTTTCGGGGATATCCCTATTGCCCGGACGACGGGCGCGAGGACCTGGCAGCAGGGGACGAGGTGCGCCGGGTGGTGCGCGGCGGCGCGTTCAACTATGATGAGAGGTACGTTCGTTGCGCTTATCGTTACCTCGGCAACCCGGTCGACCGCTACTGGAACGGCGGCTTTCGGGTTGTGGCGTCCCCCATCTAACTCTGGTCTCTGGACCTCTGGACTCTGGCACTCTGGAGTCTGGGGGGAGGGGGTCTGGGGGAG
>JAFGEI010000017.1 GCA_016931695.1 Anaerolineae bacterium | reverse complement strand
GAAAAGGGGGGTTTCGCAGGCGGCTTCGCCGCCTGCGAAACCCCCCTTTTCCCCTTCTCCCACTGCGGTAGAGCATCCAATGTTGAAGTGTGCCATTGTCGAGATACGAATTTTGCCTCAATTCGTGTGAATTCGCGTTAATTCGTGGCCGATTTTCTGCCGCTCGGTTAGACCAACACTCAAAAGGGAGACTATCAAAAAGTCCGGCTTCACTTTTTACCGGGATTGACGTATAATACGATCCAGCGTAGCCAATACGCCAAGTGTCTCCCCTTGACAGGTGTTGAGAGCCGCCAACACCGCCTTTTGCCAGGGCAGTAAGAAACAGCGAGAAACCCCAATGCCAATTGGCCAGGTTCGCGTCCCTTGTACGCCGACACCAAGGCAAGAGACACCATGGCACATCCGAGGAGGAAAATGTCCAAATCAACAGAACCGGAAGAACCTGGGGGCTCGGCAGCGCCAACACTCGCCCCAGGCGCCCCGCGCGCCCCAATATGGGCCGCCGTATCACCACAAGAATGGAATGATTGGCGCTGGCAACTGATGCACCGCCTGAGCAGCGCCGGCGAACTGCGCCAGGTCATCCGCCTGACGCCCGAAGAAGAAGAAGGAATCGCGGCCGAACAGCACTTTCGCATCGACGTCACCCCCTACTTTGCCTCGCTAATGAACCCGGACGACCCAACCTGCCCAATTCGCCGCCAGGTCATTCCGACCCGGCGCGAGCTGATCGGCTTTCAGGCGGCGATGGTCGACTCCCTGAGCGAAGAGGCCCATTCCCCCGTGCCGGGGCTGGTGCACCGTTATCCCGACCGCGTGTTGATGCTGGTCACCACCCAATGCGCCAGCTACTGCCGCTACTGCACCCGCAGCCGCATCGTGGGCGATCCGCACGTCCAGTTCAGCCGCCAGCACTATGCCACCCAAATCGAATACATCGCCAACACTCCTGCAGTGCGGGACGTGCTCGTCTCTGGCGGCGACCCCCTAATGCTGCCACTGCCCATCCTGGAAAACCTGCTGCAGCGCCTGCGGGACATCCCCCACGTACAAGTGCTGCGCATCGGCACCCGAATACCGATTTTCTTACCCCAACGCATCGATACGGAGATGGTGGCCATGCTCCGCCGCTACCACCCGCTGTGGATGAACGTCCACATCAATCATCCCCGCGAGATGACCGCAGAGGCCTTTGCGGCCTGCACCCGCCTGGCTGACGCCGGTATCCCCCTGGGCTGCCAGACGGTGCTGCTGGCCGGAATCAACGACTGCCCCAACGTGATGAAAGAGCTGGTCCACGCGCTGGTCAGGGCGCGCGTGCGGCCCTACTATCTCTACCAGTGCGACCTGGTACCCGGCGCCGGTCACTTTCGCACGCCGGTGGGCAAAGGGATCGAGATTATCGAGGCGCTGCGGGGTCACACCTCCGGCTTTGCCGTGCCGACCTACGTCATCGACGCGCCGGGAGGAGGCGGCAAGGTGCCCATTGGGCCCCAGTACCTGATCAGCCAATCCGACCGCCGCGTCGTACTGCGCAACTTTGAAGGATTCATCACCACCTACAGCGAGCCGGAAGATTACGCCCCTCACGACCCATCCCGCTGCCCTGCTTGCCAGAGACGACTGGACGAAGAAGGACAAGAAGGCGTCGTCGGGCTGCTGGCGGGGGAGCGAATAACCATTGCTCCAGAAGGCTTTGAGCGAATCCACCAGCGGCTGACCCGCATCCGCTGGCGGCCGATCAAAAAAGCGCTGGCTGAGGAGGGGGAAGCATGAGCGCGCTCAAGGTTGCCGTGTTGGCCAACCTGAAAAAAAACGCCCCCACCTGGCCGGGAATGCCGGAGGATTACTGGGCCGACCTGGACGCGGAACACACGGTAGCGGCAATGATCAGCGCACTGCAAGAGGGGGGACACCAGGCAACCTTCCTGGAAGGAGATACAAGCCTGTACGAGCGGCTGCAAAAATCGCCGCCCGACATCTGTTTCAACATCTGCGAGGGGCACTTTGGCGACAGCCGGGAGGCCCAGGTGCCAGCCATCCTCGAAATGCTGCGCATTCCGTACACCGGCTCCAAGGTGCTGACCCTGGCCCTGACGCTGGACAAGCCCATGACCAAGCGCGTGCTGGCCTTTCACGCCCTGCCGACGCCCGCCTTCCAGGTCCTGGAGCGAGCGGATGAGCCGTTGGACGACGGGCTGGACTTTCCGCTCTTTGTCAAGCCCAGCCGCCAGGGAACGGGAATGGGCATCAGCCCACAATCGATCGTCCACGACGAGACGCAAATGCGGGCACAGGTCAGCCGGCTGCTCGAAAAGTACCAGGAGCCAATCCTGGTGGAACATTTCGTCGCCGGGCGAGAGATCACGGTGGGCGTCGTCGGCAATCTGGCGCCGCCGGTCGCCCGGCGGGTTCCAGAGGACGAGACGGCGCCGCGCGTGCAACGCGGCCTGCGCTTCCTGCCGCCGCTCGAGATCGATTTGGGCGCCTACGCCGAGGAGGAGGGCGGAATCTACACTCACCGCGCCAAGGTCGAGCTGGCAGACAAGCTGACCTACATCTGCCCCGCCCCGCTGGACGCGGACCTGGCGGCAGAGTTGAACTGGCTAACTGCGGCGACGTTTCGCGTCACCGGCTGCCTGGACGTGGCGCGGGTCGATTTTCGGCTCGACGCAGCCGACGGCGACCGGCCCTACATCCTGGAAATCAACCCTCTGCCCGGTCTGGCGCCCGGCATCAGTGACCTGGTCATCGAGGCGCAGGCCGACGGGGTCGACCACGCCGAACTGGTCAACATGATCCTCGAACAGGCGCTGGCGCGGTACGAGCTATTATAGGGCAGTGTATTGACAAAATTCCTCCCCCATGTTACCATACACGCCGTTCCGGAGCGGCTGGGATCACATCGCTCTCCCTCGCGAGAGCGTTCTTTTTTGGAGGGGGGCACGTGCGCAGTGTAGAGTGGCATCATGGTCGGGTGCGAATGATCGATCAGCGGCTCCTCCCAACCCAGCTCGATTGGCTGGAGTTGGACGAGCCGGGGGAAATCGCCCAGGCCATCCGCGAGATGGCGGTGCGCGGCGCGCCGGCGATCGGCGCCGCCGCCGCCTTTGGCATGGCCCTGGCAGCCCAAGACAGCACCGCCTCCAGCCGGGCCGACCTGCTGGCCGACCTGGAAGCAGCAGCAACCACCCTGCGCGCCGCCCGCCCCACTGCGGTCAACCTGGCCTGGGCCGTCGAGCGGATTATGCGACGGGTCGCCGCCGAACCCACCGCTGCGCAGATGCGCTCCGCGGCCCTGGAACAGGCGCAGGCGATTGCCGACGAGGACGTGGCAATCAACCGCCGCCTGGGCCAGGTCGGCGCGGCCCTCGTCCCCGACGGCGCAACGATCCTGCACCACTGCAACACCGGCGCCCTGGCCACGGTCGATTACGGCACCGCGCTGGGCGTCATCCGCGCCGCTCACGAAGCGGGCAAGCAGGTGCACGTCCTGGTCGATGAGACCCGCCCCCGACTGCAAGGCGCCCGCCTCACCGCCTGGGAACTGCAGCAGGAAGGCATCCCCTTCACCCTCATCGCCGACAACGCCGCCGGTCACTTTTTGCGCACCGGGCAGGTCGACATCGTCCTGGTCGGCGCGGACCGGGTGGCAGCCAACGGCGATGTGGCCAACAAGATCGGCACTTACAAGCTGGCCGTCGTGGCGCAGGAAAACGGCGTCCCTTTCTACCCCTGCGTGCCGACGTCGACCATCGACCTGGCCACGCTCAGCGGCGACGACATCCCCATCGAAGAACGGGCGGCGGAAGAACTGACCGGGCTCACCTTCCTGGGACAGCCCATCGCCCCGCCCGGCGTGCAGGTCGCCAACCCCGCCTTCGACGTTACCCCCCACCGCTACGTCACCGGCATCGTCACCGAAAACGGCGTGGCCTACCCGCCCTACGCAACGACCCTGGCCGGGATGGTCCGCCTGGCCGGGCGCGCGGCTGTCACAGGAGAAAAAGATGACGACTGATCGGCTGCCGGTGGTCATTCTCTGCGGCGGGCAGGGCACCCGCATGCAGGACGCGACGACGACCAAGAAGGAACTGGTCGAGGTGGGCGACCGTCCCATCCTGTGGCACGTGATCAAGATCTATGCCGCCTTTGGCCACAACCGGTTCATCCTCGCCCTCGGCTACCAGGCCCAGGCGCTCAAGCGATACTTTCTCGACTACAAGGCGCTGCGCAACGACTGCACCGTCCGCCTCGGCTCCTCCTGCTCCGTCACCTACCACGAGAACCACATCGAGGAGGACTGGGAGATCACCCTCGCCGACACCGGGCTGCACACGGAAAAGGGGTCGCGCATCTATCGCGTCGCCCGCTACATCGACACGGACACCTTTTTCGTCACCTACGGCGACGGCGTGGGTAACATTGACATCGACGCGCTGCTCGCCTTCCACCGACAGCACGGCCGGCTGGCGACGGTGACCGGCGTGCACCCCCGCTCGCAATACGGCATTCTACAGGCCAGCGACGACGGCCAGGTGACCCAATTCGGCGAAAAGCCTGTCCTGGATCACTGGATCAACGCCGGGTTTATGGTCTTTGAGCGCGGGATGTTTGACTACCTGGCCGACGGCGACGCGGTCCACCTGGAGCGAGAGGCGCTGCCCCGCCTGGCCGCCGCGGGCGAGCTGATGATGTACCGCCACGACGGTTTCTGGCGCTCGATGGATACGTTCAAAGAAGCACTGCAACTGGATACCATCTGGCGAGAGAGTGCGCCCTGGAAGGTATGGTAAACGTATGGCTACTGATTTTTGGTTCGATCGCCCCACCCTCGTCACCGGCTGCACCGGATTTCTCGGCTCCTGGCTGACCATCTCCCTGGTCGACGCCGGTGCACGGGTCGTCGGGCTGGTGCGGGACGAGGTGCCGCACTCCCACCTGCGCCGCGCGGGATACCTGGAGCGCCTGAACACGGTGCGCGGGGACGTGACCCGGCACGAGCTGATGGAGCGGGTGCTCAACGAGTACGAGATCGAGGTCGTCTTTCACCTGGCCGCCCAGACGATTGTCCCGATTGCCAATCGAGCGCCTCTCTCTACATTCGAGACCAACATCAAGGGGACGTGGACGGTGCTCGAGGCGGCGCGGCGTTCTCCCACGGTCCAGCGGGTTATCGTCGCCTCCAGCGACAAGGCTTATGGCGTGCACGAGACGCTGCCCTACACCGAGGACGCCCCGCTGCGTGGCTGCTACCCGTACGACGTGTCGAAAACCTGCGCCGACCTCATCGCCCAGGCCTATGCCGCCACGTACCGTCAGGCCATCGCCGTCACCCGCTGCGCCAACCTGTACGGCGGCGGCGACCTCAACTGGAGCCGCATCTTTCCCGGCACCATTCGCAGCGTCCTGCGCAACGAGCGGCCCGTCATCCGCTCCGACGGGACGATGCTGCGCGACTATCTCTACATCCGCGACGCCGTCAGCGCCTACCTTGCGCTGGCCGAGCAGCTGGAGCGGCCAGAACTGCGCGGCGAGGCGCTGAACTTTGGCATGGATAACCCCAAATCGGTGCTCGAGATCGTCCAGACCGTCATCGCCGTCTCTGGCCACCCGGAACTGGAATCCATCGTGTTGAACGAGGCGCCCAACGAAATCCCGGCCCAATACCTGAGCAGCGAAAAGGCGCGGCGGATGCTGGGCTGGAAACCCGCCTATTCGCTGGAAGAAGGCGTCCGCGAGACAATGGCGTGGTACGGCGAGTTTCTCGGAGAAACAAACGGGTGACTCTCGACAGGCGCACCCGGGTCCTGGTCACCGGGGCGACGGGTTTTATTGGCCAGCACCTGGTCCGCCAGCTCGTCGAAACCGAGGCCGCGGTGTGGGCGGCCATCTTTCCCAACGAGCCCGTCCAACGCGTTGCGGCGCTCCCGCCGCCGGTCGCCCGAGTGCCCCTGGACGTGCGGGACACGGCAGCGATCCGGCAGGCGATCGACCGCGCTCAGCCTGAAGTCGTCTTTCACCTGGCTGCGCTGGGGGTGACGAACCCAACCATCGACCCGCTGACGGCGCTGGCGGTCAACACGCAGGGGACCATCCACCTGCTCGAGGCGCTGCGGGAAAGAGAAGCACGGCGGATCGTGCTCGTCGGCACCTGCTACGAATACGGCGCCCGGGAGGGCAGCGAAGGCCTCGACCCGATCAACTTTTACGCCGCCTCCAAGGTCGCGGCCTGGGCTTTTGCCCGCGCCTACTGGCGGGCCTTTGCCCTGCCGGTCGTCACTGCCCGCCTGTTCCAGGTATACGGGCCGGGCCAGCCGGCGGACAACCTGGTCCCGGCCGCCATTCGCGCCGCGCTGGCCGGCACGGACCTGGCAATGACACCGGGGGAACAACGGCGCGATTTTATCTTTGTGCAGGACGTCGTCGCCGGACTCGTCGCCGCTGCCGCCGCCCCTCAGCTCGAAGGAAAGAGCATCGACCTGGGAACCGGGCAGGCGTTCTCGATTTGCACCGTCGTGGAACAGGTCTGGGCAATCACCGGCGCCAGGGGAGAGATTCGCACCGGCGCCCTGCCCTACCGCCCGGCCGAAGTCATGCACATCGCCGCCGACGCCGAACGCACCGCCTGCCTCACCGGCTGGCGAGCGACGACCTCCCTGGAGCAAGGCCTGCGCAGGACGATAGACGACCAGATGGCTCGGGGATTGGGGGACAAAGTGACAAGGGAACAAGGAGACAAGGAGAAAAAGAGAAGGGGAGACAACTTTGAACCTCAAGCTTCAGCCTCCAGGCCTCGGGATTCTATCCGACAAGAGATTCTCAAACTGGTCGCCGAGTACTACTGCCAGGCCCATTCCCCGCGCCCCTTCCGGCCCGGCGAGACGCGGATCCACTACGCCGGCCGGGTCTATGACGAGCGGGAACTGGTCGCCGCGACGAAGGCGGTGCTCGATTTCTGGCTCACCGCCGGCCCCCAGGCGGCGGCCTTTGAGCAGGGACTGGCCCGCTTTCTTGGGACGCGCCACGCGCTGGCGGTCAACTCGGGCTCCTCGGCCAACCTGGTCGCCGTGGCCGCCCTCCGCTCCCAGCGCCTGGAGCGGCCGCTGGAGCCCGGCGACGAAGTCATCACCCCGGCGATGGGCTTTCCCACCACCCTGGCCCCCATCGTCCAGAACGGTCTGACCCCAGTCTTGATCGACTGCCAGGCCAGCAACTACAACCTCGACCCGGCGCAGTTGGAACCGGCGCTCTCCCAGCGCACGCGGGCCATATTCCTGGCCCACACCCTGGGCAACCCGGTGGACATGGAGCCCGTGCTGGCCTTTGCCCGCGCCCACGACCTCTACGTCCTCGAGGACGCCTGCGACGCCTTGGGCAGCACCTACGACGGGCAGATGGTCGGTACGTTCGGCCACCTGGCGACGCTGAGCTTTTACCCCGCCCACCACATGACCACCGGCGAGGGCGGGGCGATCATCACCGGCGACGCCCGGCTGGCGCGCATCGCCCAGAGCATCCGCGACTGGGGCCGCGACTGCTGGTGCAGCCACGACAGCCCGGCCAGCGGCGCCTGCGGGCGCCGCTTCGAGTGGCAGATCCCCGGCTTGCAAGAGCCGTACGACCACCGCTACCTCTTTAGCGAAATCGGCTACAACCTCAAGATGACCGACCTGCAAGCCGCCATCGGCTGCGCGCAGCTGGAAAAGCTGGCCGATTTCATCGCCGCCCGCCGCCGCAACTTTCATCGACTATACAAAGAACTGGCAGCTTATCGCGAATTCCTGATCCTGCCTACCTGGAGTGAACGGGCCAACCCCTCCTGGTTTGCCTTCCCCATCACCGTCCGCGCCGAGGCCCCCTTTTCCCGCCGCGACCTGATCGCGTTCCTCGAAAACCGCAACATCGAGACCCGGCTGCTCTTTGCCGGCAACATCCTCCGCCAGCCGGGATACCGCTCCATCCCTCACCGCGCGATCGGCCCCCTGGCCAACTCGGACCAGGTCCTCCGCGCCGCCTTTTTCGTTGGCGTCTACCCCGGCCTGGACGAGGCCCGTCTCAGCTACCTGGCGGCGGCGTTCGACGACTTTTTCGCCGCCCTCAAGTGAGTCGAGAGTATGAAACTGTCCGTGATTATCTGCGCTTATAACGAGAAGGATACCATTCTCACCGTGCTGGAGCGGGTGCAACAAGTCGACCTGGGAGCAGAGTGGGAAAAAGAGATCGTGATCGTCGACAACTTTTCCACCGACGGCACGCGGGAAATCCTGGAAAAACTAGATCTGCCAAACGGGCAGGTGATCTTTCATCCCCGCAACCTGGGCAAAGGGACCTCGGTGCGCACCGGCATCCGGCACTGCAACGGCGATTACGCCATCATCCAGGACGCCGACCTGGAGTACGATCCGATCGAGTACCCCATCTTTTTGGCACAGATCGGCGACCGGCGGCCCGCTGCCATCTTTGGCTCGCGCACGATGGGCGACAAGGCGGTCTACAAGTATGCCGCCAACTACCTGGGCGTCCGTTTTCTGACCGCAATGACCAACCTGCTCTACGGCGCCCGCCTGACCGACGTCGCCACGGGGGCCAAGATGGTGCGCACCGACGTCCTCAAATCCCTCCACCTGACCGGCACCGGCTTTGACCTCGACTTTGAACTGACCGACAAGATTCTCCGCGCCGGCCACGAGATCGTCGACGTTCCCATCACTTACCGCCCGCGCACCATCGCCGAGGGCAAGAAAATCCGCCCCTGGGACGGAATCGGCGCCATTGGGGTTATTATCCGCGACCGGTTTTTGCCAATGCGCCAGATCGTGCGCCGCGAGGAGGGACGATGAACGTCATCGTGACCGGCTCAATTGCCTACGACTATATCATGACCTTTCCCGGCCGGTTTGCCGAACACATTCTGCCCGATCAACTGGACCACATCTCGGTCAGTTTTCTCGTCGACGAAATGCGACACCTGCGGGGCGGCGTTGCCCCCAACATCGCCTACAGTCTGGCCCTGCTGGGCGAGCGCCCGCGGGTGATGGGTACCGCGGGGAAGGATTTCGGCGGGTACCGGCAGTGGCTGGAACAGCAGGGAGTCGACACGGCCCTCGTCCGCCAGGAAGCGGACCTGTTCACAGCCTCTTTTTTCGTCAGCACCGACCTGGACGGCAACCAGATTGCCAGTTTCTACACCGGGGCGATGGCCCGCGCCCGCGACCTTTCGCTCCACGACGTCGATACCAGCACTGTCGACCTGGTCACCATCTCCCCCAACGACCCCCAGGCGATGGTCAAATACCCCGCCGAATGCCAGGAGCTGGGCATCCCCTACCTCTACGACCCCAGCCAGCAGATCATCCGCCTCTCCGGCGCGGCCCTCAAAACCGGGCTGGAGGGCTGTACCCTGCTGGTCGTCAACGAATACGAATTCGACATGCTGCAGGAAAAGACCGGCCTGGGTGCCGCGGCGCTCCAGGCCGCCCCGGCCCACGCCTGCATCGTCACCCTGGGCGATAGAGGCGCCAGGATCTGGGCGGACGGAACCGTCTACGACATCCCCCCGGTGCCGCCGGAACGGCTCGACGACCCCACCGGCGTCGGAGATGCATTCCGGGCTGGCTTGATCAAGGGCCTTGCCATGAGGCTTCCCTGGGACCTGGCGGGGCGGATGGGCGTCCTCGCCGCCACCTACGCCCTGGAAGCACCAGGGCCGCAGAGCCATTCCTTTACGTTGCGCCAGTTCGTCGCGCGCTTTCGCCAGCACTTTGACGACCGCGGCGCCCTGGACAGCCTGGCGAGCCCCCAGGCACCGGGCCAGGGGAGTCTGTTGGAGATTTAAGTGCAACAGTGTTATAATAAACCCGTGGACCCGTACAGGCTCCGCTGGCCTGAACCACTGCCCAAAAAGCCGGATGAGGGGAGAAAACAATGAGCAAATCGCATTTCACCGTCTTTGACCTGCTCGACGTATCGCAAAGCGAACGCCAGATCATCCTCTACCTCTCGCGTACAGGATCGGCCGACAGCCAGTCGTTGGCCGGGGCGCTCGACATGCAGCCGGCGGAGGTCGAAGAGGCGCTCGGCAAGCTGCTGCGCCAGGAACGGATCCGGCAGACCAGCGACGGTCGCTACGAGATGCCCCTCGGCATCGGCCGGCGGCGGCGGACCCTGCCAGCCCGGCTGTGGCCGGCGCTGCTGACCACCGACCGGCTCTATGCGGAGCAAGAGATTGCCACGCTGCGCACCGCCATCCCGCTGCTCCAATTCGCCCGTGCCCGGCTGAGCGAGTTCACCGACCACGGGCCGGGCCACGCGCTGCGCGTCAAATCGTTCGCCACCCAGATTTCGTACATCCTCAACCTCACCCAGACCGAGCGGCACCTGCTGCGGGCTGGCGCGCTCTTTCACGACATTGGCAACGTCGTCGACCGCGAAACGCACAACGTCGTCAGCCAGGAAACGGTCGAAAAGCTGGCCGCGCAGGGGAAACTGCCCTTCACGGCCGAAGAAGCTCACCTGATCGGCCTGCTCTGCCGCTGGCACCGCCGCGAGTACGAGCCGGAGCGCACAGACACGCTGCGCGACACCCCAATCCGCACCGGCCTGTTGGCCGCGGTCCTGCGCGTCGCCGATGCAATGGACATCGACCACCGCCGCTCCGACCACAGCGCCAAGTTCCGCGGCATCGTCGAGTTCTTTTTCCCCGACTCGGTGCCCCACTGGACCGGCGCCGACGACATTATGGGGGTGCGCATCCGCTGTGACCCGAACGTCGAGCTGCAAGTCTTTGCCCGCGGCGACACCGCCAACAACCTGCAGGCGACGATGCTGCGCGAGGACCTGGAAAGCACCCCACTCGAATGGTCGGTGGTGCAGGTCAACGTGGCACAGGACGGGCCTCCACCTGCCGGCGACAGGGAAGCGGGCAGGCACGCCGTCGTGGTGTTTCCTTTCGAGGCGCACAGCATCGTCATGGCTGCGCTGAGCCGCAAGCACCTGGCGGAGGCCGGCTATACCGTCGGCATCCTCTGTTATCCCGATACGGCCGACGGACCGCGCTGGCTCTGGCGCGAGGCGCTGCCAGAGGTCGAAACAGAAGGTCTGAAGCGCGTCGTCGTCATCGGCGACCGGCCCGATCCGTCCATGGCCCAACACGTCCACGACACCGTCGAGCAGTGGGAGCAATCGGGGATCGACATCAGCGTCCTCAACCGCCACGAGGGGAACTGGCTCCACGTACCGGACCTCGTCACGCGCGCGGCAGAAGTGATCCTGGGCGGTGACTGGGCCTATTTTTGGGGAAACAGCGTCAGCGAAAACGACCTGATCTGGGGCCGGATCGCCGCCCTCTGCACCCGCGACCCCACCCAGTCCACTGTCGGCGTGACGAACCAGGAAAAAGCCATCACCCAGGGGCTGCTCAACGTCGTCTACGGCGCCATCACCAGCCACCAGTCCGCCAGCGACACGGCCGACTGGCTCGAGCTGGCCGAACCGATCCTGGAGCGCATCGCCGACGACGACCGCGGCTACTTTATCCAACAGGCCCGTGGGTTCATCGCGGCCTACACCCAGGCTGCTCTGTCGCCGCGCACCGAGGGCCAGGTGTTGATATTTGACCAGGCCCCCGGCCCCGTCCCCCAGGCGTACTACTGGATCATGGAGGCCGAGATCGAGCGGCACGGCCGGATGCCCGAGCGCGGCATCCGCTACCACTATCCCTACGTGATCGCCACCTGGCCCGAGGGCGACGTCGTCGAGCTGCTAGCCATCAGCCACTGGCGCGAGGAAGAGGCGATCCCGATTCGCATGCTCTACCCCGCCGACCTCGGCCCGCCCGCGCAGGGGAACGAGAGCACGATTCGCGCGCGCATGTCGCCGGAACAGGCAGCCGCCGTCGTCCCGGCGCTCGTCGCCGCCTGCAACCGCTCCCCAACCTAGGAGAACGGTCAGGAGCAATCCGCGATGAACGAGCAAGCACATCCTCCCCAGGCTACCAGGCCCCGGCGCAAGAGCCGCAACCTGCTTTTCCGCATGCTGCTGGGGCCGATGCTGACCGGGGCGATGTTGTTCGTCGCGGCAGCAATTTCGCTGTGGCAACTGGGCGCTTATCGGCAGGCGCGGCAGACCTGGGAGGAGGAAGCGGCACGGCTGGAAACCATCTCGGCAATCCGTCAAAACAGCAACCAGCTGCTGCTGATCATCCATTACGCCGCCATCAACCCCTCCAATCCCGTTCTATTGGACCCACGGGCTGACGCCGGCGTCGCCCATCCATCCCAGTACATTGCGGTCTCTACCGCTGCGCTGCGGCTCAACCGCCACCAGCTGGCGGAGCAAATCGCCCCCCTCCCCCCTGGAACGACGCTGGAAGAACGGCTGAGCGGAACCCTTTCGAGCCTCGACGAGATACTCCGGGTTGCCGATGCCATCGTCGCGGCCTCTGACGTCAGGACGGAGGACTGGGAAACCGTGCAACAACTCCTGCCGCAGCTGACGGAAGGCCACAAGCAGTTGGTCATCGACCTGCGAATGGCCCGCTTCCTGCTGCAAAATGAATACAAGCAAGCACAAAGCCAGATGGAGCAGACAAACCGCGCGCTCGTCTGGGTAACTGCTTTGGCGGGGGTCACGGTCGTGATCGTCGGCGCCTTGCTCAGCGTCGCCATCATCCGCAGTGTCAGTAAACCGGTCCAGCAGCTGAGCGAGGCCTCGGCTCTCCTGGCAGCGGGTAATTTTGAAACCCGCATCGCCGTCGAGCGAAATGACGAACTCGGCCAACTGGCCCGCGCCTTTAACAATATGGCAGGGGAACTCTCGACCCTCTACACTCACCTGGAGGAGCGAGCAGGCACGGCGGAGGCACGGTTCTTCCAGGCCATCGAAAGCATCTCTGAGGGCATCGCGCTCTTTGACGCGGACGACCGTCTCGTGCTCTGCAACGCCCGGTTCCGCGAAATGCAGCCCGAGATTGCCGATTTGATCGTCACCGGCACCCGGTTCGAGGACATTATCCGCGGCGCCGTCAAACGCGGATTCTATGCCATCGACCACCAAAAGGGCGACGAATGGATCACCCAACGGCTCAAGTTGCACCGCACGCCCCAAGAGCCCTTTGAACAACAACTCATGGACGGGCGCTGGTTCCAGATCCGCGAACACATCACCCAACAGGGAGGGATATTTGGCATCCAGGTCGACGTCACGCGGCAAAAACAGGCGGAAGTCAAACTGCGCCAGGCCAAGGAAGAAGCCGAAGCTGCCCAGGAGACAATGAAAGAGTTTCTCGCCAACGCCAGCCACGAACTCCGAACCCCGCTCACTTCCATCTATGGCTTTGGTAAATGGATTCAAAACGGCCTCCACAGCCAGATTTTCCCCCACGTCCAGGCCAAAGACGAAAAGACGCAGGCGGCAGTGGCGGATGTCAGCACGTACATCAGCGTCATCTCGACGCAAGCCGAGCGCATGATCCATCTCATCAACGACATGTTGGACCTGGCCAAGATCGAAGCGGGCGGACTCGAGCTGGACGTGCGTCCGCTGTCGCTCGCCGAGGTCATCCAACAGGTGACGACGATCAACGCGCCGATATTTGTCGAGAAAAACCTCGAATTGACCCTCGACGTCCCGGAAAAACTGCCCATGGTTCGCGCCGATCGTGACAGCCTGATCCGGATTCTGACCAACCTGATTGCCAACGCGGTCAAGTTCACAGAGCGGGGGGCGGTGACTTGCCGGGCCAGAAAGGAGGGCGGGGAAATCGTGGTCAGCATCATCGACACCGGCATCGGCATTGCCGAAGCCGATCTCGCGCGTGTGTTCACCAAGTTCGGCCAGGTCGGCGACGTCCAGTCCAAGCCGCACAAAGGGACCGGGTTGGGCCTGGCGATCACAAAAGAACTCGTGGAAGCCCACGGCGGCCGGATTTGGGTCGAAAGCGGGATCGGCAAAGGGAGCACTTTTTCTTTTACCCTCCCCTTGACCGGATAATTTCCGGTCACGAATTCATGCGAATTCTGGTAACTGCCCGGCGGGTCGTCCCTGGAAGCCCTCCCAAGCCCAGAAAGTCAGGGCGGGCGTATGCAAAACTTGGGGGAGCGTTAAAAATCAGCCACGAATTAACACGAAAAAAGGTAGAGAATTCGTGAAATTCGTGTTAATTCGTGGCAGAAATTCCGAGATCATCTAGGGCTCCCCCAACTAATAAATGCGCCCAGTCAGGGCTTCCAGGCGGATAGCCGGAACAGTTACCGTCAAAATACAAAAAAGGAGCACTGTATGTCGATTGATTACGATATCCAAGACCTCGACCTGGCCCCTGCCGGCCGCCTGCGCATCGAGTGGGCGGAACGGGAGATGCCGGTCCTGCGGCTCATCCGCAAGCGCTTTAGCACCGAAAAGCCGCTCCAGGGCGTGCGCATGTCCGCCTGCCTGCACATCACCACCGAGACCGCCAACCTGGCCCGCACGCTCCAGGCCGGGGGGGCAGAAGTGACCCTCACCGCCTCCAACCCCCTCTCCACCCAAGACGACGTGGCGGCGGCGCTGGCCTCTTATTACGAGATCCCCGTCTTTGCCATCAAGGGCGAGGACAACGAGACCTACTACCGCCACATCCACGCCGCCCTCGACATCAAGCCGCACATCACGATGGATGATGGGGCCGACCTGGTGAGCACGCTGCACAAGCAGCGCACCGAGCTGATCGACGGCGTGATCGGCGGTACGGAGGAGACGACCACCGGCGTCATCCGGCTGCGGGCGATGGCCCGCAACGGTGTGCTGCGCTATCCCATCGTCGCCGTCAACGACGCCCTGACCAAGCACCTGTTCGACAACCGCTATGGCACCGGACAATCGACGCTGGACGGCGTCATCCGCGCCACCAACGTCCTCCTCGCCGGCAAGACGGTGGTGGTGGCGGGTTATGGTTGGTGCAGCCGGGGCATCGCCATGCGGGCCCAGGGACACGGCGCCAACGTCATCGTCACCGAGGTGAACCCGCTCAAGGCGCTGGAAGCGGTGATGGACGGCTACCGCGTGATGCCCATGATCGAGGCCGCACCCCAGGGGGACGTTTTCATCACCTCCACCGGCGACATCAACGTCATCGACCGCCAGCACTTTGAGGCCATGAAAGACGGCGCCATCGTCTCCAACTCGGGGCACTTTAACGTCGAGATCAACATCCCGGCGCTGCAAGAGATGGCCGACGGGCAGCCCCGCCGCGTCCGCCCCTTTGTGGACGAGTACACCCTGCCGGACGGGCGGCGCATCCACCTGCTGGCCGACGGCCGGCTGGTCAACCTGGCCGCCGCCGAAGGGCACCCCAGCGCAGTGATGGACATGTCCTTTGCCAACCAGGCCCTCTGCGCCGCGTACATGGTCGAGAACGCCGACAAGCTGGAGAAAAAGGTCTATTCGGTGCCGGAAGAGATCGACGCCGAGATCGCCCAAATCAAGCTGCGGGCGATGAATATCGAAATTGACGTGCTGACGCCGGAGCAGGAGGCCTACCTGGCCTCGTGGGAAGAAGGGACGTAAACCCCGCTCCGGCATCCGGGAGGAACCCCTATGTGCGGGATTGTCGGATACGTCGGGCCCCGCGACGCGCCCCCCCTCATCTTCGAGGGGCTGAAGCGGCTGGAATACCGGGGCTATGACTCTGCCGGCCTGGCTGTCGTACAGCCCGACCGCACAATCGGCATCCGGCGAGAGGTGGGCAAGCTGGCCCGCCTGGGCGAGCGGCTGGATCGCGCCCCGCTCAGCGGCCACGTCGGCATCGGCCACACCCGCTGGGCCACTCACGGCCAGCCCAGCGAGCGCAACGCCCACCCCCACCTGGGTCCGTCGGGCGAGATTGCCGTGGTGCACAACGGCATCATCGAAAACTTTTGCGCCCTGCGCGACGAGATGGCAGCGGAAGGACACCGCTTTGCCTCCGAAACCGACACCGAGGTCGTGGCCCACCTGGTCGAGGGGTACCTGGCAGCAGGCGCCAGCCTGGAAACGGCGGTGCGGCAGACGCTGGCCCGGGTCAAGGGCGCCAACGCCTTTCTCTTTCTCAGCCGCAGCCAGCCCGACCGGATCGTCGGCGCCCGGCTAGGCAACGCCGGCGGGCTGACGGTGGGCCTGGGGGAAGGGGAGAACCTGATCGCCTCCGACATCCCGGCCATCCTGGAGCACACCCGGCAGATGGTCTTTGTGGAGAACCGGCAGATCGTCACCATCACCCAGGAGGCAGTGCGGATCGAGACCCTGGACGGCCAGGCCGTCCCCATTGTCCCCTACACCATCCCCTGGGACCCGGTGGCAGCGGCCAAGGAGCCGTACCGCCACTTTATGCAAAAAGAGATTTACGAGCAGGCCCGCTCCATCACCGACACCATCCGCGGCCGGGCGGACTTTGACGGCGGGCGGGTGCGACTGGAGAGCCTGGAGATGACGGCAGCGGAGGCGCAGCAGCTGGCCAAGATCGTCATCGTCGCCTGCGGCACCTCGGCCTACGCCGGGCAGGTCGGCAAGTTCATCATCGAGGCGCTGGCCCGCGTGCCGGTGGAGGTCGATTACGGCTCCGAATTCCGCTACCGCGACCCGCTGCTCGACCAGCAGACGGCGGTCCTGGCGATCACCCAGAGCGGGGAGACGGTGGACACGCTGGCGGCGATGGAGGAAGGACGTGGAAAAGGCGCGCGGCTGTGGTCGATCGTCAACGTCATCGGCAGCCAGGCGCACCGCATCGCCGATGGCTACATCCAGATGCACGCCGGGCCCGAAATCGGCGTCGCCTCGACCAAGGCCTTTACCACCAGCCTGGTCGATCTCTACCTGCTGGGCTGCTACCTGGGAGAGCTGCGGGGCACCCTGCCGCGCGACGTGCTGCGCCAGCGGATCGACGACCTGGCCGGCCTACCCGACCTGGTGGGCCGGGTGTTGGATCACGGCCAGGAGTACGAACAGCTGGCGCAGATATTCTACGATCGGGAGCACTTTCTCTACCTGGGCCGCGGCATCAACTATCCCGTCGCCCTGGAAGGGGCGCTGAAGCTGAAGGAAATCTCCTACATCCACGCCGAGGGCTACCCGGCCGGCGAGATGAAGCACGGTCCCATCGCCCTGATCGACGAGGCCATGCCGGTGGTCGCCATCGTCATGCGCGACCACGTCTATGACAAGATGGTCAACCAGGTCGAGCAGGTCAAGGCGCGGGGCGGCACGGTCATCGCCCTGGTGGAAAGTGGGAACGGCGACATTGCCGCCCAATCAGACCACGTGCTCGCCGTTCCCCCGGCCCCCTACCTCCTTTCGCCGGTGGTCAACGTCATCCCGCTGCAGCTGCTCGCCTACCACCTGGCGCTGCGCCGGGGCTGCGACGTGGATCAGCCGCGGAATCTGGCCAAGAGCGTGACGGTCGAGTGAGGACCCTACGCATCGAATTTGAGCCGCTGGGCCGCCGGGGGGAGTGCAGCGGCGGCCAATCGCTGCTGGAGTGCGCGCACCGACTGGGCGTCGACCTGGCCAGCCTGTGCGGCGGCAGCGGGAGCTGCGGGCGCTGCAAGGTGCAGGTGCTGACCGGCCACGTGTCCCCCCTGACGCCCCAGGAGCACCGCTCCCTCTCGCCAACGGAACGGGCAGCGGGCTACCGCCTGGCCTGCCAGGCAACGCCGCTGGGTGACTGCCAGGTGCACGTGCCGCCCGAATCACTCACCGCGCCGCAGCGGGCCCAGGTGGAAGGGCAGGAAATCGCCGTCGAACCGGCCCCGCTCGTCCGCGCCTACGCGCTGCAACTCACCCCGCCCTCGCTCCAGGACGGCGACCTGCGAGCGGACGCCGCCCGGCTGCAGGCGGCGCTGGCGCAGCAGCACGGGGCCGAAGCGGGCAGCCTGGACGTCGCCGTGCTGCGCCGCCTCTCCCCGCAACTGCGGGCCGACCGCTGGCAGGCCAACGTCGCGCTGCGCGGCGACCGCGGCGAGGTCGTCGCCCTGCTCCCCCTCTCCCGCCGCCCGCTGGGGCTGGCTGTCGACCTGGGGACGACCAAAATCGCCGCCTACCTGGTCGACCTGGAGAGCGGGCGGACGCTGGCCGCCCGCGGGATGATGAACCCCCAGATCGCACACGGCGAGGACCTGATCGCCCGCATCGCCCACGCCCAGGAGGGGCCGCCCCAGGCCGCCCGCTTGCAGCAGTTGGCGACCGAAGCCCTCAACCGGCTGGCGTCCGAGCTCTGCACAGAGACCGGCGCCGCCCTGGCCGAGATCGTGGAAGCCGTGGTGGTGGGCAATACAGCGATGCACCACCTCTTTCTGGGCCTCCCGGTGGCGTCGCTGGGCCGCGCCCCCTACGTCCCCGTCGTCGCCGCGGCGCTGGACGTCAAGGCGCGCGACGTCGGCCTGGAGATCGCGCCCGGCGCAACCGTGCACATGCTGCCCAACGTCGCCGGCTTTGTCGGCGCCGATCACGTGGCGATGCTGCTCGCCGTCGGGGCGGCCCAGGCCGGGGGCGCCGTGCTGGCCCTCGACGTGGGCACCAACACCGAGGTCTGCCTGGTCAACCGCTGCCGCATGACCAGCGCCTCCTGCGCCTCCGGTCCGGCCTTTGAAGGCGCGCACATCAAGCACGGGATGCGGGCAGCGAACGGCGCCATCGAGCACCTGCGCCTGGCAGGCGAGCAGGTCGAATACCAGACCATCGGCGGAACGCCCCCGGTCGGGCTCTGCGGCTCCGGTATCCTGGACTGCCTGGCCGAACTGCACCGCGCCGGGGTCCTGGACGCGCGGGGAAAACTGGGACAGCATCCCCGGCTGCGCACCGGCAGCGACGGCGTTCGCGAGTTCGTGCTGGTCAGCGAAGCGGAGCGGGGAAAAGCGCCGGCAATCACAATCACCCAACAGGACGTGCGACAGCTCCAATTGGCCAAGGGAGCGGTGCAGGCGGGCATCCAGGTTCTCCTCGACGCCCAGGCACTCGACGCGGCCGAGATCGAGCAGGTCGTCATTGCCGGGGCCTTTGGCACCTACATCGACCTGGTCAGCGCCATCGCCGTCGGGATGCTGCCAGCGCTGCCGCTGGAGCGCTTTCGACAGGTGGGGAACGCCGCAGGGATGGGGGCCCGGCTGGCGCTCGTCTCGCGCCACAAGCGCCGCGAGGCGCAAGAGCTTGCGCGGCGCATCGAGTACGTCGAGCTGGCAAGCGCGCCGCACTTTGCGCGCATCTTTGCCCGGGCGACCGCCCTGCCGCCCCGCCCTACTCCTGCCGCATAACCGCCGCGCTGAGATGCGCGCCCAAGAGGATGACCAGGCTGCTAATATAGATCCACAGCATCAGCGCGACGACCGTGCCCAGCGAACCATAAACCAGCTCGTAATGCGCAATGCCGAGGTACCAGGTAAAGACGCTGGCGGCAGTTTTCAACCCCAGCACGGCAACCAGGGCCCCCCAGAACGCCGCCCACCACTTGACCTGCGCGCGCGGTATCCAGCGATACAGATTCAAGAACAGTAAAAGGAGCAGCAGCCAGGGAAAAGCCCGGGCGGCGATCCACAGCCAGGCCTTGTACACGGGCACGTTGCCCACCAACAAGCCGTGGATGTACGGCAGCAGGCCGAGCACGGTATTGGACAGGAGAGACAAAACGAGCAGCAGGGCCAGGACGGCAACCATCCCCAGGCCGACCAATCGCCCCCTGACAAAATTGCGCTGCCTGCCCCCCGGCCACGCGCGGTTGATGCTGCGCGCCAGCACGCTGAAAAAGGACGTCGCCGACCAGAGCAGGCCCGCCAGGCCGACCACTCCAATCGTCTGCCGTCGCTCGAGAATCTTTTCGACGTTTTGCACAATGAGGTTGTGAGAAACCGGGATCACGCCCGCCACGGCCGACACCACCCCGTGTAGCACCGTCCTGCTCTCCAGAAAAAAGCTACCGGCAACAATCACCGTCAGTAGAAAGGGAAAGAGGGAAAAAAGCGCGAAATAAGCCAGGCTAGCGGCGGCCTCTGCAGCCCGGGCCTCCGCCAGGGACTGGATTGCCCGTCGCAGAATCTCCAACACGCCGCGGCCTTGCCCGGCAATGTAGCGGTAAAAGCCGGCAACCCATTTCCGCAAATTTCCTTTCACCTGATCCTTACCCCCTTATTCCCCCGGTGGAGACTGGCGCCAGCGCTTGATCTCGGCCCGGCGCCGTTTTCCCGCCAGCCGCCGCTCCTTCGCCGCCCGAGACGGGCGGGTCCGGCGGCGGGCCTTGGGCTGGCGCGCCGCACGACGGATCAACCGGGCCAACCGCTCGAGCGCATCCTGGCGATTGCGCTCCTGGGAGCGAAAGCGCCGCGCCTCGATGATCAACACCCCCTCCTTTGTCACCTGCTTTCCCGCCAGAGAGATGAGCCGCTCGCGAACGCCGGGGGGGAGCGAAGGGGAGTGGGCGGCGTCAAAGCGCAACTGCACCGCCGTCGCCGAGCGGTTGACGTGCTGCCCGCCCGGCCCCACCGCCCGGATAAAGCTCAGCTCGATCTCGCCGGGGTCAATCGCGATGCCCGGGGCTACCTCGAGAACGTCCATCTCTTCCGGCGCCGCCTCATTCCTCCGGTTCCAGGCGCAGCCGCCCCTCGGCCGCTTCTTCCACCCGCTCGCGCGTCCAGAGCATCGGCACGTACTCCCCCGCCAGCCACATCTCGACCAGGTCGTCATAGTGGGGGCTCGTCAACTGGCCCGACTGGCCTGGCGGATGGATCATCAGCGAGCGGTCGAGATCGCCCAGGTCGACGATCTGTCGGTATGACGGCGCCCAGGCGTTGACTACGTAAGGAGCCTCGGCGTGGTAGGCGGTCTGGCAGACGGTGTCCGTATCCCCGCCGATGGGGTAAGGACCAAGGTTAAACACCCGGTCGAGGGGCGGCTGGACGGCCATGGCGTGGGGGAAAGTGAGCTGGTGGATCTTGCCCCACTGCCAACCGGCCATATCCGGCCCAAGACGTTCCTCCAGCCAGTTCACCGCCTCGCCGACGCTGCGCAGCAACAGCGCCTCCCGGCCTCCCGCCTCGCGCACCCAGACCGATTCCGGGTCGTCCAGCATCGCCAGCACGGTCACGGTCGCGTGGCCGTAGAACTCGCTGGCGTGGTGCAGCAGCGGATGGGCGCCCTTGCCCAGCAACTGGTAGAGCAGGTCCGGTCCCAGCCGGGGCTGCCACAGGTTGTGAATCAGGCGCTGCAGCGTCACCTCGTACAACGCCCCGGCGACGCTCCCCGCCGACAGCTCGCCGTCCCAGGCCCGCAGCTGCTCCAACGCCTCCTGCAGCCGGGGATCGTCCGCCGCCAGCCCATCCAGGCGGCGGGCGAATTCCAGGCCGGGAAGGGAATGGACGTCCACGTGCAGGGCGCGAAAATCCTCCTGGGTCAGCACGCCCCTTTCCTCAAAGACGTCGACCAGGCGGCGGGCGCGGTAGCCATTCATCCACACCGAGCCCAGGTAATGCGGATAGTCGTCAGGGACGATGCGGTGATTACACGAGATCACGTACCCCTGCACCGGGTTCAGGGCGTGGGGCATCTCGGCAAAAGGGACCTCCCCCACCCATTCGTACTCCCCATTCCAGCCCGGAGCGGGCACCAGTCCCTGTCCCTTTGCCCGCACCGGCACCCGGCCGGTGATCCAATAACCGATGTTGCCCTCCACGTCGGCGTAGGGAACGTTGAGCTGGGGGGCCGCAATGCCGCGCATCGCAGTGACGAAATCGTCCCATCCTCGCGCCGTGTTCAGGCGATACCAGCCCTCAAAAACATCGGCCGGCTGCAGAGCCATCGATTTCACTGCCAGCCGCTGCCCCGTCGCGCCGACCACGTCAGAGATGACCGGGCCATGGCGCGTCACGACGACCTCCTCGACGTGGGGCTCATCCCGTCCCTTGACCTGGATCACCTCGTGGATGACCTGCGCCTCCTGCCAATCTCCTTCGACCTCGTAATGGTACGGGTTGACCGGGTGAAAGCGCTCCACGTAGAGGTCCTCACAATCGGTGAACGCCAGCGTGGCGCCCCAGGCAATGCGCGCATTGTGCCCCACCAACACCAGCGGCACGCCGGGAAGAGAGACGCCCGAAACGTGGAACTGCTCGCCATCCGCGCCGGCGACCAGGTGGGCGGCGTGCCAGATCGAAGGGAGCTGGAGCGGCAGGTGCATGTCGCAGCAGAGCATCGCCGAGCCGGTATTTGTGCGCGCCGCCGACACCGCCCAGCTGTTGCTGCCAAAGGCCTGCTGCAGGAACGGGCCCTGCGCCGCTTGCAGCATCCCGTCGACGGTGAGCCGGTTAAACTCGATCCCCTGCGGCAGGGTGAGCGGATGGCGCTCCGGGTAGCGGATCTCGAGCTCGGCGGCCCGCTCCGGGCCCACCTGCTCGATCAGCCGCGCGCGGACCAGCTCGCCGAACCAGGCATGAGAGAGGGTCCACATCATCACCCGCGACCAGGTCAGGCTGTCGAGCAGGGTCCAGGGTTCGGGGCGATAGCGCAGCAGGGCGAACTCGACCGGCAGGCGGCCGTCCGCCCGCGCCAGGAACTGGTTGACCCCGTCAGCATAGGCTTGCAGCAGCGCGTGCAGCCGTTCGTCACAGGTATCGACGTCCACCGCAGCCAGACGGGAAAAGCCAAAGGTGCGGGAAAAGCGGTCGGTGTCGAGGGCGACCGGGCCGAAAATCTCGCTCAACCGGCCCGCGCCGACCCGGCGGTTGAGCTCCATCTGCCACAAGCGGTCCTGGGCGTGAACGAACCCATGCGCGAAAAACAGGTCGTGCAGGTCCGCGGCATAGATGTGCGGCATCCCCCAGCGGTCGCGGATGATTTCGACCGGCGCCTCGAGGGCTGCGAGGCGAATTACGCCGTCCACCTGCGGCAGCCGCCTGCGGCCCAACCATTTGAGCCCGGCGCGCAGCCCCCACCCGACAGCTGCATGCGAAATTGACATGAAAATACCTCCTCTCCCCCTGATACGCCGGTTTATTTTACTCGATAATTGTCAATACGCCAACGTCGGCCCAGTTGTAGAGCAGCTCGGCCTCTTCGATCCCCAGGATGATGCAGCCGAAGGAGGCCGGGGAGCCCAGCGATCCTTCCCACAGCCGCTGGCCATTGGAGAGAATGGGCAGGGCGTGGATGCCGTTGTAGACGCCGCCGCCGGCCCGATACACGGCCAGAAAGTGGGGCATCCACAAATTCCACTGGCTGGCATAGGCCATTTCCTCCTTGTCCAGCACCTGAAAGACGCCGGTATAGGTGGGAGAACGGGCGATGCCGGTCGAGACGGGCCAATCGTAGCGCAAGTGGTCGCCCTCATAGACGCGCATCCGCTGTTCATCGATGCTGACGACGATCCGCCGGTCGCGAACGGGAATGTAGGGCGTCAAAACGTCCTGCGAGGGAATCGTGATCTCTTGCCCCACCGACAGCCAGTTCAGGTCGACGCCGGGGTTGGCCTCGGCGATCAGCCCCGGCGGCACGCCGACCTGCCCGGCGATGGTGGCGAGCATGTCGCCCGGCTGGACCGCGTACGTCCACGACGGATGGGTCACGTAGAGCTCCGCCGCGCCTCCGCCGGCGGCAAAGAGCGCCGCGACCTGCTCTGTTGCCTCGTCCAGGCGCAAGCCCCGACCCGCGCCCATGTCGCTTGCCAGGCCGGCCAGGGTGGCGCGGACCGCATCCAGCTCTACGCGCACGGCCAGGCCGCCGTCCTCGGCCTGTTCGACGCGCAGCCAACCGCCCATCACCGCCCGCTCCAGGCGCCAGGCAAAAACTTCGCCCGTCAGGACGTCGTAAGCGGAGAGATCGATCTGGCAGTCGAGCATCGCCTCGGCCTGGGACTGGACAGGGCTGGCGTCGGCGACGTCGGGCAGGACAGGCATCAGGGTCAGGTGGACGGGGGTATCCGGGCCCAGGTGGGCGACGGTGGCAACCAGGTTTTCCAGCGTCGCCTCGACGTTCAAGGCCCGCCCCGGCTGTCCGGGCAGCGCGATCAACTGGCCGTCTTCGATCCGCAGCTCGGCATCGACAGGTTCCTGGTAGACCTCGAGAGCGATCGCCTCCAACGCCGCACGAGCCGCGGACGGATCGAGCGCATAGACCGGCGCCACGTCACAGCGGCCGGTCAGCAAGTGGAACAACGCCGCAGCGTCCGGGTTGCCGCGGCCCACGGCAAAGGCCGCCTGGGCCGTGGCGGCCGCGTCGAGGCGAATCCCCAACTCGGGCCAGGGCAGCGACCAGTGGCGTTCGCCGTCGCCCAGGAGCAGTTCCCCCTCCGGCAGCGACTCGGCAGCCAGCGCCAGGCGGGCCGCCGCCTGCTCCACCGTCAGCCCCCCCAGGTCCACCCCCAGGGCATAGACGTTGGGGTATACCTGGTCTCGATACGGCGCCAGGGCGACGCCGACGAGAATGCGGCCGGAAAAGAGGGCCACGGCGCCCAACAGCGCGAGCAACACCACGACCAATGCCAGCAGCGGGACCCATCCCCTGCGGCGCACCCGCCGAATCGGTTCTGTCTGCATGTGTCTCCTGCTCCTGTCAGCGCCCGGGCGCGAGATCGACCGCCACCGGCAACACCAGGCGGGCGTCGGGAATCCGCACCCCGTCCGGGCCCACCGCGGGAAGCCGGGTCGCCGCCCGGTCATAGAGGCCGACCGCCAGGCGGTACGCGCCAGCCGGCACCTCGGCCACGGGAAACGCCACTACCTCGCCGACCACCTGGCCCGCCACCCACCAGGAGGTCGGATAGCCATCCCCCTGCAGGGGGGCGTCGTGCTGCAGCAAGATCTCTTCCGCCTGCGGGTCGAACAGGTGCACAAAGAGCGTGTAATCCGCCTGCGGCACGGCGAGCGCCTGCCACCACAGCGTCAGGCGCAGCGCCTGGTCGTCCCGGTCGACCTCGCAGCCGAGCAGCCGTAGCTCGCCGCCAAAATCGACGTTTGTGGGCGCTTCGAGGGCTGGGAGGACAAAGGAGCGGTCGGGAGGCCGGGCCTCGAACGTACCCCCCGCCAGGGGGAGGTCAAAATCCCCCACCCGCGCCTGTCCCACCGGCGCCAGGGTCGGCACCTGGTAGAGGATCACCTGCAGGTGATAGCTGCCGGGCAGCAAATCACCCGGCAGCGCGAGCAGGTAGCGGTCCTCGACCAGCTCCCCCGGCTGCCACAAGCTGGTGGGCAGAAAACCATAGCCCGGTTGAGTGTCCAGCGCGGTCACGAGCTGGTCGCCAGCGTCCAGCAGCCGCAGGGAGATGCCATAGTTCGCTGCCAGGGGGCGCGCCGCCGACCAGGACAGGCGCAGCGCCAGCCGGTCGGCCGCCGGCTGGGACACGCGCGCCTGGTGGAGCAAGACGTCCGCGCCAAAAGGGGCCAGCAGCGGGGCGTCGGCGGGAAGGTCGGGGCCCCGCAGGACGTACAGCGGCTGCAAGTAGAGCACCCCGCGCGACTGTCCCGCCGGGGTGAGGGCGAACAGCTCGCCCTGCGGGTCAAACAGGCGCAGTTGAAGCAGGTACAGGCCGCGCGGCGTGTGGGGGGGCAGGGCCAGCGACACGGCGCTGCGCCCCGGCGACAGGACGACCGCGCTCTCCACCAGCGACTCGACCTCGTAGCGGACGGCGGCCGGGGAAACCAGGCGCAGCACCGCTCGCAACGCGCCTTCCTCCCCCCCCGCCCACTCCAACTCGACCGCCAGCGAGTCGCCGGGGTGCAGTTCCGCCGCCGAAAGGCGGTAGGATACCAGGCGCACCTGGCCGGCAAATTCGATGCCGCCGGGGCTGGGATGGAGGTAGGGCAGCTGTTCGAAATCCATACTCAAGTTGAGCGGGGCGGAAACGGGCGGCGAGCGGACGACGGAAGCAGGGGCGGGAAACAAGCCAACGGCGAGCAGGCCGGCGGCGAGCACGACGCCCCCGCGCCGCCAGTTCTTCCGCCAGGCGACGAAACCTGCCAGCAGGACCGCGGCGAGCGTCAACGCCGCCGCCAGGGACAAGAGTTCGGCGGCAGCGCGGAGCGGCGTGCGGCCCAGCCGGAGGACGACGTCGTGGTCGCCCGGCGGGACCTGGAGGGCCAGGTAGCCCGATCCCTCGACCGGCCACACAGCGGCCGGCTGCCCGTCGACGCGGGCCTGCCAGCCGGGCCAGTAGAGAAGGGGAAAGGCAATCGCCCCCCCCCCGCCCGAGACGCGCCAGGCCTGCCGCGTCGGCGCCTGTTCCAGCAGCTCCGCCGCCACGACCGCCCCGTCCAGCGGGATCGCCCGCGGCGGCGCGCCCGGCGCCAGCAGTGCGTCCGAGGTAAAGGGGCGCGGCACGACGGACTGGTCCAGATACTCGTAGCGAATGGTGCTGCCAATGTTGCCGCTGAACAGCTCGTACAACTGCAGGCGCTCGGCCGTCACGTCAGCCGGGCGGACGAGCAGGCGATCGGGGTGCAGGGAGAGGAGCGCCGCGGCGATGAGCACCGCCGCGAGGACGAGAGACAGCGCAGGAAGAACCAAGCGCCATTTGCGCCCCGCACTTGCTGGCGGAACCAGGGCGGCAGTAGTCGCCGCAGCGAATAACGCCTGGACAGAGAGAAAGCGCCAGGGAAACTGGACCTTGGACAACAGAGGCAGGTGCACCCAGAGCGGGCGGGAGAGCGGGGTCATCATTGCCGTGGCAACCAGCAGGCCGACGAGCAGAAACCAGCCGCGGACATCCAGCCGGCCCTTCAACCCCCTTCCCAGCAGCAGCAGCCCCCCTAACGCGGTCAGGAGCGCCTGCGGCAGCCCCATGGCAAAAGGAGAGCGGCCTGTCAGGTCGGGCGCGACCGAATAGTCAAACGCAAAACAGGGCTGGACCAGGTTCGAGGCGCGAAAGTGGCGCTCGTAGTGAAAATAGCCCTCGGTCACGGTCGCCACCTGCACCCGTCCCATCTCGCCCAGCGCCGGGAGCCAGAACCAGGCCGACAGCAACAAACCCAAGAGACAGGCGACCAGCGCAAGCGCCAGGCCCCGCGCTGCCCCCAGGCGCGCCTCCCCCTTCCGCAGCAGCGGCAGGAGCGCGTAGAGAATCACGAACGGGGTAAAGATGAGCGCCGAGATGTTGTGGGTGAGGACGAGGGCGGCATAGGCCAGCGCGGCGGCGGCAATTCGGTTGTGCAGGGGCGACCGGGAGGTCGCCCCTGCCTGGTGGATGGAATACAGACGGTCGATGGCCCACAGGATCAGCGGGTAAAAGACAAAGGCGTAAAATTCGGACAGGGAATCGCCGCGGACGTAGAGATTGACCAGGTGAAAGGGCGCCGCGGCGTAGGCGACGGCGGCGAGCCAGGCTGCCCAGCGGTTTGGCAGCAGGTCTTTTGTCCAGCCATACATCGCCAGGGAGGCGGCAATCAGCCCTGCCGTCTGGGTCAGCTTGATCGCAGTCAGGATGTCGATCCCCAACAGCGTCAGCAGCCCGGCCAGGTAATAGGGCAGCGCGGCGTAATAGCTAAAGAAGGGATAGCCCAGGCCATAGGCGGCGTCGGGCATCCAGCGCACAGGGAAAATCCCGCCGCGCAGGTTCACTGCCATCTGGTGCACCCGCTGCAGCAGAAACGGGCTGTCGCCGCCGCCACGCGTATTGACAATCCCCGGCCCCCACAGCGGGGCAGCGAGAAGGAGCGCAACCAGGACCAAGGTGCCGAGCTGCAGGAGGCGGTTTCCAAGCGGCAAATCGCGGGAAGCTGGCGTGTTGCCCATTCCGGCTCACTCCCCGTCCAGCGGCAGCGCCAACCCGTCCGGCAGCGGGTTCCCCGCCGCGTCCAGGAGCTGCAGCGAGACGCCGCTCTCGGGCTGCCATAGGCCGAGGCGCAGCACGTCCCGTTCCGGCAGGGGGGCGCCGATACCGGTAACAAAGTGGTCGTCACAGATCACGTCGCCGGGGCGCCAGGCAGTGGTCGGGTAATAGCCCGCGGCTGGCGGCCCGTCCGCCTGGGCCAGCAGCTCCCCGTCGCGCAGATAGTGGAGAAAAACGGTGTAATCCTCCGCCAGCGGCGCGGTCGCCCGCCAGCAGAGCCGCACCTGCCACCGCTCCTCCCCGGCGGGGCTGACGTCGACGTCCAGCAACTCGACGCCGCGCTCAAAGCGCGCCTGCGCCGGGCCGGGGACCCCGACCGGCGCGGCGGAAAAGGCCAGGTAGGTGACGTGGGGAGCGGGGTCGCGGTCGCCCTGGGAGAGCGGGCCCACTTCGACCGCGACGCGGGCCGGGGCCGGGAAAAGCGCCCACGCCTGCCGCCACTCCCCGTAGGGCCAGGCCAGCACCGCCACAGCCCCTCCCGCCGTCTCGCCCGCCAGGCCGACCGTCACCGCCTCCGGCGCGGCGATCAGGAAGCGCAGCTGCGGCCACTGCTGCCACAGGACGGGGTCGACATAGACCGCCTGCACCTGCGGCTCGCCGGAGAGCATCCGCTCCCCATCCCACCCCGTCCCCAAAAAGGCATTGACCCGCCCAGCCAGGGCAACGGCGCCCCGCTCGAACCAGTAACCGGCCATCGGGTCTCGGGCATAGTCGCTAAAATAGTCCGCCGCCGTGCTGCCCAGGGCGATCAGCAGTACCAGGGCGACCGGGCTCCAGGCAAAGGACCGCCCCGCTGCAGCCAACCGGCTTGCCAGCCAATCCAGGCCCAGCGCCGGCAGGAAAGCGACCACGGGCAGTACGCCCACGCTGCGCAAAAAGTGTGGCGCGTCCTCCGACAGCAGCGTCGGCAGGACCATCAGCGCGGTCCAGATCAGCACCCAGCCCGCCGCCGGCTCCCGCCGGGCACGGCGCAGGGCGGCGGCGAGGCCCAGCAGGAACACCGCCCCCAGGACAGGATCAAAGACCGGCCGCCAGGGGACGTTGTGGCGCCAGATGCGGTCGCCGCGCACGAAAAACATCCCCGCCGTGCGCAGCGCGTGCCGCCCCAGCGTGCCCCACAGGTCGCCGCCATAGATCGCCGGGCTGAACAGCCAGACCTGCCCCAGGCGGCCGAGCACGACGTCGGGGTGGAGAGCGGTATAGGCGACCAGCGGGGCAAGAACAAGAAGGGCGGCGACGACGGCCCACTGCCCGTTTCGCAGCGAGAACCTGAACCTGGCCCGTCCCAACCACAGGTAGGCCCCACAAGCGAGCAACGCCAGCGGCGTGAAACGCGCCGCGGTGTAGGTGTAAAACGAGAGGCCATAGAGGGCGCCAGCGAGAAACCAGTGAGCGCGGCGCCCGCTGCGTCCCGCCCGCGCCGCTGCCGTGACGAACAGGGCAATCGCGAGAGGCAGCAGCACGGCGCGGAACCCCACCCGGCTGAGGTGGACGTGCCAGAGAGTTACCGCCAGCACTGACGCGGCCAGCAGCCCGACGCGGCGGGAAAAGAGCGCCCGCCCCATCGCCGCCGTCGCCGCGACGGTGAGGATTCCAACCGGCACGGCGGCGATGCGCAGGGCAAAGGGACTCTGGCCCAACAGCCCCACCGCCGCCGCAACGCAGTAGATAAAGAGCGGCTCTCGCCCGTTGTTGGCCGGAAAATAAAGGGCCAAGCGGCCGGCCAGGATGTCCAGCGCATCCAGGCCGTGGTACGCCTCGTCGTGGTAGAGGCCGGGCGGCAGGGCGTCGAAAGCGACCAGGCGCAGGGCCGCCGCCGCCAACAGCAGGACCACCATCCCCCACAGGAACCGGCGCGCGCTCATCACGGCACCACTCGCACCCGCGTCAAGAGAACGTGATCGGCCAGCATCCCGCCTCCGGCCGACACGACGGGCAGGTGGATGATTTCCCCTTCTCGCAGCTCGTAAACTGCCAGCCGCAGGTCATAGACGCCGGGCGGCGCGGCGGCATCGACGGCGAGGGGAATGGAATCGACGATCAACACTCCCGGCTCCCACAGTGCCGTCGGTGCATTCCCTTCCAACGGCCAGCCGTCGTGCTGGGCGGCCTTGTGCTGCATCTCGTCGACCAACTGCGCCGACACCGTATAGTTCGCCGCCATCGCGCGCGTTCCCCGCCAATAGAGGGTCAGCATGGCCGTTTCCCCCGCGTAGAGCAGCCGCCGGTCGAGGTCGTAGCCGACCAGGGCCATCTGGCCGTCGAAATCGACCGCGATGGGATTGGGCACCTCGCCCGCCAGCGGCTGGATCGCGACCTCCCCCAGGCGGACGTGATCGCCCAACACGGTCCCGTCCGGCGCCGTCGCCGGCAGCCGCGCCGCGGTCGAATAATCGTACAGACCGACGGCGAGCTGTGCCACGTCGGGGGCAAAAGCGGTGGGCGGCACGGTCAGGACGTAGCGATCAGCCCAACAAAAGCCCGGCTCCAGCCAGGTGGTGGAGAGCAGGCCCAGGCCGGGGAACGTGTCCCGCTGCGCCACCAGCAGCTCGCCCTCGCCCACGAGGTGCACAAAGACCGTGGTATCGCGCTCCGACGCGGCCAGCGCCTCCCAGTACAGAGTCACTTCCACCGCGTCGCCTGGCCGCGCCGTTTCGGCGCCCAGCCCATAGCCCAGGAGGCGCATCAGGCCGCCGAAACGGACGTCGACCGGGCGCGGAATCGCCGCGCCCCGCGCCGCGTCGAGCGGCGCCGGCAGAGCGTAGGCGGGGGCAATCCAGGCAAAGGGAGCGACGGCCGAGAGTACAAACAGGAACAAGGGGAACAGGCCGCAAAGGACGCGCCAGCGCCGGGGAAGCCAGGCGGACAGGCCGAGAACCAGTAACAGCGACCAGGCCGCGATAGCGGGAAAGACGAGGCGGCCCTGGGACGACCATGTGAGGCGGGCCCACCAGAACCAGGGAATCAGCACGCCGAGAGCCCACAGAGAAACAAGCCCCAGGCCGGCGGGCCACAATTCCCCCGCCCCGCGCCGGCGGGTGAGCAGGCGGAGCAGCAGGCCCAGGGCGGCGGGGACGAGCAGGGCGTCGAGCAGCCCATAGACCCACGGGGCCATGGGCACGTTGAGGCCGCCAAAGTTGCCCCAGTAACCGGCCAAAAAACTGAACCGCTCGCGCCAGAGCTGGGCCAGGTCGGCGGGCACGGCGCGGGTGCCCAGGATCAGAAAGAAGCGGTTAAAGCCGGTGAGATCGCCATAGAGGCGCCAGTTGCGCAGGAACCACCAGCCGGCAATCGCCAGCAGCGGCAGAGCGGTGGCCAAAGCGCCGCGCAGAAACTCGGCCCACGAGCGGCGGCGCAGCGCCTGCACCACGACGACCCCGGCCGTCAAGACCGTCAGCGCCAGCGAGCTGGTCTTGGTCAGCACCGCCAGGCCGAGCACGACCCCCAGCGCCAGGTAGCGGAGCGTCGATTGGCGCGCCGTCTCGCCGTCGGATTGCAGCCGCCGCAACAGCAACAACAGCGCCAGGCTCGACAGGGGCACGACCAGGTTGTCGTTGTTGACGGCAGCAGAGATAAAGACAAACATCGGCGTAAAGGCGTGGACCGCGGCAGCGCTCAGGGCGAGCCACGGCTGCCCTGGCAGCACCTGGCGGGCAACGAGAAAGGTCAAATAGACCGCCGCGGCGCCCATGGCGACGGAGAGAAAGCGAATGACGTGGACCGCCAGCACCGTCCCCTGCCAGGGAAAGGCCTCCCGCACCGGGTGGTGCACGACCAGGTTGACGTTCCCATCCGCAGTGGCGACGCCACTGTCGGCGTGGGGATTGAGGTGGCGGATCGTCGTCATGTCCGAGGTGTCGATCCAGAACGTGGCCGCCGCCGCCAGGGCATAGTAAAGCGGCGGCTGGCTACCCTCCTGCCGCCACGGCCCGATGTTGGCCGGGTCCTGCACCGGCAGCGTGCCATAGTTGGCGATGTGCCAGACCATCGGATAATGCCACAGCTCGTCAGAGGCCTCGAACGGCGGCACGACGACGCTATAGATAGCGCCGAGCAGGCCAAAGGCCGCCAGGATCGCCGCCAGAGCGATCCGCTCCCCCCGCGCGCTCACCGCTGGCGCCTCCGCAACGTAGGCCAGAGCAGGCCAGCGAGGAGCAGCGCCCCCCAACCGGAAGACAGCGCCCAACGCCAGCCGGGAACGACCGCCCGCACCGGCACCGTCGCCAGGGGAACCCGGTCCTCGGGCAATCGTATACCCGCTTCGTCAACCGCCGCCAGTTGCTCCCCACTCGGCGGGTCGTACATCCCAACGTTGAGGGAGTAATCCCCCACAGCGGCGTCCCCCGGCACTTGCAGCTCGTAGGGGTCCTCCACCAGCTCGCCCGGCGACCAGCCGCTGGTGGGCCGCAGGCCGCGGCCCGGCGGATTGTCCTGCTGCGCCGCCAGCGCCCCGTCCGGCCCCAGCAAGTGGACAAAGACGATGAAATCCGTCCCGACCGGGGCCTCGGCGCGCCAGTAGAGCGTCAGGAGCAGCGCGTCGCCCGGCGCGACCTCGGCCGGGCTCAGCCGGCAGCCGACGAGGCGGATCGCCTCCCCCAAGCAGGCGCCGACCGGCTGGGGAATCACCGGTTCCGCAGCGGGCCGGTAAACCCAGGCGTACGGGATGCCGTCGAACGCGGCGACGAAAGCAGGCTCGCGGAAGCGATAGACCTGCCACAGCGCCCCCCAGCGGGGAAAATCGACGCCGCGGGTGGTGTACTGGACGCCCAAGATCAGCACGTCGGCGTCGTCCCCCACCTGGGTCACGTCGTACACCGGCGCGCGGACGTGCTGGGCCACCATCTCGTTGGCCAGAAACTGGGTGGCGACGACGAAATCCTCCGCCCCAGGCAGCGCGTCGACGTACTGGCCGGCCAGGTCCAACCCCTCGCCAAACTCTCCGGCCGGGATCGCCCGCACGGCCAACGCCGGGCCGCCGAACAGGCCGTTGTAAAAGGTACCGAAATAGGGAAAACGCGGCAGGACCGCGACAGCCTGGGCGGCGAGGAGAAGGGGGAGAACCAGCCGCCAGCGAGCGCCCAGCAGCCCCCGCAGCCGCCGCGTCCACCAGGCCAGCCCCACGGCGGCGACCAGGTCGAGGGCCAGCAGCACCGGCAGCATGTAGCGCCCCTCCTTGCGCCCGCCGAGGCTCATCTGGACAAAATAGAAAGCGGCAAACCCGGCCAGGAGCAGCACCGCCGTCCCGCGCCCCCGCCGCTGTGCCAGCGCAGCGAGCAAGCCCAGCAGGCTAAAGGGCAGGGTGAGAAACGTGGTGCGAAAGAGCAGCGTATCGAGGTAAAACCCGGCCCCCGGATCGCCCACCGCCACCGCGCCGCGGTGGAAACGGGGCAGGCTGTGGGCCTCTTCGACGTGGAGCACGATCCCCTGCCGGACCACCACGTCCAACGTGTGGCCCGGCTGGACCCACATCGAGGGCCAGAGAGAAAAGACGACGATGGCGGCGACGAGCAGCCAGAGGACAAAGTCGCAAAGTGCGCGGAGCGCCTGGCACACGGCGCGCCGCGGGCCGCGCAGCGCAGCCGGCAAGAGAGCGGTGAGCAGGCAGAGGCCCCAAAACGGCACCAGGAAGAGGGCCGTGATCTTGGTCAAGAGCGCCAACCCGCCCAGGACAGCCGAGATGACGACAGACTGCCAGCGCCGTTCCCGCAAATAGCACAGCATCCACAGGGCAGAGAGCAGCATCAGCGTCGACAGGAGGGCGTCCAGGTGCAGGGCCTGCGCGTTGGCCAGGTAAAAGGGGTCGATGGCCCACAACAGCGCCGCCGTCCAGGCCGTCCGCCGGTCAAAGAGACGGCGCAGGAGGCGCCAGCCCCAGACAATGCCCAGCGACGTCAGCAAGGCCAGGGGCAGCACGCCGACCGCCACCCGGTTGGCAAAGGCGTACCCTTCCGTCTCCAGCGGCGATGGCGGGTCCAAGCCACAGAGGCCCTGCAGGCCATACCAGCCCCACAGCGCCGCCCCCGACAGCCACATCACGGTCACGCCAGGGTGCTCGGAAGGCAGCGTATCGGCCAGGTTCCCGTCGAGCACGGCGCGGAAAAAGGCCGCCGAGCGGTCGTACCACTGCAAGGGACGGGAAACGGGATGCGCGGCGCGGAGGAGAAAAGCGGCCAGAAAAAGGAGCAGCAGCGCCCACCGCTCGCGGCGACGTCGGCTAGCCACGCAACCCCTCCAAAAACGCCGCCAGCTGCCGGGCGATGGATTCCCAGGAAAAAGCGGCGGCGAGCTCGGCCGCCCCGGCTTGCAATCGCTCGCGCAGCGGCGGATCGTCCGCCAGCCGCGCCACTGCCGCCGCCAGGTCCGCGGCGTCCCGCGGCGGGGCGAGCAGCATGTTCTCGCCGTCCCGCACCTCGGGCAGCGGGACGGCCGGGCGCGTTGTGACCACTGCACGGTGGTGCGCCAGGCAGGCGAGCAGCGTGCCGCGGCGAAACGAGACGCCATCGCGATACGGAAGGACACAGACGTCGGTGGCCAACAGCCCCGCCGAGACCGCCGCGGGATCGCCGTAGCCGGTCCAGTGGACCCGCCCCTGCAGCCCGCGGTCGGCAATCAGGCGCTCGACCCGCCCGGCATAGGCCCGGTTCGTCGGGTCCGAGCTGCCCACCCGCCCGCCGACCATCAGCAGGTGAACGGGAAGACCACGCGCAGCCAACAACGCCGTCGCCTCGACCAACTCCTCGCCCCCCTTGCTCTCGTTGAGAAAGCCGAAATAACCGAGCAACAGGTCGTCCCGCCCGACCCCCCAGGCCGCCCGCTCGGCATCGCGGTCGTACCCCGCCGGCGGCGCGCAGGCGATGTTGCTGCCGATGGGGATGCGGCGCAGCCGCCCGGCGGGACAGTCCCCTGCCAGGCGCAGCCAATCCTCGCGGTTGGTGACGATCACCCCGTCGGCGCGGCGGGCCAGCCACCGCAGCGACTGCCAGCGCAGCGGGCCGGCCTTGGGAAAAAGGTAGGGCGCCTTGAGATCGTGAAAGGTCACCAGCAGCGCCGGTTCCCGGCGGCGGGGCGGGCACTGGATCGCCGGGTGCATGCCATAGGCCGCGGTCTGGAACTGGAGGTTGAGGCCGTCCAGCTCTAGCTCGCTCGCTACGCGAAGGACGTCGCGCCAGCAGCCCCACCGCCAGTGCGCAACGACGCGGTGGACGGCGAAGGAAGCGTCCGGCGGCACCGGCTGCGACTCGCCGGCGCGGCCGGTGAGGACGTGGACGGCGTGCCCCAGTTCGGCCAGCGCCCGCGCCAGCTGGCGGCTGTAATCCCCCACCCCGCCCTGCAGCGGCGGGTACTCGGCGCTGAGAATTCCAATGCGCACGGCCCTACTCCACCACGTCGACCGTGAGCAGGGGCACGCGCCCCTCGGGATAGACGCCTCCATCCCGCCCGGCGGCGAGACGGCCCGATCCATCGGGATGATAGAGACCCACTTCGACCGAGTAGCGGCCCGGCGGCAGGTCCGGCGGCAGGGCGAGCCAGCGCAGGTCGACCACCACCTCGCCGGGCAGCCAGGTGTAGGGCGGGCGCGTACCAGAGACGGGCCAGCCGTCCGCCTGGGAGCCGAGCACGCCCCGGGCATCGTAGAGGTGGACAAAGAGCTTGGCCTCGCTGTCGGACGGCGCCGCGGCCTGCCAATAGGTCGTCACCGGCAGCGAATCGCCAGGATGCCAGGACTGCTGCGGCAGGTCGAATCCCAGCAGCGACAGTTCTTGCGCAAAGAGCACGTCCAGACGGTGCGGAACCTGCGGTTCGACCTGATCCCCTGCGCCCTGCAAAAACCAAAAGGTGTAGGGTGCATAGTGGGAGGCGTCGGGGCCGCCGGCGTCGACGCGCAGCAGGATCCGCGTCCGCTCGCCGACGATCCGCTCCCCGGCGACGGGAAAGACCGTCTCCAGCCAGCAGCCCGGCAGCGGCGGATGCGCCCAATGCCCGACCTCCACGCCGTCGACCGCCACCGAAACGCTGCCCCGGCCCTGGGAATGCAGGCGGGCCACGATCCACAACGGCACGCCGGGCCGCGTCGCCACGTCAAAGGCAAGGCCTCCGGTCAGCAGCCGCCCCCCGTCCAGCACCTCTGCGGCAGGAAGGGAGCAACAAGCCATCTGCCAGACCTCAGTGGGGAAACCGGGCCGCCGTTCCTCCTGCCACCATTCCAGGCCGTGCGCCGCCTCGTCCGCCAGGTCCGCCACGTCCAGCCGGTCGACCAGCGCCAGCCCCGCGACGCGCTGCTGCACGTCCGGCTGGTAGAACGCGGCGCCGCTGTCCGCCAGGCGCCAATCCGCCCGCCACACCCCCTGGAGCGGGCCAGCGCTGGCGACCAGCGCCTCCGGCACCTCGACGCGGAACAGCTCCTGGGCGAACAGGTCGGTGGCGGCCAGGTAGGGGATCGAAAAGACGTCCGGGTAGATGGCGAAATAGTCGGGGCGCATCGGCGAGCTTTCCATCGCCTCGTAGACGCTGCCGGCGCCGTGGCGCCAGGCAACCGTCGCGCCGGCGGTCGTCAACCCGATCAGGTCGTAGGTCGGCCGCTGGCCGACGTAGCGCAGGCTGCCCGTATCGTGCACCCCCACCCGCGCGTCGGGGGGCAGGTTTTCGCGCAGCCAATCGGCCAGCCGGAGCTGCTGGCGCGCCACCGTGTCGACCGCGCGGCGGTAGACGCCGGCATAGTAGCCGGTGCTCCAGAGAGAAAAGAGCAGCAGGGCAAGCCCGGCCGCCATTCCCGTCCCCCGCCGCCACTGCAGCGGCAGCTTGCGCTGCAAAAAGCAGAGGCCGCAGGCGGCCAACACGATGAGCAGCGGCAAAAATGGCGCCTGGTAGCGTCCCATGTGCCAGGTGGCAGTGATCAAGGTCGCCGTGGAGAGCGCGCCGACGGCAAACCAGGCCATCGTCAGCGCTAAGGCCGGCCAACGACGCTGGCGGGCCAGCCCCCACCACCCCAGCAGCGCCAGCAGCAGCAGCCCCGGCGGCGCAAACCAACGCACGACCGGCTGCCAGCCCAGAAAAAGGCCGAGCAGGATTCGCTGGTAGGACATGGCGATGGAACGGACGATCTCGTCCGGATACCACGGCACATTGAGCCACCACGACTTGGCTGCCAGGCCCGCCGACGAGGCCGCGCCGGTGAGCAGCCAGTTCACGACAAAGGGCGCCAGCCCGACTCCGACCGCGAGGGAGAAAAAGAGCTGCCGCCGCCAGCGCCAGGAGCGGGCGAACCATCCCTCCAGCAGCGCCACCGCCCAAACCAGGAGCGCCAGGATCAGGCCCTCCGGCCGGGTTAGGGCCGCCAATCCCAGCCAGGCCGCCGCCAGAGCAGCCCGGTCGGACAGCCAGGCGACCAGCGCCGCCAGGGTCAAGACGGTGAACAAGCCCGTCTCCATGCCGTTGAAACAACTCCACTGCACCGCCCCGGACAGGGCGACCAGGGCCGCCGCCGCCACCGCCCACCAACAGCTTTCTTCCGCCTGCGGCACGAGCTGCCGCGCCAGCAGGTAGCTCAATCCTGCCGCCAGGGCCAACCAGACGACACCCAGGCCGACCGCCAACGCGACCAGCCGCTCGTCCGTAAATCCCAGCCAATAGGCCAGCCCCAACGTGTAGCCAAAGAGAGGGCTGGTCATGCCGGTCGTCGGCGGGTCCACATCGTTGAAGCGATAGGGAAAGCCGCGGGCGAACTGGCGGGCGTACTGGAAGGTGATGTAGGCATCGTCGAGCGGAGCGACGACCCGGTTGCCAGCAGCAGTACAGGCTGTACCCAGGTATACCGCACCCAGCGCCAGCAGCAGCGCCCCGAACGCCAGAGCAACCGGACCAGCCGGGAAGCGCTTCATCTTTGCGGCCTGAGCCCGCTTTGGAGCACCTGGCGATAGGCGGCGATGCGCTGAGCGCGTAGCGGTCGACTGTGCCCCAACAGCCACTTGGCGCCCTCGAGTCCCACTTGCCAGGCGTAATTGGCGAGAAGAAAAAGGCGCAGCACCCCCGCCGCCAGCGGGCCGTGGTGCTTGGAAAAGTAGCGCACCTTGCTGGTCTGAAAATGGATGTGGCGGGCGACGACGACCTGCTCGCTGCTCTTGCCGCGGTAGTGCACGACGTGCGCGGCCGGAAAGTAAACCACCCGCCAGCCTGCAGCCCGAAACCGGTAGCACCAATCCAGCTCTTCCGAATACATGAAAAACCCCTCGTCCAGGCCCCCGACCTCGTCAATCGCTTCCCGGCGCGCCATGAGCGCCGCCCCATCGACCCAGTCGACGTCCTGCACCACGTCGTCCGGCCGATCCGCCACGTAATAGCGGCGCAGCAAGCAGCGGGGGGCGCAGGGCTGCAGCCACGTCGACTCGAAAAACGCGGTCATCAAGGTCGGGAACCGGCGGCGGGAAGATTGGACCGAGCGGTCCGGATTCAGCAGTTGAGGCCCCACCACGCCGACGTCGGGATTCTCGTCGGCAAAAGCGACCATCGCGTCGAGCGCATCCCCCAGCACCTCGGCGTCGGGATTGAGCAGCAGCACGTACCGCCCGCGGGCCAGCGCGATGCCCTGGTTGTTGGCGGCGGAAAAGCCGCGGTTCTCGTCGTTGGCAACGAGCCGGACGGACGGGAATTCGCAGCGCACCATCCCGGCACTGCCGTCGGTCGAGGCATTGTCGACCACGATGACTTCCACGCCGGGGGCGATCGAGCGCAGGCAGGAGCGGAGCAGGTCCCGCACGTTCCAATTGACGATCACGATCGAAAGATCGACCATCGTTAAAACTGGCGGCGGATGGTAAAATCGACCAGCTCCAGCAGCGCCGTGTGGTACACTCCGGGGGGAAATATCGTCAAAGCGGAACGGGCCTGCTCGCAGTACGACGCGGCAATCTCCAACGCCTGGTCGATGGCGGGGGAAGCGGCGACGATCCCGACGACCTCATCCACGTCGGCTGGAGAAAAGGCTTGCAGCGTGCGCTGGACGAGGGGATGCTGCGGCTCCAGCTCGAGAAAGAGCAACAGCGGCAGGGTGACCAGTCCCTGCCGCAGATCACTCCCCACCGGCTTTCCCAACAACTCCCGGTCGGCGACAAAGTCAAGCACGTCATCGACGACCTGAAAGGCCAGCCCCAACCGCTCCCCATACGTCCGCAGCGCCTGCGTCCTCGGCACGTCCGCATCCGACAGAATCGCCCCGGCCTCGGCCGCCAGCCCGATCAGGGAAGCGGTCTTGGCATAGATGCGCTGCTCGTATTCCTGGCGGGTGATGGCCCCGCGATGCTGGCTGAACATCTGGCGGATCTCGCCGTTGCAGATCACCATCAGCGTCTCGGCAAAGCGGCGGGTAAAGCGGACACTGCCGGTCCGGGCGCCCAGGTGGGCCGAGCGGGCAAAGATATAATCCCCGGCCAACACCGTCGCGCCGGGCGTCCAGCGGGCGTTCAACGTCTCGGTTCCCCGCCGCACCAGCGCGCCATCGATCAGGTCATCGTGGATCAGGGTGGCGGTGTGAAGCATTTCGAGCGCCGCGGCGGCAAAAACGGCCCACTCCGGACTGGCGTCACAGATGCGGCAAGAGAGCAGGGCCAGCGCCGGGCGGAGTCGTTTCCCGCCCCCGCCGACCAGGTAATCGATCGCTGCACCGATCGCTTCGTTCTGCTCCGGCGGATGTTCTTGCAGGATCGACTCGACCCGCGCGAGGTCGTTCTCAATCGGGGCCAGAAAAGGTAAGCGATTCAACAGATTCCTCAGACCAGTGAAATATGAAACAAGCGCTCTGCATTCGCCGTCGTCGCCTCGGCCACTTTTTCCAGCGGCAGTCCGCGGGTGTGAGCCATGGCCTCGGCGACGTAGCGCACGTAGGCGGGTTCGTTCCGCCGTCCCCGATAGGGCACCGGCGTCAGGTACGGGCAATCCGTCTCGATCAAGAGGCGGTCGAGCGGCTCCAGCGCCACGACCTCCCGCAGCGGGCGCGCCTTGGGAAAGGTCACCACGCCCGAAATGCCCAGCAGAAACCCAAAACCAAGCAGCGATTCCAGGCGCTCGGGGCCGCCCGAGTAGGCGTGCAAGACCCCCGTCCCCCGCCAGCCCTGCAAGATGGCGATCAAATCGTCGTGGGCATCGCGGCAGTGGATCACCACCGGCATCCCCAGCTCAGCGGCCAGGGCAAGCTGCTCGGCACAGGCACGGCGCTGCACCGGGCGCGGCGAGCGATCACGGTAATAGTCCAGTCCGATCTCGCCGATGGCGACGACGCGGGGATGACGCGCCAGGCGGCGCAGTTCGTCCAACGCGGCCGGGGTAACACGTTTTGCCTCGTGAGGATGGACCCCCACGGCGGCATAAATGAACGAATACCGTTCCGCCAGGGCAACGGCGGCCCGGCTGGTCGCCAGGTTCGTGCCCACGTTCAAGATTGCACCGACCCCCGCGTCCAGGGCCCGCTGGATCACCTGTTCCCGGTCGTCGTCGAACAGGCTCGCGTCCAGGTGGGCGTGAGAATCGACCAGGCAGTTCAGCGTCGTCTCGGCCATCGCCGCGTGCCGCCTCGTCTACACCAGCCCCGCCAGTTCGAGCCCCTCGTCCAAAAGCGGCTGCACCTTGTCCGCTTTCGTCGTCTCGCAATAGACGCGGATGATGGGCTCGGTGCCGGAAAAGCGGACCAGCAGCCAGCCGCCGTCTTCCAGCACGTACTTGTAGCCGTCGACGGTCATCCGCTCCGTCACCCGCAGGCCGGCCAGGACCTCGGGGCGGGCGTCGTCCAGCCGCGCCCGGGCCTGCGGCCGTTTTTCCTGCGGGAACCGCGTATCGATGCGGTCGTAATAATAAGTGGCGCCCAGTTTCTCGTATAGCGTGGACAGCAAGCGGGACGGCGTCTGGCCCGTCTGCACCATCAAGTCGAGGAAATAGAGATTGCCGAGGATGCCATCCCGCTCCGGGACGCTGCCGCGGAAAGCGTACCCGCCGCTCTCTTCGCCGCCGATGATGGCATCGGTCTCGAGCATCTTGGGGCCGACGTACTTGAATCCCACCCCTGTCTCGTAAACCGGCACGCCGTACATCTGGCCCAGCTTTTCCAGCATTGAGGTCGTCGAGAGCGTCTTGACGATTGCACCCCGCTCGCCGCGCACCTGGAGCAAATAGTAGGCCAGCAGCGCATAGACCTGCAGCTGGTTGACAAAGTTCCCGTTCTCGTCACCGATGCCCATCCGGTCCGCGTCGCCATCCATGATCAGGCAGACGTCGGCGCCGCTTTCGACAGTGCGCTGGAGCGCCACGTCGATGTTGGGCGGGATCGGCTCGGGGCGCTCCATCTCGGGAAAGAGCGGGTTGGGCACGTTGTGAATCTCTGTCACGCGGGTGCGGCCTCCCTGCAACAGGCGAGGGAACCAGCCGATGCCGTTACCCCACATCGGCTCGACGAGCAAGTGGAACCCGGCCTGCTTGATGCGCTCGACGTCGACCAGCCGGCCGACGTGAGCGACGTAGGACAGCGTGGCATCCCAGTCCCGAATCAGCCCCTGCTCCTGCGCGGCGCTCCAGTCCATCCGCTGCACCTGGTCGATAGGAGGAATTGCAGCTTCGATTGCGCGCAGTCCTTCCGGAGCCACGGCTGCGCCGTTCTCGTCGCGCACCTTGAACCCATTGTCCGCCGGGGGGTTGTGGCTGGCAGTGATGTTGATCGCCCCGGTCGCCCCCCGCTCGACGACGGAATAGGAAATCACCGGCGTCGGGGCTGGCCCGTCGAGCAACCAGACCTGGAAGCCGTTGGCCGCCATCACCTCGGCCGAGGCGATCGCAAACGAACGGGAAGCAAAGCGGCGGTCGTGGCCGATCACCACCCCCTCGCCGCCCTTTCCCTGCGCGGAAAGGTAGCGGGCAAACCCCTGCGTGCAGCGGCGCACGTTGTCGAAGGTGTAATCCTCGGCAATCCGCCCTCGCCATCCATCGGTGCCAAAACGAATCTCGGTCATTTGATCCTCCCAGACAACTATTCGCCCCCGCCGGTCATCCTTCCTGCTGCGCCAGCGCCAGGTCGTTATCCACCATCATCTGCACCAGGGCCGGGAACGACACCGCCGGCGCCCAGCCCAGCGTCCGCCGCGCCTTGCTCGCATCCCCCACCAGCAAGTCGACCTCTGCCGGCCGGATGAAGCGGGCGTCCTGGACGACAAACTCCTGCCAGTCGAGCCCCACGAAGCCAAAAGCCTGCTCGCACATCTCGCGGATCGAGTGCGTTTCGCCGGTAGCGACCACGTAATCGTCCGGCGCGGATTGCTGCAGCATCATCCACATCGCCCGGACGTAATCGCCAGCATAGCCGATATCCCGCTGGGGATCGAGATTGCCCAGGCGCAGCTCTTTTTCCAGCCCCAGCTTGATCCGCGCGACGCCGCGGGTGATCTTGCGCAGCACAAACTCCAGGCCGCGGCGGGGGCTGGTGTGGTTGAAGAGGATGCCGGAAGAGGCGTGCAGGCCGTACGACTCGCGGTAATTGACGGTAATCCAATGGCCATAGACCTTGGCCACGCCGTAAGGGGAGCGGGGATAGAAAGGCGTGCGCTCCGTCTGCGGCACCTCGCGCACCTTGCCAAACATCTCGGAAGAACTGGCCTGGTAGAAGCGGATTCCCTTGTCGACCGAGCGGATCGCCTCCAGCATGCGCGTCACGCCCAGCGCAGTCACCTCACCGGTAAAGACCGGCTGCTCCCAAGAGGTGGGGACAAACGACTGCGCCGCCAGGTTATAGACCTCGTCAAACTCGTACTCTTGCAAGATGCTGATCAGCGAGCCCAGGTCGAGCAAGTCGCCAGAGAGCAAGGTAATTTTGTCCTGAATGTGTTGAATGCGAGAAAAATTGACCGTGCTGCTGCGACGGACCATCCCAAACACATTGTATCCCTGTCCCAACAGGAAATCGGCCAGGTACGAACCGTCTTGGCCGGTGATGCCGGTAATCAGAGCTTGGGGCATAGACCAACGACCTCCTCGTAGCGAAACTTTTGCGGTCAAGCGCTAGGCGGCCTGCGCGCCGACCTGTTGCCTCCAATAGACCAGCGTATCCTGCAGCGTCTGTGCAAAGGGGATCTCGGGCTTCCAGCCCGTGCAGCGATACAACTTGTCCGCGCTACCCCAGGCCACCGGCGCGTCGGCGGGACGATACCGCTCGGGATCGACCACGACCTCGATCGCGGCGGAAGAGAAAGAGAGCAGCATCCCTAACAACCCGTGCACCGACTGGGGATGGCCCGCCGCCACGTTGTAAACTTCCCCCGCTGCCGCGTGCCGGGCCGCCAGGTAGTAGGCGCGGACCACGTCGCGCACGTCGGTAAAATCGCGCTCGACGTCGAGGTTGCCGACCTTTAGCACCGGTTCTTGCAGCCCGGCCTCGACGCGGGTAATCTGGCTGGCAAAAGCGGGCACGACAAAGCGGGGCGACTGCCCCGGCCCGGTGTGGTTAAACGGCCGCAGCCGCACGACGTCGACGCCATAGCTGAGAAAATACTGCAAGCCCAAGAAATCCTGCGCCACCTTACTCACCGCATAGGGATTGTTGGGAGCAATGGGACTTTGCTCGGTGATGGGAAGCTCATCCTGCCGGGGCGAACCGTACTCTTCGTTCGAGCCAATCACCACCACGCGCACCGCCCGTTCTCGTTTTCGCACCGCTTCCAGGATGTTGAGCTGGGAACGAATGTTGTTTTCCAGCGTGTCCCACGGGTCAGCGAAGGAAGAAGGGACAAACGACTGCGCCGCCAGGTGAAAGAGTACATCCGGTTCGAAATCGTCCAGCAGGGCCAGGACGCCCGGTGCATCGCGCAAGTCAGCCCAGACGCGCCGCAAACGCGGATGGGTTTGGTGCTGATCTGCGGGCGCAGGGTAGACCGTGCCCAATATCTCCCAGTTCGTATGATCCAGCAGGTAGGCGCATAAATAGTGGCCGACAAACCCCCCTGCTCCAGTTACCAGTGCGCGCAATGGTTATTCCTCCCAACAAGGTGCGGGTCGGATTATACCGCACACCGCAGTGGGCGTCAATCTTACCCCCTGGCCCATCCGCTGCAAAAGCCTCCTTCCCAACAGGTTGCCAGCTCTCCCTATCCGTGTATACTCGGCGTTATGATGGGATTCTTTCGAAAGGTCTACCGCCTGGTGTGTCAAATCCCACCGGGCAAGGTCGCTTCCTACGGCGACATCGCCTGCATGCTGGGACAGCCGCGCGCCGCGCGCACTGTCGGATGGGCGCTGCACAGCCCCCCGGCAGGCCTGGACGTCCCCTGGCACCGGGTGATCAACCGCCACGGGCGAATCTCGACCAGTTGCCAGGAGCATGGCGCAGGCCTGCAGCGCGCCCTGTTGGAGGATGAAGGCATCCGTTTCGACGACCACGATCGGGTCGATTGGGAGCAATTTGGCTGGGCCGGCTTGGCGCCGACAGAGGTCAAAGAACTTTTTGCCCTTGACGAATGAACATTTGTTCGTATAATAGAAGTAGAGATGAAGGCCCTGGAAAAGCTACAACTGCTCGGCCCTGCCGCCAGCTATGAACCGGCTGAGGAGGTCGCCATGCAGGGGACCGCCGCTCCTCCCACCGCCGACCCATCACTGGCCGGCAGTGTTTACCGCGCCGTCATGCCCGGCGGGAAGCGCATTGCGCTCCTCAAGACCCTGCTCACTTCCGCCTGCGAGCAGAACTGCCGCTACTGTCCCTTCCGCGCCGGGCGGGATTTTCGCCGCGCCACGTTCAGCCCCGACGAATTGGCCGCCATCTTTATGCAGCTTTACCGGCAAAACGCCGTGGCCGGCATCTTTTTGAGCTCCGCCATCGCCGGCGGCGCAACGCGCGTTCAGGAACGGCTGATCGACACGGCGCAGATCCTCCGCCGGAGCGGCTTTGGCGGCTACATCCACCTCAAGATCATGCCGGGCGCAGAACGCGACCAGATCAGGGCCGCCATGTCCCTCGCCGACCGGGTCTCGCTCAACCTGGAGGCCCCCAACCCGCAGCGCCTGCAGTGCCTGGCGCCCAAAAAAGTATTCGACGACGATCTCTACCAGCGCCTCAAGTGGGTGCACGAAATTCGCCGCGAGTCGGGTGGACGCGGCCCCAGCTCTGCCACCCAGTTCGTCGTCGGCCCGGCGGGCGAGAGCGATCTCGAGCTATTAGCCGTCACCGTGCGTCTCTATCACGACCTGGGCCTGGCCCGCGCCTACTACAGCTCCTTCCGCCCGGTTGCGGACACCCCGCTGGCAGACTCGGCACCCAGCCCGCCGCTGCGGGAGCACCGCCTCTACCAGGCCTCTTTCCTGCTGCGCGATTATGGCTTTGACCTGGAAGAGATGCCGTTTGACGACGACGGCAACCTTCCCCACCACGTCGACCCCAAGCTGGCCTGGGCGCAGCGGGACTTGACCGAACAGCCGGTCGAGCTGAACCGGGCCGGCTACGAACTGCTGCTGCGGGTGCCGGGGATCGGGCCCAAGGGCGCCCGGCAGCTGCTGGCCGCCCGGCGCCGGGGCACCCTGCGCGACCTGGGCGATCTGCGCCGGCTGCGCATCGCTGCCGACCGCGCCGCGCCATTCATCCTGTTGGACGGCCGCCGCCCGGCCCGCCAACTGAGCTTTTGGTCCACCTGATCACCGGCATCGATCGGCAGGAGCTGTGCTGTTGAGCAAAAGAGAGCGCCCACCCGCCCGCTTCATCGGCGCCCCCGTGGAGGCCCTCTTTGACCAGACCCCCACGCTGGAGAAGCGGCCTGGCGCGCCGGACGGTTTCATCTGGAACGAGCGAGCCTACCGGGTGGTAGCGTTACTCCAGGAGTGGCACGACTATCGGCGGCGCGGCCGCATGGCGGCCAACATGCGCCCGTCCCACGCCGCCGCGGCCGGCCGGCGCGGTTCCTGGGGCGTGGGCCGGGATTACTACCGCGTGCGCACCGCCGGCGGCGAGGTGTTCGACATCTACTACGACCGCGCCCCGCACGGCGTCGACCAGCGCAAGGGGGCCTGGTTCCTCTTTCGCCAGATACTGGAGAGGGAATGAACGCCGAGGCCATCCGCCAACAGCGAGAATTCAACTACCACCGCACCGCAGAGCGGCGCCTGCGCACCATCGACGAGGCCCGCGCATTTGTCGACCAAGTCGGCTTTTGTCACTTTTGGCCGATCAAGGGGATTGAGACGCCCAACCTGTTCCACGCCATCGCCGGCCGGGTGCGCGCGGTCCCTGACGAGCACGGCGACCCCGACGGCAGCAAGTGCTGGGATTGGAAAGACAATGCATTGGACAAAAAGTGGTGGTACTATGGCAAGCTGCTGCGCCGGCGCGCCACCCTGGTCTCGCTCGACCTGCTCCCCTACGTATACGCCGGTACGGACAACTTTGGCGCCATGGACGATTATCTCGCCGAGTACAGGGACGGCAAACTGACCGCCGCCGCAAAAGCAATTTACGAGGCGATCCTCGAACACGGCCCGCTGGATACAGTCCGCCTCCGCCGCGAGGCGCGCATGAGCGCCGACAGCGCCAAGGCGGCTTTTGAGCGGGCACTGGTCGAATTGCAGGTGGGGCTAAAAGTACTGCCGGTGGGCGTTGCCGAGGCCGGCGCGTGGCGTTACGCGTTTGTCTACGAACTCGTGCTGCGCCACTTTCCCGATCTGGCCGGCCAGGCGCGTCATATCAGCCGTGCCACGGCCCGCAAGACCCTGGTGCAACGCTACCTCGACAACGTCGTCGCGATCGATCGCGGGATGGCCGCCAGATTGTTCCACGTGATGGGATGGACGCCGCGCGAGCTCGATCGCACCATCGCGGCGCTGCTCGACGAGGGCGCGATCCGCGAACTGGCCGTCGAAGGGATGACCGGGCTGCAATTGGTCGCAAAAGCGGCCGGCCCATCAGGCAAGAGCACGGAGGGCAGGACCCATCGGGGGTGAACCGTCCCTGGATGAGGGCGTCATATATCTATTGCTTCAAATTCAAGCTCCAACCTCTCACACAAATCACTCAAAACTTTCAAAGCCCGATCCCTGGCATAATGCGTTTCGATCGTGTACCCTTGATAAGATTCAGGATAGAAAAAATCTCTGCCGTTTGGATGAATGGGTATTTCTTCGTTCGTTATTATATATCGACTTTTACTCGTGCCCCAAGGCAAAGGAATTCTCAGAATATATCCTTTATCTACGATATACGCCAGAACATCGTTAAAAAGTAGACGAACAGTATCATTAGCGAAAATTTTCCGATCAATTCTAACAGCCAAACGCCCCGTAACCCTCCCCCTAGGTTCAGTCACGTCCGATGTGCTGAAATCTAGAGCACCCGATGAAACAAGAGCGTCATATATCGAATCAAAAACATCACTGTATTTCTCGTACAATGCTAAAGCCAACCTTTTCTCTTCATTGGTAATTGCCATTTTGATTCCTTTGTATCGGTTTTTCAAGTTCTTTATGTACTGGATAATGAAAGGCTTCACCTTTTCATTGAGGCTTGGATGGTCTAAGAGTGGAATGAGCAGGTTGTCATTGAGTAGCTGGTAATCCAAGCAATACCACCTTTCATCACCAACCGTAGATCTAGAATTTTGAGCTAGACAGGGTGTTAGATAAATCAAAAAATTAGCATCGCCGGGATGGTTATCATAAATCCAGTCCGCATATCTCTTGGACTGTTCCCCGTCCGGTTTCGAATCTATTTTTAGCTCAAACAGGACATTCAGGTTTCCAGTATTGCCATCGTCATGATATTTTGCTGTTAGAAACACGTCAAATCTTCCCACTCCTGCAACACTTGTTTCAGATGACATATTCTCATTAGGCGATACCTGAATTTCCGAAAACTCGATCAATGGCAAAACACCTATCAGAAAATTTTCCAAGTGATCTTTCGCTTTCAGGCATTTTTCGTTGAGAAGTAGCAATAAGAATCGCCTTAAGACATAATCGGATAGTAGATGTGAACCATTAACATCCAATAACCAACCAAAGAATGCTGAATGCCATCGCTCATAATGAGTTCTTCCAACAATTTTAAAAAAGTTAGGCTCGCTCAATATGTTTTCAAACTTTATAAACGCTGGCTCGGAGATAAGAGACAAAAGTCTCTGCGTAAAACCTGGTCCATATTTTTGCTTTGGCACTATGAATCTTCCCTCGATCGTATCGCGTCTCAAAATCAGCCAGTGCTAATCGACCAAAGCAACCGTAGTTACCTTTGTTAGCAACTGTGCAGGCTGCCCACCTGGAAGCTCTCCCACCTCAGAAAGGGGAGGGCTCTCAAGGTCAACCCGTTGAGCAGTTACCTTTATTATACGTAACTACTCAGGCTAGCCGCCTGAGTAACGCCCTCGCTCCGAAAAGGGGAGAAATGGGGGTGTCGAGAGCGGCTTCGCCGCTCTCGACACCCCCGCTTTCCCTCCCTTCGCGAGCGCGGAGGGCAACTGCGAAGCGTAGCTGAGTAGTTATTATTATACTACAAAAGTTGCCAGAACCCAAAGAATTAAAAAGCTATCCCAAGCACAGCCGGTTGACAAAACCCAAAAATTCTCATATCATAGATCAATTCCAAAACGCCGATCCATGCCGCCAAGGAACACAAGCCTGATGACATACTCTTGCTGCCCTGCGCGGGCGAATCTGTCTCTGTCTGCTCTCGACACATACAGCGCCGCGCAAAAGCACATGGAAAAGGAGGTGGTTTGATCGACAATTGCTCCCGACGTATAAACTCGAGTAAATCGGAAAACAAAAGGAGGAATCCACCATGAAGCGGTACAAGAATTGGGCCATCCCAATGGCCCTGGTGTTATTGGTTTCCCTCTTTGCCGTCCCGCTTAGCCCTGCCATCTCGGCGCAGGAACCAGAAGGGACGGAAACAGAGCGCTGGGCAAACGCCCCATTCCTGGACAAGCTCCCCATCGGGCCGCTCAGCGAGTCCCAGCCCCTGGCCGACGGCGGCCTGCTCTACCTGACCAGCCTCGACTCTGGGAACACCACCTTCTCCGTCTACGATCCTGCTGCCGACACCTGGACATCGCTCGCCGGCTACGATACCGGATGCCAAATGGCGGTCAGCACCGAAGGTCAGCTATACGCCTACCGCCGCTCGCCCGCCCAGATCGAGGTCTATGACCCCGCCGTCGACGTCTGGTCGTACGTGATGGCTGCACCGGGCGGGGCCTCTGGCTCCTACTGCAACCTGGAGATCACCCGCGATGGCGAGTTCCTCTACACCCAGGCCAACGGCACCACCCTCTACTACACCTCCGGCGGGGTATGGAACACACTGGCCCTGCCCTTTACCACCAACGTCATGGGCGACTATGATCCCACCACGCACCAGTACGTCGTCGGCGAGTATGGAACCGTTCACGCTCACATGATCAACCTGGACGATTGGACGATCACCGATTTCCTCCTGGGGCCAGGTTCAAACGGCGAGTACGCCCGCTTCAGCTCCATATTGGGGAACCGCTACTACTACCAAACCGGCAGCGACCCGATCCGCTCCTACGACCTGAGCAACCCCTCCCTGCCGGGGCAGGACCACGGCGTCTCGCCCGGCTTTTATTGCAGCAGCGCGGCCGACCGCATCAACGAGGTCATCTACACCAGCGCCCTCGATGGTAACCAGCTGTTCGTCTTTGATCCGGCTGCAGGAACTCTTACCCCCCTGGCATCCCACGGGAGCATCGGCAATCACTCCAGCATCGCCTACGCCGTTCCGATGGGAGAAATGGGCTATCTGAACGGCACCGTCTACGATGCGACAACAATGGCCCCCATCGAGGGCGCCACGGTGACCGCTGACGCCTTCAGCGCAGACACAGACGCCAGCGGCTACTACACCATGACAGCCATGGTCGGTGTCTACACCATGACCGCAGAGCACATCCAATACACCACCGGCATCACGACCCCAATCGAGGTCTTTACCGACATGGTGACCACAGTCGATTTCTACCTCACCCCCCGCGGCCTGCTGTGGGGCTATGTCACCGACCTCGACACCGGCCTGCCCCTGGAGGCCACGGTAGACGTGGCCGGATGGGGTTCCGTCGATACCAACCCCGGCAATGGCTACTATGAGATCTATCTCGACGAAGGCACCTACAATGTCACTGCCAGCGCACCGGACCATGCCCCCAGGACAGCGACGGTGGACATTGTGTCGGGAATGGACACCCGGCAAGATTTTGCCCTGCCTGCGGCGGTGGTCTTTTTACCCTCTCCCATCCACGTCACCGTCCCCTGGCAGGCCACCTACCAGATGGACGCCACCATCCTCAACCGCCTGCCCAATCCCTACGACTTTGAGTTCGCCGAGATGCCCGGCGGGTTTGTCCCCATGGCGGAGGAAGCGGAGCCGCAGCAGTATGCTCCCCAGCCCGACACCGCACCGCCCTCCACCGACCGCGCCCCCACCGCGCCGGCCTTCGACCCCACCGCGCCCGGCCTGGAGGACTGGATCATGGCCAACCCCGCCTACGCCGAGGACATCTACCCCGGCAACAACTAT
>JAFGEI010000070.1 GCA_016931695.1 Anaerolineae bacterium | reverse complement strand
GGCGATCTTGTAGGACCAGAAGGCGACATTGCGCCTGCCCTTCTTCCAGGCCAGCGAGGGGGCTTGGGTATTGTACATCGCCCCGCGCAGGGTGCGGTTCAAGTAAGGCAATACCAGCCCGATGTCCACGTTGAGCCGCACAATGGCGGTAAACTCTTCCGCCCCTGGTTCGCAGGGTACGCTTTTGACCTCTAGGTCATAATTATCAATCAGCATGGCTTTACCTCAGGATTTCCGCGTCCCTCCATCCACGCCTGTGCCGCCATCTGCACCGCGTCCCAGGGCGTGCTGAGGGGCGGCGTGTAACTCAGGTCTATGTCGTTCAGTTCTTTCACCTTCATCTCGTTGAATAGCGCCGCCGCAAATATGTCCACTCGCTTGGATACCTCCGCCGCGCGGTGGCCGACGATTTGCGCGCCCAATAACCGGCCGGTCCGGCGGTCGCCGGTGACACGGAGGTGGAGCCGGTGCGCGCCGGGGTAGTAGACCTTGTGATCCCATGTCTCGACTTGAGTGGTCAACGGGTCGAAGTCCGCCTCACGCGCTTCATCGTCGCGCATCCCCGTGCGCGCGGCGACCAGGTCGCATACCTTGACGACCTGCGTGCCCAGCGTCCCGGCGAAGGCCGCCTGCCCGCCGACGGCGTTCTCCCCGGCCACGCGCCCCTGCTTGTGCGCCGTAGAGCCTAGCGGCATGTAGACGTCCCGCTCCAGCAGCCGGTGGTAGGTCTCGGCGCAGTCCCCGGCGGCGTAGACGTGCGGGACATTCGTCTCCATCGCCCGGCTGACGCAGATCGCGCCCCAACGCCCGGTCTCGACGCCGGCCGCTTCAGCAAGGTCAGCATTCGGACGCACGCCGGTCGCTACCAGCACCAGGTCGGCCTCGACGCGGAATCCCCCGGAGCCGATCACAGCCAGTTGTCCTCCCTGCCGGTCAATCGCCTCCACCGCCACGCCGGTGGCGACGGTGACGCCGCGCCGGTTCAGCTCCTCACCCACGAGAGCGCCCAGCGGTGGGTCGAGCGTGGTCAGCACCGAGGGCAAATACTCCACTAGCGTGACCTGTATCCCACGCCGGGCTAGGGCCTCGGCCATCTCTAGGCCAATGTACCCGCCGCCCACCACCACGGCGGAGACAGGCGACCGCGCCTCCAGGTAGTCGCGCAGGGCAAAGCCGTCGGCCATCGTGCGCAGGAAAAAGACGCCCGGTTGCTCCAATCCCCTGATGGGCGGGCGGGCCGGGACGGCGCCCGCGCCAATCACGAGGCTGTCGTATAGTACCTGCTGTGACCGCCCGGCCTTGTCCACGACCGTGACCGTCTTTTCTGCCGGGTGTATGGCCCGGGCGGTGTGCTCCAGCAACAGGCGGATACCCTGCCCCTCAATATCCTCGGCCTTGCGGTGGGCCAGGTCGCGCCAGTCGGCGACCTCCCCGCCCAGCCAGAAGGGCAGGCCGCAAATGGAATAGTTGGGGTAGCGGTCGGCCACCACCACTGTGACTTCCCACGCCGGGTTCACCTCCTGCGCCCGCAGCGCCGCGCTGACGCCGGCGTCGCTGCCGCCGATGATCAACAAATGTGGCATTGAGTTCTCCTTCTCACCATTCACTCATTGCGGATCACAATCCGCCGCCCCTGCGCCGGACTGTGGTCCGGCGTGAGCAGGGGCTTTGGCGTCAGACTGTGGCCGGAGATGGCGCCGTTTCAGCGTTTGGACCACCAACATCAACCCGGCGATTGGCCAAAAGTGGAATATCATCGGCGCGCCGCACTCTGGGCAGGGCAACGCCCCAATCCCCAGCAAGGCGCCCACGAGGAGCCATCCCCTGGCCGTAGCGCTGGTGAGTCGCTTGTACATCCGTTTTATCACGAACCTTTACCTCGCATTCAGCAGATCGCCCTGAATCGCCGCGCCGTCGAGCAGTGTGTTGGTCACCGTACCCCACCTGAAAACGACCTCGTGCAGCTTTTCCAGCTTATCGAGCGGCTCTGGGCTGTCCAACACCAGGCGGTAGCGGATCTGGACGATGCCCGGTGGTTCGTCGCGGCGGTCGCCCTCGATCTCGACGCGCACTTGATCTACCTGCAGGCGCATCTTTTCGGCCAGCGCGGTGACGTTGGTAATCAGGCAAGCCCCCAACGAGGCCAGCAGCGTTTCGGCGGCGTTGAAGCCTGCCGTTGAGTCGCCCTGGCGCGCGCCCAACGTCAGGGTATGGCCGTGGGACGAGGCCAAGGCGTGAGCTTTATCCTGGCGTTCTACCGTTACCTGATACGAACGCAGGCCATTCTCTCTGTCAGGCATCACTCAACCTCCGCCTGATGCGAGTTTCTGGTCTGAAGCGCCTGCCACGCTTTCTTGGAGCGAGAGGTGGGGATTGCCTTCTGGGCCAGGTATTCCAGGTGCGCCACTATGGTCGGCAGCACGGCGGCGGGGAAGCCCATCGCCGTCTCGTTCGCTCCTAGGTCGGTAGCGTCCCGGCAGCCGTAGCAGCCATAGCCCTGGTTCAGTCGGCCTTCCAGGTACGGGATGATGGTCGAATCCACGCACGTTGCCTGCAGCACCGCCGTCGAGCCGGCGACGCGCTCGCCGCCCGTGGCGTGGAGATAGGCCAGGCTGATCCACATCAGTTTCTCCACCTCGTCCTCGACCACTACCACGTCAGGCGCGCCCGCGGCCTGGTCCAGGGGGAACAAGTACAGGCCCTGAACCCGGCCGGGTTCGAGCCTGGGCATGGCCTCGAACATTCTCCTGCCTACCGCCTCGTCGGCCATGATGCCAAACCCGATCAAGCCCTTGCCGCTCTGCAGTCCGGCAGGCAGTGGGCGGAAGCCAAAGGCGGCCGCCGCGGCCGGGCAGGCAATGCCCTCTTTGTCCAGCAGCACCGATTCCCCGCGCCGCGCGAGCATGAGCGCCTGGCAATAGCGGTGCTGCTCAAGCACCTGCGCCTCGTTCGGTCGCTCTCCATCGGTGAGTAACCTGACCCCCACCGGAGCGCCCGACAGACCGAGGATGTCCCACATTTTCGCGCCCCACATGCGAATATCTTGTACACTCGTCATTGATGTATCTCCTTGAAGAAATTCCAGGCGCGCCCTAGCGCTGACCTGCTTCCAGGTGGCCGCGCAACGCCTTCCGGCGCACCGCCTTCACCTGAGACCAGATCACCTCTTTCAGAAAGCGCAGCGCCGCCGCGCCATTCTCGTCGGCCAGGAGCATCTGTAACTCGGCCTGTTGTTGCTCGTCCAGCGTCACACTAATTTTGGGCATTTTGTCTCTCCTGCTGCACTATCCGCATCGCTGACGCAGCGCGGCCTCGACCTTTTTGGCGATCACCTCTTTGACAAAACGGTATATCTCCTGCGGATCGTCCCGCTGCGCCAACTGCATCACTTGGCGGATTTCGTCCTCGTCCAGGATGATGAGCGTCTTTTCGATGCGCTGCTTGGCCATCTCGCCTACACGACCTCTCGCAAGGAGTCGACGGCGTAGCGGACGTCCTCGGCGGTGTTGAAATAGCCGGGGCTGAAGCGCAGCGCGCCGCAATCGAGCGTCCCGGCTGTCCGGTGCGCCTGCGGCGCGCAGTGCAAGCCCGCCCGCGTCGCCACGTCGAACACCTGGTCCAGCACGGCGGCCAGTTGATCGGGCGAGTATCCCTCGACGACCACAGAGACGACGGCCGTGCGCTGCGCCATGTCGCGCGGTCCCAGTATGCGCGCGCCCGGCATTTCCCGCAATTCCTTTATCAACAGTCCCGCCATTTGCATCTCGTGGGCGCGGATGCGCTTCACGCCTTGCTCCAGCACAAAGCGCGCGCCTGCCAGCAGGCCGGCGATGCCGGCGGCGTTGTGCGTGCCCGCCTCCAGCCGCGCCGGGAGCGCTTCTGGCATCGTCTCCGAGGCGGATTCGACGCCTGATCCGCCCTCGACCCACGTTTCCAACTCGACGCCGGGGCGCACGACCAGCCCGCCCGTGCCGTGCGGCCCGTAGACGCCCTTGTGCCCGGCAAAGGCCAGCAGGTCGATCCCCATCGCCTCCATATCGATCGGATACGCCCCGGCGGTCTGCGCCGCGTCGACCAGGAACGGGACGCCGCGGCGACGGCAGATAGTTCCGATCTCGGCGACGGGCAGGATCGCGCCCAGCACGTTGGAGCCGTGCAGCAGCGCCACCAGGCGCGTCTCGGGGCGCAGGGCCGTTTCCACGTCCGCCGGATCGAGTGCGCCGCCAGAGGTGCAGGGGACGGCAGTTACCTCCACGCCGCGCCGCTCCAGCGCCTTGAGCGGCCGCCAGACGGCGTTGTGCTCGATGGACGACGTGACTACGTGATCGCCCGGCCGCAGCAGCCCCTTGAGGGCCATATTGATGGCCTGGGTGGCGTTCATCGTAAAGACGATGCCCTGCGGGTCGTGGGCGTGGAACAGTTGGGCCAGCGCCGCGCGGGCCTCGTCGGCGAGGCGCAGGGCTTCTTCTTCGTGGCGATGGCCGCCCCGACCAGGGGTCGCGCCCACCTCGCGCATGAAATATACTGCCCACGGTCATAAACTTTCATTTCAGAAAGTCTGGAAATTGAGTGTGAGCAGGGTGGATAGTTTCTGTTTGTGTTTT
>JAFGEI010000016.1 GCA_016931695.1 Anaerolineae bacterium | reverse complement strand
GCCGCAGCCTTTCCCCGTCTCTTTGCCCTGCTCGAGAAAGGCCGCATGACACCGCACGAGGCGGTTGAGACCATTCGGACCATCGATGGCTTTCTGGGGAACTATCCGACCGGGGCCCGGTACGCCGCACCATGAGCAGTCTCTCGCTCCACCTGGGCTGTGGTCTGGTCCATCGGCCTGGCTGGATCAACGTGGACCGCTACGCGGCCGCCGCGGCCGACGTCTTGGCGGACGTGTTGCGCCTGCCCTTTGGCGACGGTGTGGCCCAGGCAGTTCAGGCCGACCAACTGGTCGAGCACCTCGGCTACGTGGCCACGACCTATGCGTTCTACGAATGGGCGCGTGTGCTTGCCCTGGGTGGTACCCTGGTTGTGGAGACGCCCGACCGGGAGGAGACCCTGCGCGCGGCCTTGGCGCGAGAAACGAGCGTCGACGCGCGCCCCTGGCTGCTGGGGGCGGAGCAGCAGGGTATGGGCCACCGCTACCTCTTTGCGGCCGCGGAGTTGGCGGCCCTGGCTGCCCAGACCGGCTTTGTCGAGATCGAGGTCACCACAGAGTCCTGGTCGCCGGCCCATCCTGTCCTGCGCCTGACCGCGCGCCGGGGCGAAAGGACCGCGGCTTCCCTGTTTCTGGAGCGCCTGCACGGGGCCGTTGTTTCCTGCGGCCTGGTGGACCCGCTCGACGCTCCGCCCTACCTGGAGGCGGTCGAGCGCGTCGGCGAGCAGATTAGCCCCTTGGTCGAGAACCCCACGCCCATGGCCCTGGCCCAGATGGTCGGCGTTGCCGCCCGGTATAGCCCCCGACTGGCCACTTGCGTCCTCGACGCGCTGCCCGACCAAGGACCCTGGCCGGCCGCGGAACTGGCCCGTGCCTATCACCTGCTCGCCGAATTGGAGCGCACCCACTTCCCTGCCCGCCTGGCCTGCCGCTGGCGCACGCGGGCCAAGGTCGCCGGGACGGCCCGGCTGGCATGGGCGCTGCTCGAGCGAGAGGTTAGTCTCTACCTCACGGCCGGCCTCTACCCGGCGCAGGGCCTCGACGGGGCCCTGCTGGATTTTGACACCGCCACTGCAGAACTGCTCCCCGAGGACCGCGAGGTCTGGTTCTTTTGTCATGAGGCGTTGGCGGAGCTGTCCCGCCGCCTCACAGCCCGTGGGGTGCGGGCCTGGGCCCACGGTGAGGCCGCCGGCGCGCGGCGTGCGTTGGCCCTGGCCCTCGATTACGACCCCGCCGGGCTCTGGCCGCGCTGGAACCTGGCCCGCTTCTTTGTCGCCCAGGGCCGGCCGCTGGACGCCCTGGAGCATTACGAGCCGTTGCAGGAGATCATTCCTGTCGGACTGCGGCCGGCCCTGGAGCGCGAGGTCGACGCCGTGGTTGGCCGGGCCGGTGACCCTGCGGCCTATGCGGTCCCCTTGAGCGATCCGGTGGAGCTGCTGCAGCGCGGCGGGTAGGGGCGAGGCGTGTAGTATGGGCGAGGCATTTGCCACGGCTAACGAGTGCGGCGGTAGTCCTGCGCCACTTGTTGCTGCGGTGTCCGGCCTGAGCGGCGAGGGCAAATGCCTCGCCCTTACAGCCCGACCCCGCGCTGCCGGAGCTGAGGCAGCCTCGCCGCCCACGCCGGCCCGACCCCGCGCTGCCGGGGCTGGGGCAGCCTCGCCTCCCACGCCGGCCCAGCCTTGTGCCGCCTGCTCGGGGCCGGACCGCATGCCTCCCCTGATCCCACCCCTCCAGTGCTGCGTCTGGGAACTCACCCTGCGCTGCAACCTGCGCTGCCGACACTGCGGGGCCACGGCCGGCCGGGCGCGGCCGGACGAGCTCTCCACCACCGAGGCGCTGCGCATTGCCGACGAGCTGGCGGCCCTCCCGGCCGACGAGGTCACTCTGATGGGCGGCGAACTCTTTCTGCGGCCCGACTGGTACGCCGTCGCCGAGCGGCTGCGCACCGGCGGGGTGGGCTTGGTGGTCTTTACCAACGCCACGCTGCTCAACGCGGAGCGCATCGCCCAGCTGCGGGCCCTGGAGCCGCGGACGATCGGCACCAGCCTGGATGGGGGCTGCGCCGCGGTGCACGACGACATCCGCGGCAGGGCGGGCGCGTTCGCCCGCACCGTGGCGGCGCTGGACGCGCTGCCGGCGGCCGGCCTGCGCGTGGCGGTGATCACGACGCTGACCCGGCGCAACCTGTACGAGCTGCCGGCCATCGCCCGGCTGCTGGTCGGCCGCGGTATCCGCTGGCAGATCCAGTGCGCCGGGGTGGGTGGGGAGCGGCTGGTGCGCCAGGACCTCTTGACCCCGCTCGAGTTCTACTTTGCGGCCCGCTTCATTGCCCGCATGCGCGCGACCTATTCGTGGGAGGAGCTCCCCGTGATCGGGGCGCACGATTTCGGCTACTGCTCGGGCCGCCTGCCCTACCTGGGAATGCCGGGGGAGCGTTGGGCCGGCTGCCCGGCCGGCCGGCGTGTCCTCGGTATCCAGAGCAACGGCGCGGTCAAGGCCTGCCTCTCGCTGCCGGACGACATGGTCGTCGGCAGCCTGCGGGAGCTGTCGCTGGCCGAGCTCTGGCAGGGGGAGATGCTGGCGGCCTGGCGCCGGCCGGCGGAGCGCACCGGCTTCTGCGCGGCGTGCCCGCACGGTCCCGTCTGCGAGGGCGGCTGTACCAGCATGGCGGTGACCTACTCGGGGCAGCGCGGCGACGATCCGTGCTGTCTCTACCGTCTCGAACAGGCCCAGTAAGATTCTTCCTCCTCCTGCGTCTGCTATAGTAGAGCCGGCTCTTCTCAAGCGAGGTAAGGAGTACCGCGATGGACCATGCTGCGAGGGTTCAGACGAGGACAGGGAGCGATCCGGGGGTCGAATTCGCCCGCCTCTACGACCGCGAAATGCCCCGTATCTATCGCTATCTCTGCTACCGTGTCGGCAGCCGCGTCGAGGCCGAAGACCTCACCGCCGATGTCTTTCAACGCGCCCTGCGGCGGTGGCCGCTGGTGGCCTCGCAGCTGGAGTCGCCGCGGGCCTGGCTGTTTACCATCGCCGCCAACCGCTTGACCGACTACTACCGCCAGGGGACCCGTCCGGGTGCTTCGCCCGTTTCTCTCGACGAACGCTTCGATCTCGCTGCCAACCAACCCGACCCCGAGACCGAAGCCATTCGCCGGGAGGAGGCGGAGACGCTCCTGGCCAACCTGCAGCGGATGTCCGAGCGCGACCGCGCCGTGCTGACCTTGCGCTTTGCCGGCGGGCTGGGCCACCGCGAGATCGGGCAGGTGCTCGATATCAGTGAGGGGGCCTCGGCGGTGGCGCTGCTGCGGGCGCTGCGCCGGCTGCGCGAGATGTACGAGGAGGAACAGGACGATGAGTGAAGCGCGTGATGAACTGCTCGCTCAACAGTTGACCGCCCAGTTGGAGGGCCGGCCGTTGCCGGAAGCCGAGGAAGAAGCCCAGGCACTGGCTGCCTTTGCCGAGGGCCTTTTCTGGCCCGAGGCCCAGCCGGACGATGGCTTTCGTCTGCGCCTGCGCCAGAAGCTGGTGGAGCAGCCGGCCCCGGCCCGGCCGGCCCGCCGCAGGTTCCCGCTCTGGCAATTCGCCGGCGCGCTGGCCGTGATCGTGGTCGTTGTCATCTCGGTGTTGACTTTGATGGGCCCGCGCATCTCGGCCATCTTTGGCACGGTCTACAACTATCTGGACAGCCCCAGCCAGGGGTACGACCGATCGCTCGCGGTGGTGGAGACCCAGGTCGTTGCAGGACCAACGTCCGTTGTCCGGGTAACTTCCGAGGTCGTCGTCAAGGAGACGTCCATCGTCGTGGAACCGGTCGGGACCCCCGTGCCGGGGGCAGTAAGCCCGGCCTATCCCGTGCCCGACCGCATGATCATCAAGGACGCCCAGCTCCAGATCCTGGTGGAGGACACCGACATCGCCATGGACCGCCTCACCGGCATCGCCGCGCAGTACGGCGGCTACATCCTCAGCAGCCAGACCTGGTACGATGGCATCTACAAGCAGGCTACGGTCATCATCCAGGTGCCGTCCGAGTACTTTGAACAGGCCCTCAACCGCGTGCGGCAGGTGGCCCTCAAGGTGGAGCGCGAGACGGCCTCCGGCCAGGATGTCACCGATCAGTACGTGGACCTGGAGGCGCAGTTGGTCAACCTGGAGGCGACGGCGGCGCGGCTGCGCACCTTTTTGGAAAAGGCCGAGACCGTGGAAGAGGCCTTGTCTATCAACAACGAGCTGAGCCGCATCGAGGAGCAGATCTCGCGCATCAAGGGCAAGATGAACTATATGGCGGCCAGGTCGGCTTACTCGACCATCACCGTCGACCTGCATCCACCGCGTCCGGAACCGACGCCCACGCCGACCCCGACCCCCACGCCGACGCCGACGCCGGCCGTCTGGCAGCCGGGGCAGACGGCAGAACGGGCCACGCGCACGGTAACTTCTATCGGCCGTTTCCTCGTCGAGGCGCTGATCTGGATCGGCGTCGTGGTGCTGCCCGTCGTGGGCCTGCCGCTGCTGATCGTCTGGGGCATTGCCTGG
>JAFGEI010000069.1 GCA_016931695.1 Anaerolineae bacterium | reverse complement strand
GGGACGACGATCCTGATGTCCACCCACCAGATGCACCAGGTCGAGGAACTCGGCGACCGCATCCTGCTGATCGACGAGGGCCACGACGTGCTCTATGGCGGGCTGGACGAGGTCCGCCGCCGCTACGCCGGCCACGAGGTCCTGGTGCGCGCCGTGGGCGAGATTCCCCACGTGACCGGCGTCACCGCCGCTGCCGCCCACAACGACGCCACCAAGCTGACCCTGGATGCGCACACCCTGCCCCACGACGTGCTCAGGGCGCTGTTGGCCCAGGACGTCAAGGTCGAACATTTCGAGATTGTCCTGCCCAGCCTGGAGGATATTTTCGTCCGCGTGGTCCAGGAAGGGAGGTCCTGATGTCCAAGATGTGGCTTGTCGCGCGAGAAGAATTCCGCACCCACGTCCAGAAAAAGAGTTTTCTCGTGGGGCTGCTCAGCGTGCCCGTGATCGCCGTCGTCATCATCGTGGTCGGGTTGCTGCTCAGTCCGCAGCGCGCCGCAGAGCTCCCGACCGTCGGTTACGTCGACCCGGCCGGCCTGCTGACCGTTCCCCTGTCCGCCGAGGAAGCGGCCCGCTGGGAGGTCCGGCTGATCCCGTTGGCCGACGAGGCCGCCGCTGACGATGCCCTCGCGCGGGGCGAGGTTATGGCCTACTACGTCGTGCCGGCCGACTATCCGGAGAACAATCGGGTATTGGTGTACACCGACGAGGGCTTCTCGGAGGAAGCCTTGGAGGCCTTTGGCGCCTTTCGGAGCCTGCTGCGCACCAACCTGGTGGCGGGACAGCCGCCCGAGATCGCCCGGCGCATTGTCGAGGGCAGCGAGCAGGTACTCCGGCTGACCGACGGCCGCGAGATCGGCACCGAATTCAACGTGGGCTACCTTGTCCCTGTCCTGGCCGGTGCGGCGCTCTTTGTCCTCATCTTTTTCGGCGCCGGCTATCTGATGATGGCCCTGACGGAGGAAAAGGCCAACCGCACGATGGAGATCCTGGTGACCTCCCTCTCTGCCAACCAGCTCATGGCCGGCAAGATTGTGGGCATTGTCGGCGTGGTCCTGACCCAACTCGCGGCCTGGGCGGCCTTTGGCATCGCCGGCGTGATCGTCGGCCGCGGCGCCCTGAACCTGGACTGGTTGGTGGAGATGCGGGTTGAAGCGGGACCGCTCGTGCTCGTCGCCGTGTTGGTCTTGGGGGCCTTTGTCTTGATCGCCGCGTTGATGACCGCCGTGGGCGTGATCGTGGACGACCCCCGCGCCGGCCAGCAGGTCATGGGGGTGTTTGTCACCTTTTCGCTGCTGCCGCTCGGGTTTATTGGCACGGTGTTGTGGGACATCAACGGTGGGCTGGCCGTGGCCCTGAGCATGATCCCGCTGACCGCGCCCATGTTCCTCCCGCTGCGCATGGCCCTGGCCGTGGTGCCGACCTGGCAAATCGCGGCGAGCGTGGCGATCCTGTACCTCCTCGCGCTGGGCGCGCTGTGGCTGGCCGGCCGCGCCGTGCGGCTGGGTATGCTGCGCTACGGCCAGGCCGTGCGCTGGGGCGAGCTCTTTGGCCGGCCGGCCCGGCGCGCCCGACCGGAGGCTGCCGCGGCGGAACCGCGCCGGGCGGCGCAGCCCCGGCGTGATGGGGGCGTAAAGACGGTTCCGCTGGTAAGAAGCACGCGCCGGAGCAAAATCTGGCTGATCCTGCGCCAGGAGTTGGTCGGCGTCATCACCCGTCCCTGGTTTGCCCTGTCCATCATCGGCCTCCCGCTGCTTATCTTTGGGCAGATGTTTCTCTTCTTCCGGCAGACCGGCCCGTCAGACGCGGACATCGTGGTAGGAATGGGTGCCCCCGTCACGCTGACGGCGGCGCCCAAAACGGTGGGCTACGTCGACCAGGCCAATCTCATCGCCTCGGTTCCAGTGCAGGTTCCGCCCGATACCCTCGTGGCCTATCCCGACGAGGCCAGCGCCCACCAGGCGCTGCAGGACGGGGACATTGCCTCCTACGTAATCATCCCCCCCGACTATGTGCAGGCGGGTGACTTGATCATAGTCCGCCCGGACCTGAGCCCCTCCATGGAAAATGACTACCTCTGGTTCAAATGGCTGCTCCTGGCCAACCTCCTGGGGGGGGACATGGAACGGACGGCGCAGGTCTGGACCCCGCTGTACGCCAACGTAGAGGGCAGCACCCCACCGGAGGCTAGCGCCGCTGAGGATGAGGAAGCCGAGGGCGAGGCCCGGTTGACCTCGATGTTGATCGTCCTGCTCTTTTACGCCGTCATTCTGATGGCCGCCGGCTTTCTGCTGCGGAGTGTCAGCGAGGAGAAAAAGAACCGCACGATCGAGGTACTGCTCCTCTCGGCCAGTCCGGGGGAGATCCTGACCGGCAAGACGATCGCCCTGGGCTTGGTGGGCCTGTTGCAGGGGATCGGCTGGGTCTTCATCACCTATCTGCTTTTCACGCTGGGCGGGATGACCTTTCGCCTCCCCGGCGGCGTCACCTTGTCGCCCGCGTTTCTGCTGGGGACGGCGGTCTTTTTCCTATTGGGCTATGCGCTGTACGCCAGCCTTTACGCCGGCGCCGGCGCCCTGGTGCCCGACTGGCGCCAGTCCTCGGGCATCTCGCTGTTGATTGTCGTACCGGCCTTTATCGGGTTCGAGATCAGCATCATGGCCGAGAACCCGCACAGCCTGCTGATGGTCATCGCCAGCCTCTTTCCGTTGTCGGCACCGATCGTGATGATCCGGCGCCTGTTGAGCGGCGGCGTGCCCCTCTGGC
>JAFGEI010000068.1 GCA_016931695.1 Anaerolineae bacterium | reverse complement strand
GTAGATTGCTCTGCCAAGCACGGGGAAGGGGGAAAAGGGGGGTTTCGCAGGCGGCTTCGCCGCCTGCGAAACCCCCCTTTTCCCCTTTTCCCCTTCTCCCACTGCGGTAGAGCATCCAATTTTGAAATGTGCCATTGTCGAGCTAGAAATTCTCAACAACACTCACAGTTCTTTGCCTGAACGGAGCAGGTTGGCCAGCTTGAGCGCGTGGCCCCTTTCCTCGCGGATGATGGTCTCCACTGTCTCCTTGTGTGCCTCGGGCATCATCTCCCGCAGGTCATAGTAAAAGAGCATAGAGTCTTTTTCAAAGCCGAGCGCCATGCGCAGGGCTTCCTCCCCGCTTTGTAGCCCCTCGGCGGCGGCAAGGGCCTTGTCCGGCCCCTTGAACAGGGCGTTCTCCAGCGCCGCCTGCATGTAGAGGTCGTACTGCTCCCATTCTGTTCCCGAGAGGGTGGGGGGATCGCTGATCTGCGCTGCCAGCTTCTGAAAGGTCTTGTAGTGTTCCACTTCCCAGGCGGCCAGGTCCTCCAGTAGGGCCTTGATTGCGGGCTCTTGCATTTGTTGGGCGGCGGCCTGGTAGAACGCCTGCCCGTTTTGTTCGACGCGCATCGCAATGTTGATAGCTTCGACAGCGGTAAATACGGCCATTTTTTCTCCTTTACGAATCGATCTCGACAAACTTGTCCCGTTTGGCGCCGCAGACGGGGCACGCTTCCGGCGGCTCGCCTTCGACGACGTACCCACAGACGTCGCAGACCGAATAGCGGCAGGGTTCCTCCCGCAGCATGCAGTTGAGCGCTTTCTTGTAGAGGGCGGCGTGGGCCTCTTCCGCGTCCCGGGCGTGGCTAAAGCCGATGGCGGCGCGGCGCTCCCCTTCCTCCTCCGCTTCCTGGATAAAGCGCGGGTAGATGTTGTCGCTGACAGACGTCTCCCGCTCGAAGGAGGACTGGAGGTTTTCCTCGGTGCTCCGTACCACCGTCTCACCCAGCAGCTGCAGGTGCCGGTCGGCGTGTACGCCCTCGGCGTAGGCGACGGCGCGAAAGAGCCGGGCGACGTCCGGGTATCCCTCCTCGTCCGCCCGGCGGGCAAAGGCGAGCAACCGCCGGTGGGCCTTGGCCTCGCCGACGAATGCCTGGTAGAGGTTGCGCCTGGTCTGTTCTCCCATCTGTTAGAACTTGATAAACTTGTCCTTCGGCGCTCCACAGAGCGGGCAGCGGTCGGGGGCCTCGCCTTCCACCGTCCAACCGCAGATGCTGCAGACGTGAATGGCGCCGACCTCGGCGTCCTGTCCGGCGAGCACGGCCTGGCGGGCCATCTGGTAGAGCCCGGCGTGGACCTTTTCCGCTTCGTAGGCCCATTTATGGGAGCGGACGGCGGCCTGCTCGTCCTGCAGTTCGGCGACGGCGTGGAAGGCGGGGTACATCTCTTCGACCTCATAGTTCTCGCCGTGAATTGCTTCCTGCAGGTTGTCGACCGTCATCCCGACGCCGCCCATCACCCGCAGGTGGCTGGTCGCGTGGACCAGCTCGGCCTGGGCGATGGCGCGGAACAGCCGGGCGACCTCGGGCAGGTTCTCTTTCTCCGCTTTTTGGGCATAGATGGTGTAGCGGGTATAGGCCTGGCTCTCGCCGGCGAAAGCGGCTTGCAGGTTTTCGTGGCTCATCTTGTGCATTTGTCTCTCTCCCTCGTCCGAACCGAATGGTCAGTCCGATTCGAGCAATGATTTCAGGTCAAACTCGTCGTCCAGCAGTCGAGCAGTATGCCTGGAGACGTCGACTCGTTGTTGGATCAGGCGGCGGACGACGAGACTGCGCGCGCGTTCGTTGAGCATGATCGCGCCGACGATCTGGCCGTCTTGCACGACAAACTTGCGGTAGTGGCGCGCTTCCAGGTCGACGTGCCGCAGCTGCAGCAGGCCTTGTTCTTCGACGACGGCCTGTCCCAGCGTGGTCAGCTCGGCGCCGGCGACCTTGAGCGTGGTCGAAGGGATGGTGCCGGTGTAGCGGGCGCTGCCCGCGGCGACCATGTTGGCGGCGGCCACGCGGGCCTGTTCGACGGCAGCAGGAACGATGCCATAGAGTTGCCCTTCGACCTCGGCGACGTCGCCGGCGGCATAGATTGCCTCGGCACTGGTTTGGAGGTGCGCGTCGGCGACGATGCCCCGGTTCACTGCCAGCCCGGCCTGTTGGGCCAGTCCGACCTGGCATCGCCAGCCGGCGGCGCAGATGACCAGGTCGGTCGGCAGCTCGGGGCCGTTCTTGACCTGCACGCCCTCGACCGCCTGGCGGCCCACGATCGCTTCCGTGGCCGCCTGGGTGAGAACCCGGATGCCCAGGCTCTCGACGATGCCTTGCAGGACGACGGCTCCTTCGCGGTCGACCTGGCGGGGCATCAAGTGCTCAGAGAGCTCCAGCACCGTCACTGCCAGGCCGCGGGCCCGCAGGGCGCGGGCCGTTTCCAGTCCCAGCAGGCCCCCGCCGATGACCACCGCCTGCCGGGCCGTGTCGGCGTGGGCGCAGATGGCCCGCGCGTCGTCCAGCGTGCGCAGGGCGAACAGGCCGCGCAGCGTGATGCCCTCCACGGGCACCAGCCAGGATCGCCCCCCGGTCGCCAGCAGCAGGCGGTCGTAGGCCGCCGTGCGTCCATCCTCCAGCCGCACGCGACCCGCTGACGGCTCCAGCTCGGCGACCGGGCAGCTCAGGTGCACCCGGATGCCCTGTTCTTTGTACCACTGTGGGGGGCGGTGGGTGATGTCCCTTTCCGTCGCCTCGCCGGCGATGTAGGCCGGGAGTTGGGGGCGGCGATAGTAGGGGTGGCCCTCGGCGGCATAGACGTGCAGATCGGCGCCCGGTTCCGCTTGGGCGATGGCCTGGGCAGCGGTGACGCCGGCAATGCCGTTGCCGACGACGAGATAGCGCGTCATGGGTTGTTTACTCGGCGGCTTCGAACATGTCCTTTCCGGCGCCGCAGTCGGGACAAACCCAGTCGTCGGGCAGGTCTGCAAACTCGGTTCCCGGCTCGACATCGCTGTCCGGATCGCCGACCGCCGGGTCATAGATGTACCCACAGACCAGACATTCGTACTTCATCTTTGCCTCCTAAAATCTTTGGAATTGGATCCTGTTTCTGCCGGTAGAGTTGCAGCAAGCCCCCTCAGCCTTTCAAAGGGCGCTCGCGGAGGCTCCCCCGGCGCTCCCGCGGGACCGCTCAGGAGTGTAACGCATGCGGGGCGGATTGTCAAGCGCATCGTAACTGCTCAGGCTGCTCGCCCGGATGCTCTCCCGTTCCAGAGAAGGGGGAAAATGTGGGCGCCGGCACCCACACCCTCCCCTTTTCCGGACTTGGGAGAGCATCCAGGGGCGACCGGCTGAGCAGTTACAGCGCATCAATGATCCTCAGGCTGTCCGACGAGGATGGCGGTGATGATTGTCCCGGCAGGTAATGGATCGCCTGCTGGCAGGCGCAGCAGCGCGTTGGCGCCAATCATGGAAAGAAGCCGGCTGCTGGCCTGGGCGCCGGTTGTCTGCGCCCACCACGTCCCGTCTTTCTGCGTCACCCTGGCGCGCTGGAACTCGATTCGCAGCGGGTCCGGCTGCACGGGGTGGAGCAGGCGGGCCGCGACCTCGGGCCGCCAGAGCAGGGAATGGCCCGCCAGGCATCTCAGCGCCGGGCGGACGTAGAGCTCAAATGTGACCAGGGAGGATACGGGGTTGCCCGGCAGGCCAAAGCAGGGCTTGCCGGCGACGGTGGCAAAGGTGAGCGGCTTGCCCGGTTTTTGCCGCACCCGCGCCAAGTGCAGGGTGCCCAGCTCGGCCAGCAGCGGCAGGATCAGGTCGCGGGTTCCCATCGACACGCCGCCGGAAGTGACGAGGACGTCCGCTGCCTCCAGCGCTCGCAGGATCAGCGCCCGCTGCCCGTCGGCGTCGTCGGGCGCGATGCCGAAGGAGACGGGTTCGCCGCCGGCCTGGCGGATCGCCGCCATCAGGGCGTAGCGGTTGCTGTCGCGGATTTGGCTGGGGCCCGGCTCTTTTTCCGGTTCGACCAGCTCGTCGCCGGTGGAAAAGACCGCCACCCGTGGGCGCGGGTGGACGGTCGCGCTGGTTTGGCCCATTGTGGCCAGCAGGCCGATCTCGGCTGGCCCCAGCACCGCTCCGGCGGGGAGGATCGCCTGCCCGGCGGCCAGGTCGGAGCCGACGCGGCGCACGCCCGCGCCGGGTTCGATCCGGCGGGAAAAGCGCATCCAGTTTTCTTTGACCTCGCTCTCTTCTACCATCACCACGGCATCGGCGCCGTGGGGAATGGGGGCGCCGGTCATGACCGGCGCCGTTGTGCCGGGCACCACCTGTGCGGCGGGGACCTGACCGGCGGTGCCCGGGTTGGTCAAGATGCGCAGCGGCGTGTTGTCGTCGTCGGCGATCACGGCCCACCCGTCTACCGTTGCCGCAGGAAAGGGGGGGACGTTTTCGGCGGCGACAATCTCTTGGGCCAGGACGCACCCCAACAGTTCGGGTAGCGCCCGTTCCTGCGGTGCGAGTGGGGCGATCTGGGCCTCGATCCGCTGCCAGGCCTCTTGCGGCTCGATCATGGCCATCTCTCTGATCCCGTGCGCTGCGTTCATATCGTTTACTGCAGCAAGAGCACCTGGACGGTGGCGCGGGCCGGCAGATGGTCCACGTCTTCCGGGATCACTGCCAGTCCGTCTGCCTGCACCAGCGAGTGGAGGACGCCCGAGCCCTGGTCGCCGGTGAGGCTTGCTTCCAGCCCTTCCGCGCCCGGGTGCAGCCGCACGCGCAGGTAGTGGCGGCGGCCGTCCTTGCGGCTGATCGGTTCCCTCAGCCGGGCTGTCGTCGCTGGCCACGGCCAGTCGGCAAAGCCCTGCATCTTGCGGATTGCCGGCCGGGCCAGGAGCTCGGTGCTGATCATTGCCGCCACCGGGTTGCCCGGCAGTCCCAGCAGCGGCACGCCGCCGATGGTGCCAAAGGCCAGCGGGCGCCCCGGTTTCATGTTCAGCGACCAAAAGTGCATCTCTCCCTCGGCCGCCAGCACCTGCTTGACCAGGTCGAAATCGCCGGCCGAGACGCCGCCGGAGGTGATGATCATGTCGGCCTCTTGGGCCAGTGCCGCCTGTATCCCCTGCCGGAGCAGGGCTTGCTGGTCGCGGGCGATGCCGAGCGGCAGTGGGATGCCGCCGTGACGCCGCACCTGGGCGGCGACGGTGTACGAGTTGGCGTCGCGGATCTGCCCGGGGCCGGGGCGTGTTCCGGGAGGGACGATCTCGTCCCCGGTGCCCATGATGGCGACGCGGGGGCGGCGGATGACCGACACCCTGACCCGCCCCACCGCCGCCAGCATGCCGATCTCTTGCGGACGCAGCACCTGGCCCGGCGCCAGCACGCGCTGGCCGGCGCAGACATCCTCTCCGGCCTGGCGGACGTTTTTCCCGCTGGGGTAGGCGCGAGTGATCTCGACCTGGCCCTCTGCCGGGCGGGTGTGCTCGAACTGCACTACCGTGTCGGCGCCGGGCGGGAGCGGCGCGCCGGTCATGATGCGCACCGCGCTGCCGCTGACGACGGGGATGGCGCAGACGTGCCCGGCCGCGGCCTCGCCGATCACCTGCAGCCGGACCGGCGCCTGGCCCACGTCCGCCCCGCGCACGGCGTAGCCGTCCATTGCGGCGTTGGTCAGCGGGGGAATGTCGCGGTCCGCCGCGACTGGCTCGGCCAGCACCCGCTGCAGCGCCTCTTCGATGGAAACTTGTTCCGGTTCCAGTGGGCGCACCGTCGCCAGGATCCGCTCCAGGGCTTGTTCCACGCTCAAGAGTGGACGGTCAGGCATGGTGCGTTCCCGTGTGTTCGGTGTCGATCCCGCGGGCCATCTGCACGGCGTGGGGCAGGATCGGCGCGAGGATTTCGATTCCCTCCCGCACCGCCTTGGGGCTGCCGGGCAGGTTGACGATCAGCGTGCGGCCGCGCAGGCCGGCGACGCCGCGGGAGAGGAGGGCGAGGGGGGTGCGGCGGTAGCCTTCCAGGCGCAGCGCCTCGGCCAGCCCCGGGGCCTCGCGGTCGAGCACGGCACGGGTAGCCTCGGGGGTTTGGTCGCGGGGGGTCAGCCCGGTCCCGCCGGTGGTGATTACCAGGTCGACCCCTGTTTCGTCCGCCAGGCGGATCAGGGTTTCGCGGATCCGCTGCGGCTCGTCAGGCAGGATCGACTGCTCGACGATCTCGGCGGCTATCTTTTGCTGCAGCAGGCGGGCTAAAAGCGGGCCGCTGGCGTCCTCTCGCTCACCGGCATACCCCCTGTCGCTGATTGTAATGACAGCTGCGCGAATGTTCATCATCCTCCTGGGCAGTAGAGCCATTGTTGTGCCTGCTGGCATTATACCACATATCGAGGGGAAAATAGACTCAGTAGATCCAAATTTGGATCTACTGAGTCTCCCTCTTGAGCGTTGCTGAAATCCGATTGCCTGCTGGGCGAGGGGGCGCAAAAAACAGCACTTCACAGGGAGACTATTCGGGGGAAAGAAGGCGGTTTTCTCTCCCTACAAGCTACTGGTTGCAAATTCGCTAAAATAAAAAAACGCGCTATAATGGGGCCGGTGTAACCGCTCATGCTGCCCGTGGTCGAGTTGTTACCGGGAATGTGAAATCTTGGTTGACGAGGAGAGCTGTGCGCTATTTGATTCTTTCTGACATCCATGCTAACCGGCCGGCGTTGGAGGCGGTTCTAAAAGATGCGGCTTCCTTCGACATGATCTGGTGCCTGGGCGACCTGGTGGGGTATGGGCCGGATCCCAACGAGTGCGTCGAGCGTATTCAGGGACTGGAGCACCTCAGTCTGGCCGGGAACCACGACTGGGCTGCCTTGGGGCAGTTGAGCCTCGACCACTTTAACCTCGATGCCCGGGAGGCCAATTCCTGGACGAGAGAAGAATTGTGGCCCTCCACCCGCGAGTTTCTCGAATCTCTGCCGACAAGCATGGTGCAAGACGACATCACCCTGGCACACGGCAGCCCGCGCGAGCCGGTGTGGGAATACCTGCTGGATGCCGGGTTGGCAGCGATCAATTTCCGCCACTTTTCCACCCAGATTTGCCTGGTTGGGCACACGCACATTCCCATTGCTTTCGTCCTCAACGAGGAGAATGCCCGCTGCTATCCCCTGGTGCCCCCTTATTCGGGGCCGCTCGCCCTCGATCCGCACCGGATGATCCTCAATCCGGGCAGCGTGGGGCAGCCGCGGGACGGCGACCCGCGGGCCAGTTATGCGCTTCTCGATACGGACGCTCGCACGTGGGAGCTGCGCCGGGTGGCCTATCCGGTCGAGATCACCCAGGAACGGATGCGCGCGCGCAGCTTGCCGCGCCGATTGATCGATCGCCTGGCGCTGGGGCGTTGAGAGGGAACTGTTTCACGCCCGACAACGTCTACAGGTCAGAATCCTGGTGGCAACTTTTAAAGGAGGAAGCGCAATGAGAAGAATGATGCTTTCCGTCTTGGCTGCCGTGTTGCTGTTGATGGCGGCAGGATGTTCGCGATCGATGGTAGTGGGCTCGGCGGCGCCAGAAACTGACTTTTATGGCGAACCCGCCGGCGCGCTCTCCATGGCCGGGGAGATGGAAGAGGCCCCGTCGGGCATTGCAACCCGCTATGATTCCGCCGATGCGGGAACGTGGGAGGCGCAGGGGAATAGCGTAGAGCGCATGGTCATCCGCACTGCCAGCCTGGACCTGGTCGTGCCGGACACGGAAGCGGCCCTGGCGCAGATCCAGGAACTGGCGGAAGAGCTGGGCGGGTACGTGGTCTCGCTGGACACTTATCAATACGAGCAGGGCCCGACCGGCAGCACGACCATCCGCGTTCCGGCCGAGTCCTTTGACCAGGCGCTGGAGCGGTTAAAGGACCTGGCGACCACGGTGCGCCGGGAATCTGTCTCTGGGCAGGACGTGACCGACGAGTACGTCGATTTGGAATCGAACCTGCGCCACCTGCGGGCCAAGGAAGAACAGTTGCTCGAGTTTCTGGACGCGGCAGAGGACACCGAAGCTGTTCTGGCTGTCTATGAGCAGTTGAGCTATACGCAGCAAGAGATCGAGTACGTGATGGGGCGCATGCAGTACCTGGAGAACCAGGCCGCGCTGTCGACCATTACCGTCAGCCTGACCCCTGATGCCCTGGCCCAACCGCTGGAGGTCGGCGGATGGGATTTGCCAGGCACCTTTCGCGACGCGGTCGAGATTCTGTTGGACATTGTCGAGTTTGTGGTCAAGGCTGCCATTTACCTGCTCGTTGACGTCTTGCCGGCACTGCTCATACTGGCGGCGCCCGTCGTCGCCGTGATCCTGATCGTCCGCTGGATCGTGCGGCGGCGCAAGCGGCGGCGCGCCAGCGGGTAAACGAATTGCACGCTCGACCAAGGGCACAAATGTAGCCCGGCCTCGTTTGGGGCCCGGTCGAGCAGGAAATTTACCGCCAGGGTGTAAGGAGCGCGAAGGGCGCAAAGACAAGAGCTGGGCGCCCTTTGCGCCTTACGGTTCAAACTACCGCCCACTCAATGACAGCAATCGAAGAGACCCCGTATATCCACTGGAGGCAGCGCGCATGGCGATGATCACTATCGTCGGCCTGGGCCCGGGCCGGATCGATCACCTGACGCGGGAAGCGTGGGCGGTGCTCTCGGCGGCAGAAGAGGTCTGGCTGCGGACTCGGCATCATCCCACTGTCGCGGGCCTGCCGCAGCACCTGACCCTGCGTTCCTTCGATCACCTGTACGAAGCGGCGGAGGATTTTGGCGCTGTCTACCAGGCGATCGGCGCCGAGGTGCTGCAGTTGGGGCAGCGCCCCCAGGGTGCCGTCTATGCCGTCCCGGGCCACCCCCGTGTCGGCGAGTCGACGGCCCAGCACGTGTTGGACCGGGCCGGGGAAGCGGGCGTTCCGGTGCGCATCGTCGAGGGACTCGGTTTTGTCGAACCGGCGCTCACCGCGTTGGGCATCGACGCCCTGGCGGGGCTGCAGATCCACGACGGAATCGAGCTGGCTGCCCTCCACCATCCCCCCCTGAACCCGGACCTGGCAGCGCTGATCGGGCAGGTCTATAGCCGGGCGCTGGCCAGTGATCTGAAGCTGACCCTGATGAACCAGTATCCCGACGACCATCCGGTCACCCTGCTCTATGCCGTCGGCACAAGCGCCGAGCGGCGGGTCGATGTCCCGCTTTACGAGCTAGATCGCCTGGAGGTGGATCACCTGACCTCCCTGTACGTCCCCCCCCTGCCGGCGGGGGGAAGCTTTGAGGCGCTGCAAGAGACGGTCGCCCACCTGCGCGCCCCGGACGGCTGCCCCTGGGATCGCGAACAGACCTATGAGAGCTTGCGCGGTGACATCCTGGAGGAAGCGTACGAGGCAGTCTCGGCCATCGACGATGGCGACATGGAGGGACTGAAGGAAGAGCTGGGCGACTTGTTGCTGCAGGTTCTTCTCCAGGCCCAGATCGCCACCGAGGAAGGGGTCTTTCAGATGGCGGACGTCATTGCGGCCATCAACGCCAAGCTCAAGCACCGTCACCCGCACGTCTGGGGGGAGCGCGTCGTGAACAGCGAGCAAGAGCTGTTGGCGCAGTGGGAATCCTTGAAGAAGGACGAGCGAGAAGCAGCTGGCGTGCCAGCCTCGGTGCTGGATGGGGTGCCCCCAGCCATCCCGGCGCTGCAAAAGGCGTATATCTATGGCGAGCGCGCAGCGCGGGTCGGGTTTGATTGGCCAGGGCCAGAGGGTGTGGTCGAAAAGGTGCAGGAAGAGATGGGCGAGATTTCCTTGGCCCGCACGCCGGAGGAGGTGGAGGCGGAGTTGGGCGACCTGCTCTTTGCGGTGGTCAACTGGTCCCGCCACCTGGCTGTTGATCCCGAGACTGCGCTGCGGCGGGCCAGCGAGCGCTTTGCCGCGCGTTTTCGGGCGGTGGAAGAATTGGCCCGCCAGCGCGGGTTCGATTGGGCCGATATGTCGGCCGAGCAGATGGATGCATTGTGGGAGGAGGTCAAAACAGCATGAAGCCACTTTTTTCTCCCTTGACCCTGCGCCGGGTGACGATCCGCAACCGGGTGATGATGGCTCCGATGTGTTTGTTTATTGCCGGGGAAGATGGCTGTCCCACCGACTGGCACCTGGTTCATTACGGTGCCCGCGCCGTAGGCGGGGTGGGATTGATCATGCTCGAGGCGACGGCGGTCGAAGCGCGGGGGCGAATCAGCCAGCGTGACTTGGGGCTGTGGGACGACGAGCAGGTGCGGCGAATGAGACCGTTGGTCCACTTTCTCCAACAGCAGGGGGCAGTGGTGGGCGTGCAGTTGGCCCATGCCGGTCGCAAGGCGTGGAGCCGGCGCAAGGGGAACGGGCCGGCGCCGCCGATCGCCCCCAGTGCCATCCCTTTCGACGCGGAATGGGTGGTGCCGCGGGAGATGGATTACAATGAAATTGCTGCCGTCGTCGACGCGTTTGTCCAGGGGGCGAGGCGGGCGGCAGCGGCGGGGTTTGAGGTGATCGAGATTCACGCCGCGCATGGTTATCTTCTCCACCAGTTCCTCTCGCCGCTGGCAAACCACCGCAGCGACGAGTATGGCGGTCCGCTGGAGCGGCGGGTGCGGCTGCTGGCCGAGGTGGTGGAGGCGATACGGGCTGTCTGGCCCGAGGATCACCCGCTCTTTGTGCGCCTGTCCACCACCGATTGGGTCGAAGGCGGGCTGACTATCGAGGATGCAGTAACGGTTGCCCGGAGCATGGCCGGGTATGGCGTCGACCTGATCGATTGCTCGTCGGGAGGGATCGTGCCGGGCGCCGAGGGCGAGTTGTATCCCGGCTACCAGGTTCCCTTTGCCGAGCGGATCCGCCAGGGGGCGCCGGTTGCAACGGCGGCCGTCGGCCTGATTACCGACCCGGAGCAGGCCAACGCCGTCGTTGCCCAGGGCTGCGCCGACCTGGTGGCCATGGGGCGCGAGCTGCTGCGCCAGCCCTATTGGCCGCTGGATGCGGCGCGGGCGCTGGGGCACGAGGTCGAGTGGCCGCGGCCCTATCTCCGGGCGCGGATGTCGTAGCGCGCCCGGGGCCTGTCGGAGGGGGCTGGCTATGGCAATGCTGTCGAGAAGGATTGCAGTCATGGCGGCGTTTTTTTGTTGCCTGGTGCTGCTGGCCTGTGAGCCGTCGCCCTCTTTTTACGGCGACGTCGTGGACCCGCCGCGGCCGGCGCCGGATTTTGCCCTGACCGACCAGTATCGCAATACCTTTCGCCTGAGCGATCAACGGGGCAAGGTCGTGCTGCTCTTTTTCTGCTACACCTCCTCGACTGACGTCTGCCCGGCGACCTTGCGCGCCTGGCGGCAGGTTCACGATGCGCTGGGCGCCGACGCGGCAGCGGTCCGTTTCGTCTTGGTCACCGTCGATCCCCGGCGGGATGCGCCGGAGCGCTTGTTGGAGCACATGGCGCTCTTTAGCCCCGATTTTATCGGTTTGACCGGCGAGCTGGAAGAATTGGAGCCGGTCTACCAGGCCTATGGCGTTTACCGGGAAGAGATTCCCCGGCCAGGAGGCGGGGACGGCTACCGCATTTCGCACACGGCATCGGTGTACGTCATCGACCCGGATGGATACTGGCGCCTGCACCATATCTTTGGCACGCCGCCGGAAGAAATTGTCCACGATTTGCAACAGTTGATGGACTGAACAAGTTTCAGTTGGTTGCGAGGATGTTTGATGGGAGAGCATCTCTGGCTTTTGCTGATTCCTCTCGCTTTTCTACTCGCTTATGCCGTCCACCGCTTTTCCCACTGGAGGAGGAAGCGTGACACCGGCTTGATGCTGGAGGATGTCAGCCGCACGGCCGCTTTTGCGCTGCGCCTCGAAGAGCTGGCCGACATGATCCTGGATGCCGTGACCCGGACGATGCACGTCGAAGGGGCGGCTTTTTTCGTTCGCCAGGAGGAGCGGTTCCAGCTGATCGCACAGCGGAAACTGGATTGGGTGGGGGATTGCCTGAGCTGTGACCACGTCCTCGTGCAGGCGCTTTCTGAGCAGGATCAAGTGGTAGCGCTGCAAGAGGTCGAGGGGCTGCTGCCGTTTTCACAAGAGGGGAGGCGGGCCGCCGGGCTGGCGATTCCCCTGCGCGCCAAGGGGCAGTTGGCGGGGGTTTTCGTCGTCGGCCCCAAGGCGCTGGGCGAGCCGTATTCCGCTGACGACCGGCTGGCCCTGGCAACTCTGGCAAACCAGGCGGCAATGGCGATCGAGAATATTCGCTTGTACCAGGCCATGCGGCAGGAACTGGCGGACCGTCAAAAGGCGGAAAAAGTTTTGCGCTGGACCTATCGCAGCCTCGAGCGGCGCAACCGCTTGCTGACCCAGCTGTTGGGAGCGGCCAACTCGATGCTGATCGAACTCGAACTGGAGCCGCTGCTGCATAAAATCGCCCAGGCCGCCCAGGATGCGCTCGAGTTTGGCACCGTGCTGCTGAATCTGGTCGGGGAGCAGGATGGCGAGATGCGGGCGATTGCCCGCGTCGGCAGCGATGAGGCGGGGCGGGAAGCGGACGACACGGTCGATATCTGGCTGAGATGGGACGATTTCCTCCAGACGCTGGATGACCGCTATCGGATAGGGCGCTGCTACTTTATCCCGCATGGCGAGGTGGATTGGACTGAAAAGCACGGCTACCGGGAGTCGGTGTGCCCAGGGGAAGGCGAGATTGCAGAGGATGGCGAGCGGTGGCATTCAGAGGACGTTCTTTTTGCCCTGATCGAACTGCCCAAGGGCAAAGTGGTCGGCATGATATCGGTCGACAAGCCGCTGGACGGGCTGCGGCCGAGCCAGGAGACGTTCCAAGCCCTCGAGTTGTTTGCAAACCTGGTGGCGGTAGCGATTGAGAACTCGCGGCTGTTCGACCGGCTGCAGACCGAATTGGCCGAGCGCAGGCGGGCGGAGGAGGCGCTGCGCGTCGCCCACGACGAACTCGAGCTGCGCGTTCAGGAGCGCACGGTCGAGCTGGCGCGGGCGAACGAGGCGCTAGAGGCCGAGATTCTGGTGCGCAAGCGCGGGGAGCGCGAGATTGCCCGCCGCTTGACCCAGACGCGTATTCTGCGCGACGTGATGCTGGACGCCGCATCCACGCTCGATTTTGACCAGGTGTTGGAGCGAACGGTGGAGGCGCTGCGGGCCAGGATGGGCATCAAGTACCTGGCTTTTTTGCTGCCGGAGGAGACGGGCCGGTATTTGTGTCTCCATTCCGCCGAACTCGGTTTTGCGCCCCTCGGCGCCGAGTTTTGCGTTCCGGTCGATCAAAGCATCTGCGGGCAGGTGTTGATGACCGGTGAGCCGATCCTGGTCGGCGACGTGCGCCAGTCGCCGTTGTATTTTGAGGGCCGCCCTGACACCCGCTCCGAATTGGCCGTCCCCATCTCTATCGGGGGAGAGATCAACGGGGTCCTGAACCTCGAGAGCCCCCGGCTGCACGCTTTTGACGAAAGGGACCTCGACTTTTACCTGGCGATTGCCGGGCAGTTGGGTGTGGCGCTGTCCAATGCCCGCCTCTACGAGGAGGTATGCCGCCAGGCCGACGAGTTGACGCTGGCGGTGAACCGCCTGGAGGAATTGGACCGTCTGAAGAGCGAGTTCATCCAGAACGTCTCTCACGAACTGCGCTCCCCGCTGGCCCTGGTGCGCGGGTATGCCGAGATGTTGGACTCGGGCGAGCTGGGCCCCTTGCTGGAGGAGCAGCAAGGGGCGGCCCGCGTGATCGCCCGGCGCGCGCGCATGCTGGGGGAACTGGTCGAGGACATTATCCTGATCCTGCTGGACGAGCAAATTTCTCCGACCCGGGAGTCCGCCGCCTTTGACGAGCTGGCACAAGCCGCGGTGGAGGATTTTCAGGTGGTTGCCGAACAGGCGGGATTGGAGCTGTGTGCTGAAATCGCGCCCTGCTCCGCCATCGTCCGCGGGCCGGCAACGCACATCCGCCGGGTGCTCGATAACCTGCTCGGCAACGCGATCAAGTTTACACCGCAAGGGGGGCGGGTGACCGTTCGTTTCTGGTGCGACGAGGAGCAGGCTACTTTGAATGTGGCGGACACCGGTGTCGGCATACCGCCTGACGAGCAAAAGCTTGTTTTTGAACGGTTTTACCAGGTGGACGGCAGCAGCCGCCGCCGTTACGGCGGGTTAGGGCTGGGGTTGGCGCTGGTGCGGGAAATCGTCCAGGCGCGGCAGGGCCAGGTTTTTGTCGAGAGTGAAGTGGGTAAAGGGAGCACTTTTACCGTCATCCTGCCGCTCTATCAGCCTGGCAAAGAACGCGGTTCGTGACCACCCGGTCGATCCTTCTTTCCCCATCCCCCTCCGCCGGGGGTTTCGATCACCAGTCGATCCCCAGCTGAGACCTGCAAGGTCGCTTTTGATCCCAGCACCGTCTCGACGCCCTGGCGCAGCAGCCGGTTGCAGCCTGGCTGGCCGGGCTCGCCGCCGTGCAGGCCATAGGGGCCATAGCGGCGCCGCTCGCTGTTGACGGTGACGGTCGCCGGGGTGAGAAACTCAAAGGTGCGCCGGATGCCGTCGCCGCCGCGGCAGCGGCCCGCCCCGCCCGAGCCGTAGCGAAGCCTGGATTCCACCACCCGCACCGGCAGGCTGTGCTCCAACGCCTCCACCGGCGTGTTGCGGGTGTTGGTCATGTGGCTGTGCCGCCCGCTCAGGCCATCGCCCAGCGGCCCGCCGCCGTGACCGCCGCCGATGGTTTCATAGTAGACAAAGGGCTGTCCGTTCTGCAGGCCGCCGAAGGTGACATTGTTCATCGTTCCCTGGCTGGCGGCGGGGATGCGCTCCGGCAGCGCCTGGGCCAGCGCGCCCAGCACCACGTCGACGATGCGCTGGCTGGTCTCCATGTTTCCCGCTGCCACCGCGGCAGGAAAGTCGGGGCTGAGCAGGCTGTGCGGGGGCACGACGACGGTCACCGGCTCAAAGCAGCCGTGGTTGACCGGGACGTCGTCCTCCGCCAGCAAGCGGATGCAGTACCACGTCGCCGAGCGGACGATCGGCTCGACGGCGTTCAGGTTCCCGGCGACCTGGGGGGCGCTGCCGCTGAAGTCGACCGTCATGCGGCCGGCCGATACGGAAACGGCCACGCAGATGGGGATGCGCTCCTCGCGCTGCCCGTCTCCCTCCAGCGCGTCCTCGAAGCGGTAGGTGCCGGGGGGAATTGCGGCGATGACCGCCTCGGTCATGCGGCGGGCGTAGGCGATCAGCGCGGCGGCGTGTTCCAGCACGCGGGATGCGCCGTGCGCTTTGACCAGGGCTTGCAGGCGGCGCTCGCCCAGGCGATGGGCGGCCAGCTGGGCTTCCAGGTCGCCCAGCCGCTCGGCCGGGGCACGGCTGTTGGCGGTGATGAGGGCCAGCACGCCCTCGTTGCGCCGTCCTTCCTCCGCCAACTTGAGCGGGGGGATGATCAGCCCTTCCTGGTAGATCTCGGTGCTCAGCGGCAGCGAGCCGGGCGCCATCCCGCCCACGTCGGCGTGGTGGGCGCGGCTGGCGACGAAAAACAGCGGCTCTCCCGTTCCAACAAACACGGGCGAGACCATCGTCACGTCGGGCAGGTGTGTCCCGCCGCGGTAGGGATCGTTCAGCACCAGGACGTCGCCGGGCCGGAAGGTGTCGAAGGACTGCCGGGCGGAGGCGACAGAGGCGGGCATGCTGCCCAGGTGGACTGGGATGTGAGCTGCCTGGGCCACCATCCGCGCCTGCCCGTCGAACAGGGCGCAGCTCAGGTCCAGCCGTTCCTTGATGTTGGGGCTAAAGCTCGCCCGCTGCAGGGTCGCGCCCATCTCTTCGGCGATCGATGCAAAGAGGCTGTTGAACACGGCCAGGCTGATGGCGTCGACGCTCATGTCCGCCGCTCCAGGATGACGTTGTGGTAGCCGTCCACGCTGGCTGCCCACCGGGGCGGGATAAAGAGGGTGCTATCCATCTGCAGGACCAGGGCCGGGCCGCTGAAGCGGGCGCCGGGCTGCAGCCGCTGGCGGTCGTAGAGGGCCAGGCGTTGCTCGCCGTCGCCGCACACCGCGCGACGGTCGCCCAGCCGCGCTACCGCACCGTCGCTCTCGACCGTCTCCTGGGGGACGAGGGTCGGCTTTTCGACCCACCCGGTCGCCTCCAGGCGCAGGTTGACCACCTCGACTGCCCGCTCTGGCATCTCGTGGCCGTAGCTGGCGGCGTGGCGGGCACAAAAGTCCGCCCGGAGCTGCTGACTGAAGGGGATGGTCAGCTCGTAGGACTGGCCCTGGTAGCGCATGTCGGCCAGGCCGGCAAAGGCCATGTGCTCGCGGTCGATTCCTTCCGCCAGCAGGTCGTCCTGCGCCTGGGCGATCATCTGCTCGATCCGCTGCTGCAGCCGGGCTTGCAGCTCGGCCTCGGTCGCCGGCTCGATGGTGTGCAGCACAGAGCGGCCATAGTCCAGGACGACGTCGGCCATGAGCAGGCCAAAGGCGCAGAGCACGCCGGGATAGCGCGGGACGAGGATGCGCGGGATGTCGAGTCGTTCCGCCACTTCGCAGGCGTGCATGGGGCCGGCGCCGCCAAAGGGAAAGAGGGTGAAATCGCGGGGGTCGTGGCCGCGGGCGACCGAGACCCGGCGCACGGCGCGGTCGATGTTGGCGTTGGCGACGTCGACGACGCCCAGGGCAGCTTCCTCGACGCTGCAGCCCATTTCCTGCGCCAGGTGGGCGAGAGCTGCCCGTGCCGGCGGCAGGTGCAGCGCCATCGCGCCGCCCAGAAAGTGGGCCGGGTCCAGCCGCCCCAGCAGGACGTTGGCGTCGGTCACCGTCACTTGCTGCCCGCCGAGCCCGTAGGCGACGGGGCCGGGGTCCGCCCCGGCGCTTTCCGGGCCGACGCGCAGGGCGCCGCCGGCGTCGACGCGGGCGATCGAGCCGCCGCCGGCGCCGATGGTCGCAATGTCCAGCAGGCGGGTGCGCAGCGGCAGGCCGTCGATCTCGGATTGGGCGCTGCGGGTCAGCCGGCCTGGGCAGAGGGAGACGTCGGTCGACGTGCCGCCCATGTCGATGGTGATGATCTGGCGGTGCCCGGCCTGCTCCGCCAGGTAAAAGGCGCCGATGACGCCGGCCGCCGGCCCGCTCAGCGCGGTGTGGATCGCCTGCTGCCGGGCGCGCCGGGCGCTCATCACACCCCCGTCCGATTTCATGATCCGCAGCGTACAGCGTGGGGGAAGCTCCATCTCCAGGCGCTGCAGGTAGCGGCTCATCACCGGGCGGACGTAAGCCTCCAGCGCGACGGTGCTGGCCCGCTCGACCTCGCGGAACTCGGGCAGCACCTCGCAGGAGAGGGCGATCTGGGAGGGCGGCAGCAGCTGGCGTTCCAGGATTCGGGCGCGGACCATCTCTTCGTGGACCGGGTTGCGGTAGCTGTAGAGGAAGCAGACTGCCACCGACTCGATGTCCTGTGTGGCGAGATCGTCCAGCACCCGGTCCAGGGCGGGCAGGTCGAGCGGCGTCAGGACGTTGCCGGCGTGGTCCAGCCGTTCGGGCACCTCGTAGCACCAGCGGCGGGGGATGAGCGGCGGGGGCAGCTGGGGTTGGAGGGCGTAGAGGTGGGGGCGGTTCTGCCGGCCGATGGCGAGCAGGTCGCCAAAGCCGGCCGTCGTGATCAAGGCAGTCGGCGCGCCCTTGCGTTCCAGGATGGCGTTGGTCGCGACCGTCGAGCCGTGGGAGACGCGGCGGACGGCGGCGAGGTCGCCGCCGCTGAGGGCGGCCAGGCCCGCGACCATCGCCTGGGCCGGGGCAGCGGGGGTGCTGGGGATTTTGTGGATCCACAGGCCGCCGTCGCGGCTGAGCACAAAGTCGGTAAACGTGCCGCCAATGTCGACGCCGACGAACATGAAGGATCAGGGCCCGTCTTCTTTTTTCTTCTGTCCCAGCTCCAGCCGCTGCCGCTCGAGATCGATCCTTTTTCTTTCCTGTTCCAGCTCGGCCGCGGCGGATTCTCGCTGTTCCTTCCGCCAGGCGAGGGCGGTGGTCGAGATAAAGCCGAACAGCGTGACGAGGGCGGTGGTACAGGAGGTGAGGGTGGCAACGATCGTACCCATCGACCATTCGTCGGCGGCGGAGGTGCTTCCTCCCGAGCCCCGGGCTGTCGAGGTGAGGATGAGCACACCGGCGACCAGGGAGGAGATGACAAAGACGATCAGAAAGATGGTGCTTGCTCGCCTGTTGCGCGTGTTATCTTTTGTCACTGGGACCTCCTGTTGGGGTGATTTGCCGCTATTATACCTGGATTTTCGTTCGGCACCAACGGCGCGGCCCGCGGCTGTGTCATTCCCACTTTTTTGTCTTGTCGAGTCAACTGGACTCGGGCGAATTTGATCTTGAGGGACCACCTCCACCTGCACGTTGCCGAAATCGAGAGACCCGGTTAGAATAGCGGGACTTTGATTGAGGAGACAGAGGTGTGTATGAGCGTCAAAGCCCTGGTGCAGAAACGGGAGGGGCGGCGCAGCTTTGCGCTGAACGTCTTTAACGGGGTCGCTTTCGAGTTCGCCGAGCGGTTGATCGATCCCCCGCTGGTGTTGACCTGGTTCGTGGGACAGCTGACGTCGTCGAACCTGCTGGTCGGCCTGGTCGTGCCGCTGGGCGACGCGGGCTGGTTCCTGCCGCAG
>JAFGEI010000015.1 GCA_016931695.1 Anaerolineae bacterium | reverse complement strand
GCGACCAGGTCCGGGTTAACGCATTGGGCGGCTTCCACTTGAGCTTTACCGTGCCGGACAACGCTAACCTGGGATACGCACAGCTCGTGCTTGAGGCGCGGGGCGACCTGTCTGCGGGCGACCTGCCCGCGTGGAACGGCAGCCAATACGGGCACCGCTTTCAAGTGCAAGAGTTCCGCCGTCCTGAGTTTGAGGTTTCGGCGCGCAACGAGACCACCGGCCCCTACTTTGTCGGCGGCCATGCCGTGGTAGCCGTCGAGGCCAACTACTATGCCGGCGGCCCGCTGCCCAACGCGGAGGTCACCTGGCAGGTTAGCTCATCGCCGGGCAGCTACTCGCCACCCAACTGGCCCGGCTTTACCTTTGGGCGTTGGACGCCATGGTGGTACGGCTACCGCTCCTCCTATATGGAGGCCTACGGGCCCGGCTGGCCACCCTACGGCGAGGTCAAGGTCGAGACCTTTACCGGGCTGACCGATGCTTCGGGAAACCACTATCTGCGCCTGGACTTTGAGGGTGCGGGTGAGTCGCAGCCGGTGAGCGTGCTGGCCGAGGCGACGGTCATGGACGTGAACCGCCAGGCCTGGGCGGGCACAACCAGCCTGCTGGTGCACCCGGCCGAGCTCTATGTCGGCCTGCGCAGCGAGCGCACCTTTGTGGAGCGCGGCGTGCCGCTGGAGGTTGAGGTCATTGTCACCGATCTGGACGGAGTGGCCATACCCGGCCGCCCGGTCGAGGTCCAGGCCGCTCGCCTGGAGTGGAAATATCGCCAGGGTGCCTGGCGCGAAGAGGCGGTCGACGTCCAGATGTGCACGGTACAGTCCGCCGCCGAGCCGGTCTCCTGCACCTTTCAGACGGCGGTGGGCGGCACGTACGAGATCACGGCCACTGTTGCCGACAATGCCGGTCGCCGCAACCAGAGCCGGTTCACCCGTTGGGTGAGCGGCGGGCAGCGCCCGCCCTCCCGCAAGGTAGAGCTGGAAGAGGTGACCCTGATTCCGGACAAGGAGAGCTATGCGCCCGGAGATGTGGCCCAGGTCCTGGTGCAGGCGCCTTTCAGCCCGGCCGAGGGACTGCTGACGGTCGGCCGCAGCGGCATCCTCTACACCGAGCGTTTTACCGTAGCCGAAGACACGATCACCCTGCGCGTGCCCATCGAGGAGGGGCACATCCCCAACCTGCACCTGCAGGTCGACCTGGTGGGCGCTGCGCCGCGCACGGACGACCGGGGCGAGCCCCTTGACGGTGCACCCCCGCGGCCCGCCTACGCGACGGGCGAGCTGAACCTGGAGGTGCCGGCGCTGCGGCGCACCCTGACGCTGGAGGCGACGCCGCGCGAGCGCGAGCTGGAGCCGGGGGGAGAGACGACGGTAGACCTCGTCCTGACCGATGCCGACGGCCGGCCGGTGCCCGACGCCGAGCTGGCCCTGGTTGTGGTCGACGAGGCGATCCTGGCCCTGACCGGCTATCAACTGGCCGACCCGGTGGCTGTCTTTTACCAGGCGCGGTCGGCAGACATCAGCAGCATCCGCGGGCGGGCCGGCATCGTGCTGGCCAGGCCCGAGGCGCTCCAGGAGAGCGCCGTGGTCGAGCACGCCGTCGTAGAAACACAGGTGGTCGAGGTTGAGAAAGAGGTTCAGAGAGAGGCGCTGCCCACGGCGCCGCCTGCCGCGGACGCAGCAGCCGGCCAGGTTGAGGGAGCGCCCATCCGGATGCGCACCGATTTCAACCCGCTCGCCACCTTTGCCCCCGAGGTCCGCACCGACGCCGGCGGCCGGGCTCAGGTCGCCGTCAAGTTGCCCGACAACTTGACCCGCTACCGGGTGATGGCCGTGGCCGTGGCCGGCGGCGATCGGTTTGGCTCGGCCGAGGCCAACCTGACGGCCAGGCTGCCCTTGATGGTCCGGCCCTCCGCGCCCCGTTTTCTCAACTTTGGCGACCGCTTTGAGCTGCCCGTGGTGCTGCAAAACCAGACCGACGAGCCCCTGACCGCTGAGGTCGTCCTTCGGACCCATAACCTCGAGCTGATCGGCAATCCGGGCCAACGGGTCGTTGTCCCTGCCCGGGACCGGGTCGAGGTGCGCTTCCCGGCGATGGCCGCGATGCCGGGCACCGCCCGCTTTCAGGTCGCCACTGTGTCGGGGACCTTTGCCGACGCGGCGACGATCGAACTGCCGGTCTACACGCCGGCTACGACCGAGGCGTTCGCTACCTATGGCGTCGTGGACGAGGGGGCGGTGGCCCAGCCGGTGGCCGCGCCCGGCGACGTCTTTCCACAGTTTGGCGGGCTAGAGATCACCACCTCCTCCACAGCGCTGCAGGCGCTGACCGACGCCGTGCTCTACCTGGTCGCGTACCCATTCGAGTGCTCGGAGCAACTGGCCTCGCGGGTCCTGGCCATCGCCGCCCTGCGCGACGTGCTGACTGCCTTTTCCGCCGAGGGGCTGCCCCCGGCGGATCAACTGGAGGCGGCCGTCCGGCGGGACATTGAGCGGCTGGCCGGCCTGCAGAACGACGACGGCGGCTTTCCCTACTGGAGGCGCGGCCGTGAATCGATCCCCTTCCACACCATCCACGTAGCCCATGCCGTGCAGCGGGCCAGGCTCAAGGGCTTTGACGTCCCACAGGAGCTGCAGTCGCGGGCGCTCGACTATCTGCGGCGGATCGAGGATCGCTACCCCTCGTGGTATGGCAAGCGCATCCGCCAGACGTTAAGCGCCTATGCGCTGTACGTGCGCGATCTCATGGGCGACCGGGATGTGGCCAAGGCCCGGCGGCTGCTGGACGAGACAGGCCTGGAAGAGCTGTCGCTGGAGGCGGTGGGCTGGCTGTGGCAGGTGCTGGTCGACGATCCCGGTTCGGCAGCCCAACTGGAGGCCATCCGCCGGCACGTCACCAACCGCGCCGTAGAGACGGCGGGAGCGGCCAACTTTTCAACCTCTTACGGGGACGAGGCCTATCTGCTGCTGCACTCTAACCGGCGCACCGACGCCGTCCTGCTCGACGCGTTGATCGCCGGCGACCCGACGAGCGACCTGATCCCCAAGGTGGTCAACGGGTTGTTGGCGCACCGTACCAAGGGACGCTGGGACAACACGCAGGAGAACGT
>JAFGEI010000067.1 GCA_016931695.1 Anaerolineae bacterium | reverse complement strand
CTCCCCCTCGCTTACCGGCTCAGTGTAACAGGCTGGGCAAGGTTTTGCCTTCAGAAGCCCCACCGCTTGCGGTGGGGAGATTCACTCCACTTTTTCGAAGCATTGGCCGAATTCATGGCTACCATCCTGCTGAGTGGGTTTCACGCGTGGCGGAAGCCGTTCCGCGCAGAGTGGGCCGCATTGGCCGCAAACCTGGCCGAACAACACCTGTCCTTGGAGCGCAGTACCTTTGGCGTCTGGGTGGCGATTGCGGGGTATTGGGCCAAAGTGCTGCGTAGGCTGGCCGGACAGGGGCCGGCGCGCCAGCAGACCACAGAGCTGTTCCAAACGAGCAATGGCGAGGTCCTGGCGATGCTTGGATCGAGTTCCCTGGTGCGGATATTGAGCGAGACCAACCGCTATCGCAACAGCTGGACCGGTCACGGCGGTATTGTGTCCGACAGGGAGGCGCGCGAGCGCCATGACATGCTGGCCGCCCACATGGAAGAGGTGCGGGGTGTTTTCGGAACGGTTTGGGAGCAATACACGCTGGTTCGGCCAGGGCCAATGGAGTTTGCGGCCGGCATATACCAGTGCACGGTGCAACGGGTCATGGGAAACCGAACACCATTCGAGACCATGGTGGTCGAACTCGAGCACCCGCTCGAGCGAGAGCAACTCTACCTGGTGGTCACCGACGAGCGGAGGGCCTTGCCGTTGTTGCCGTTTATCAAGGTTCTGCCTTCCCCGGAAACAGCCCAGAACGCCTGCTACTTCTACAATCGGCAGCAGCGGAGTGGCGAACTACGATTCGTTTCCTACCATTTTGAACCCCAGGGCGAGTTGGTGCGGGAGTTTCCGGACACCCTGGAAGCCCTACAGTCGCTTTCTACTTTGACAGTTTGACCCTCTGCCGTATCGTGAGTCCACCATGCCCAAAATCGCCGCCCTACAGATGGACGCCCACCCCGCGTCGACGGCCGAGCGCCTGGCGCGGGCCGAGGCGTTGGTCACCGCGGCGGCCGCCGCCGGGGCGCAGTTGGTGGTCCTGCCGGAGCTCTTTAACCTGGGCTACGCTTACCACGACGACAACTTTCGCCGCGCCGAACCCCGGGACGGCCCCACTGCCACCTGGCTGCAGGCGACGGCCGGCCGCCTGAACGTCCACCTGGCCGGCTCGCTGCTGCTCCGGGACCACGGCGACATCTATAACACGCTTTTGCTCTGCGCGCCGAACAGGCGAGTCTGGCGCTACGACAAGCGCTACCCCTGGGCCTGGGAGCGGGCCTACTTTCGCCCGGGCCACGGCGTCACCGTGGCGCAGACCGACCTGGGGGCCATCGGTATGTTGATCTGCTGGGACGTGGCCCATCTCGAGCTGTGGCGGCGCTACGCTGGCCAGGTGGACCTGCTGCTGATCGCCAGCTGCCCGCCCGACGCCGGCCGGCCGGTGTACCATTTCCCCAGCGGAGACCGGATCACGGTGGAACAGTTGGGGCCGCTCTTCCGCCGCCTTGCGGATGCCGGCCGGCAGACGTTCGATACGCTGGTCCGCCAACAGGCAGCGTGGTTGGGCGTCCCCGTGGTCAATTCGACCGGCTGCGGGTCGGTCACCACCCCTATCCCCAACGGCATGGCCAGCATGCTGGCCATGCTCCCGCTGGCCCCCCGGCTGCTGCGCTACCTGCCCCAGACGCGCCACCTGCACGTCACCTATACCTTTGTCCCCTGCGGCCAGGTCGTAGGGGCGGACGGCGCGGTCCTCGCTGCATTGACCCAAGCCCAGGGAGAAAGCTTCACCGTCGCCGCGGTGGCATTGCCGGCGACGCGGCCGCAGCCTCGAGGCCCCCAGCCGGCCTCACCCGTGCCGCGGCCGGCCTACTGGATATCGGATGGGCTGCTGCCGGCATTGGTCACCCCGGTCTATCGGCGGGGTGCGCGTCGCGCCGGGGGACCGCCGGTCCTGTAACGCCCGGCAGCAAACGCCATCGAGTCATCCGGCGATAAGTTGCCGCGCCCACAGCGCATCAGGAACGAGCTGGTCGTGATACGGGTGCAGGTACTCCAGCACGAGCGGTCCGGAGAAATCGCTGCGGGCGATGGCTTCCAGTACCTGGCGAAAGTCCAGCACGCCGGCCGGGTCGCGCAGCGGTAGGTGCTGCTGCATCGGGCCGGGGCCGCGGTTGGACAGGTGGTAGACGCGGATCGGCCGGCCGTACCGGGCGATGTCGACCAGGAGTTCATCCTGCGGCTTGTGCAGGTGCGAGGTGTCGTAGCAAGCCGCGTGGTGCAGTCGCCCCGCGCAGAAAGCCGCGATCCCCTCAATGCCGGCCAGGAAACGGTGCTTCCCCTCAAAGGTTTCCCAGCACAACACAACACCGCTGTCCGCAAGGAGCGGCTGTATGTAGGCTTCGACCTGGGGGCCAACCTCGGTAAGCCGGCCCTTGGTGGGATGGACCACGATCAGCGGGCAGGCCAACCGCTGGGCCAGAGTGATGGTCTTGCGCAGGACGGCCGCAAAGGTGCGGATGTCGCCGACCCGGGCCTGGGCCATGTGGATCGAGGTGGCAGTGACGTCGAGGGAGCTGAAAGGCGCAGCCACGTCTTCCAGTTGCACCTGGTCGAGGAACAATTCCGGCCGGTAGAAGGCAACCTCAACGAAACCCACCGGTTGGAACACAGCCAGTGACTGCGCCCAGTCATAATGGCCCTGCTCCGGATAGGCTGCGCGAACGGCGACATGGACTGGCATAGGGATCATCCTCGATCAGATGCTCAGGCTTTCAGTCTACCTGGCAGTATAGCACGACGGCCTGCCCCTGTCGAATCAGCACCCCAGCACTGCTTTACCGCGCCATGCCCGCTGCCAGACTCGCCCACTTTGATCCAGGCTGCCGCCATACCCCTGGGCCACCTGAACTCCGCTTGCCTGTTGAGCCGTGACAGTATCGCTATTCCCAATCATCTCTCAATCACACCCAACTGCGTTGCCTTTTCCCTACTGCCTTCCCTGGGCCTGCCCTTACCTCGGACGGATCTTGCCTTCTCCCACATCCTACCATATTCTCACTACTCTCTCTATCCCAAACCTCCCTTGATCACTCTTTATCCTCTACTCGCACCCACTCTACTATGTCTCACTCTTCTACTTCTCTCACAGTTTCTCCATCTACCAACACCCTCCGACCCTACCTCCACTCTCCTCCTACCCTATAGAACTCTCACCTTTTCCCAGAAACCTATTTTCCACCCACCCGCCACCGACCACACACACTATGTGTGCTGGTCGAGGGAGTGGTTAGTCGGGCCGCGCAAGCGGGCCGACTAATCACTCCCGTGTGGCGGGTGGGTGAAACTATGTACAAGCCAGGGCAGAATCGTGCGCGGAAACCAAGGTCTGCCCAGGCCGGCGTCCGTGGCGGCGCTGGGCGGAGAGGCAACAAATTCACATAGCAGGATGGGGATTGATTCCAGGTTGGTGCCCGGTTTCTTCTCCCTACTCCACCAGCTTGAACGGCCGCTGATCCAGTCCTTTCCAATCCAGCGTCAGGATCCGCTCGGGCGAGAGCTGTCCATGGTCGTGCACCGCCACGCCCAGCCGAAATGACTGCCGCTCCCAGTTGCCTTGCCACGCCTCCCTGGTGTGACGAAGCAGCGATTGGACCCGCCCTTCACTGCGCGCTGTCACCAAGACCAGCACCCGCGCCGGCCGCTCCCGAAACTGCCGCTGGAAACCCGTCGGGGAGACAAAGTAGCCCTGGTAGGTCTCAAGTTTGCCCTGCCACCTTTGGAGCGACTCAGTGGAGCGGTCTACCTCGAGGAAGACGAGTGTGGTAAGTATCTGGGAACCCGCCAGCCAAAAGAGGGCGTCCGGGGACAACTTGCGCTCCTCGATCCCCTGTACGTATGGGAGCACTGCTTCGATCTCGTTATACCACGTCAGACAGAGCCCCGCTACGCGAGCCGCGATCTGCAGGGCCACGTAGACGTCGGCGATGGCCAGGTAGTGCTCGAGGAAGTAGGTCGAGACGGGCTGGCCGGCCCGCGGGCGGTCTTCCGCAGGGGTCCCGTGCAGCTCGGCGATGTACTCATTCCCCAGGATATCCAGGGTATAGACCAGCGCCGGCGCCCCCGGTCCATGGCGCACCAACTGCGGCATCCGGTCGACGTAGCGGTGGCGGTAGAGCCGCCCTAGTAGTCGGCTGGCGTTGGACGGCTGCTGGTCCAGCAGCGCGACCAGGTGCCGGGTCAGGGCAAAGCGGACCGAGTGCAGGGCCAGCAGGACCTCATTCCGCTTCGCGTTGATCAACAGTGGGCTCTTGCGGGCCGCTTTCTCGCTCAGGCGTTCCTTTCGCTCGTCCATCGAACCTCCTGGGTTTAGGCCCGCGGCGGGGCCAAGAGTGGCGCGATTCCGGACCTGGCCGGGACTGTGAACTCGTAGCGGCCGCGACCATCTTGGCGGAGCAGGCCCTGCCGCACGGCGTCTGTCAGGTAGGGATGGGCCGTGGCCGGAAAGACTTGCTGCACCAGCTCGAGGTCAAAGGCTTGCGCACCGGCGCGGTCCCAGATTTCCAACCAACCCCGCACGCACTCGTCAGACGGCGGCTCCGGCGTAGCAGCCAGTTGTGGAGATGCTTCAGCCGGTGGGGCGGCGGTAGTTCGCTGCGCACTCCACAATGCACGCTCGCGCTCCTGCGCGGCGGCCTTTTCTTCTTCGTGCCTTTGGCGTCGAGCCGCGTTCTCCGCATCGATTGTACGGAGATGTTCGGGCAGCACCTCGCCCACCAACAGCAGGCCGGAAGGGTAGGCCAGGGCCAGCAGCAGATTCAGAACGAGCTCCCAGATCCAGGCCAGCCAAACCGGATTCGTGAACGCCGGATGCGCGTAGCGCAGCGCATGGTCCAGGTGGACCGCCGCCGCCAGGAGGACGAAAAAGAGCAGCCCGCTCACCAGGTAGCGGGGCAGCGGCTGCTCGCGCCGGCGCAGTTGGAGGACGCGGTAAGCCGCCAGGCCGGCCGCACCCTCGATGCCAGAGGCCAGGGCCACTGCCAGGAGCGGAGTGTTGGGATCGCGCGCCGCAACCGCCTCGTGGACGCGCAGGCCGGAAAGCCCCAGGGTGAACAGGAGGAATGCCGTCGTCAAGATGGTGATCGGCGTCCAGTAAGAGCGCAGCGCAAGTGGGAGTTGCTCAACAGTGTTGTCCATTTGTACTTTGTGTCCTTTGGCCTCTTGGACTTGGGTGAACGATTGCTCCGGCCCAAACACCTCGCCGGGTAGGGTCAGCCGCGTCAAAGCGTCAAGGCGTCAAGCCGGTCAAAGTAGGAAAAGATGCCGTCAATGCACCGTCAAGGCCACGCCGGGACCGCCTTCGAGCAGGCCGGCTTGCCGCAGCTTGACCACGGCTTGACGGTACTGCGGGCGGGTCCAGCCGGCCGCCATCAGCTCGTCCTGCGGAAACCGCCCGCTCAACTGTTCCAGCGCGTGCTGCCGCATCGCTCTGGTTTCCGCATCCAGCAGCGCCAGGGGCTCGGCCGGCCGCCCCAAGGTTGCCAGTTCCTCCTCGGTCACGCCGTACCCCTGCAGCTCCTGCAAGCGGCCGTCGCCCAGGCGGGCCAGCAGCCGCCCCGGAATCCGCGGCAGTTTCTCCGCCCCGCTCTGCCCCAGGATCACCCGGCTGTGCTCCGGCGTGGTCACCCGGAAGGCGATCCGCGCTGCCAGGTTGCCCTTGATCAGCGTGTCCAGCACCTCGGCCTTGGGGTTCTGCGTGGCCAGGATCAGCCGGAGGCCAAAGGAACGGCCGATGCTGCTCAGGCGCACCAGGTCCCGGTAGAACCGGCTCTTGACCCCGGCCTGCAGCGCCAGGTCGGTCACCTCGTCCACGACAGCAAGGAGGTAAGGCAGTTTCTCCACTGCTCGTCGGTTGTAGCCGTCCAGGTCGCGGGCCAGGGCCTGGAGAAAGAGCCGCCGGCGTTCCTCCAGCCGCTCGACCAGCCAGGCCACGGCTTCGGCTGCCGCGGGCACCTCGGTGGCAATCGGCCGGGCCAGGTGCGGCGCGCCGGTCAGGGCGGCGAAATCCACCGCCTTGGGGTCCACGACGACCAGCTGCAGCTCGGCCGGCGATGTAGTTGCCGTCAGGGCCAGCAGGGTCGCCAGGAGAAAGGTGGTCTTGCCCGCGCCGGTCTCCCCGCCCACCAGGTAGTGGCCGGCGAGGTCGCCCCACACCGGACCGTCTGGCCCCACGCCCAGCGGAAAGGCCAGGGGCGTGCCCGGGTGGGCCGGCAAGACGTCCTGCAGCCGCGCCGACCGGGGCAGGGCCGGCCGGCCGCCGGGCGCGCCCAGGTGGATCACGTAGGTGACGCCGGTGGTGTTGAGCACGTCCACCGGGTGGTGGGTGACCGCGGCGAGCTGGTGCACGATGCGGGGGCTGACCAGGTTCTCCACAAACACCCCGCGCGGCAGGCGCTCGGTGTCTACCTTCAGCAGGAACATCCCGCTGGGGGTGAGGCCGCGCCGGCCGATGGCCACCGTCTGGACGTGCCCATCCTGGCACTCGCGGGCCTGGCCGCACTTGGCAAGCGTCGTCACGACCAGGGTCGTGAGCCGGTCCAGGTCCTCATCCACAAACCGGAGCGTCATGGGTTCCTCCTGCCGCCAGCGCTTCCAGGACCCGTTCGGCACTCAGGAAGTCGGCGATGTACGTGCGCTCGGGTGCGGCCGGCGGGGCGCTTGCCTCCGAGGGATCGACAGACTGTTGGTTTGGTTCGGCCGCAGCATCCCCAACCACGTGGACGGGGAGCGCCCCGGCCGGTGCCACTGGGCCAGCTTCATCGGGGAGCGGCCGCCTGGCCGTGGTCCGATAGCGGTGCACCGCCAGCCCGATCCCGACGAGCAGCGCCGCCGGCACCAGGATCACCAGGATCCAACCCAGCAGTGTCCACGGCGAGAGACCGACTGGGGCCACCGGCGTGGCCGGGGGCGGCTCCACAACACTGTATCCGGTATACCGGCTCGTGGTCCCGTCACCGGCCGCCGGCGCGAGGGCGGCGGCGATCGTGGGCTCGGCCAGGATCACCGTTGGCGCGGGCCGCGTCGTCGGCAGAGGCACGGGCGGCGGGTCGGCTCTGCCGGAAGCGGGGACCGGCGGGGCGGATAACTGCCGGGCCGGCTCGCCTGCCGGTTCCCACCCATGCCAGGTCAAGACCTGGACGACGCCCGTCTCCTCGTCATGTTGCGTAATGCCGCCACCGTCGAGTGTCGCATAGCCGACAATGGTGCAGAGCACCAGGAAAGGCGCCAGGAGCGCTACCAGGCAGGTGGGACCGTCGTTGGTTTGGGCGGAGCCATTGTCGTGCGGCATAGGCGCCTCCGTGGGTTGGTTGGGGGGTAGGGTGAAAAGGGTTTTCCCTCCCCTCCTCTCCCCCTACCCCCTCCCCTCCCCACGTAGTGGGGAGGGGAGGGGGTGCCGCCAGCGCGTTCGCAGAACGCGCGGCGGCGGGGGCGGGGAGGGGCAGGCCCACCCCACGCCTCTATTCCCGCCCCTCCGCCAACAACCGCAGGATCTCGTTTTCGTCCCCGGTGAGTTGCTCCACCGGCGGGAATGTATGCGCCGGCGGTAAGGCCAGGAACGGCGCGCCGGTAGTGGCTGGGCGCGTTCCTGGTCCGGCCGGGTGCGTGGCCCAGGCCCGCATCGTGCGGGTCAGCGCCGCGCCCTGGTTGGCCCCCGCCTGGAGCTGCGGGACGGCCGCCGGCGGCAGGCGGTATTCCGGGCCGGCCGCGCCCACCACCAGCGGGCCGGCCAGCGCGCCGGCGTCCACCAGCATCTCCCCCGGCCGCAGAATCACGGCCGGCAGCACCCCGTGCCGGTCGGGGTAGATCGTTTGGGCCCGCCGGCGCGCGTAGAGGTAGCCGGCCCAGGCCAGCAGGCCGGCCGCGCCGACGCCGACCACCGCCAGACCGGCATAAAGCGCCACCTGGAGCGGCAAAAAGTAAGCGGCCTCCGCTTGCTGGCGTTGGGTTTCCATCCGCATCATCTCCGCCTCAGCCCAACGGCGAGGATCGTTTTGCGCCCGCTCGTTCAACAGCCAGCCGGCCAGGAGCGCCAGACCCACGACCGCAATGACCAGCACCGTCCAGAGCCAGCCGCGCATCGCCTCCTCCTCGGCTAAAACAGCCCACTCAAGCAGGCCAGGACGAGCAGACCCAGGCCTATACCGCCGACTATCCCCAGGCCGGCAAAGAACCGGTCTACCACGGTCTGGGGCTGCGGCACCGGTGGACTGCCCCACGGCCAGCGCTGCCACCACGGCCGCTGCCGCTCTTCTGGGTAGGCGCGCTCGTGCTCCCGCATCGCCCGGTACAGGCGAAACCAGGGCCAGGCGATGACCACCGCGCCGGCGGCGGCCCCGCAGGTCAAGGCCGCGTTGCCGTTCACCGGCACGAGCACGGTACAGCCGACCAGCAGGGGGACGATCAACACGAGCAGCCAGAGCACCCCCGGTACGCTTTCCGTATCCACCCCGTTCCCCGCGTGCTCGAACTGTGCCGGCCGTGACTTGGCTGGCGCTACCTCTCTTCGGTTGACCCGGCTGACAGCCATTACGGCACCTCCGCTCTTTGCGCTCAACATTCACCAGGGAGCCCGCAGGCACGTTTTCCCACCTGGGGGTACTCTTATGCCTCGATACTTGTTTTTCGCGTTGGCAGACCATCGTAGGGCCGCGCTTGTAACCGGTGCGCTAACAAACCGTGATCTTGCCCGTTAGCGCAGCGTAGCGTACCGTTACCACCCCGTTAGCGGCCTGGTGAACCGGCTGTTAGCGCACCGGAGCCCGTTCACGCAATCTCCTCCGCCGGCCGCGGTTTCCAGACCAAACGATGGCGGACCGTCGTGGCCTCCTCTTCGGTGAGGTAGAGCAACCCCTGGTCGTAGAGACTGACGGCGGTGCTGAGGAGGAGCTCGAGCACGGCGGCAGCGATGGTCGTCGGGCCGGTAGTGTGCCCCAGCTCCTGGCTGATGCGGCGCAGTTCCGCCACGGTCTCGCGGCGCAGGGTGGCACAGATGGCCTGTTTGGGCATCCGAGAGCCGGCCACGGCGGGCGCTTGTTCGGCAGGCGTTCCGCCGTTCGCTGGCGTCCTGCTCCCCCGGCCGGCGGTCGGAACAGTTTCCTGGACCAGTTCCAGCCGGCCGGCCCGGTACAGTCCAATCACTGTGCCAATCATCCGTTCCAGGACGTAGGAACTGATCCGGTTCTCCCCGTCCCACTCCTGGCAGATGCGCCGCAGGTCTTGCACCAGTGCGACCGGCAGCCGCCCGCCGACCCGGCGTTCGCGGCGCCGGAGCTCGCTGGGCATCAGGCGCCGGCCGCCGGCGGCAACACGCCGCGCGCTGCGCTGGGCTTCGGCGGCCGTGCGGCCGGCTACCTCGGGCGCCTCTCCCTGTTCCAATAGTTGGGCCCACTCGGCGTCGAACTGCCGGGGCTTCTGGTCCTCGTCCTCAGTGACTGCCAATCTCCGCGTCATAGGCCATTCTCCGCACGACGGTTTCCATCTCGGTGGCCGCCTCGTGGACGGCCCGACGGACGGACCATTCTTTCGGCCTGATATTCCAGATCGGCCGCCCGTAGCCGACGATCTCGCCCCAGATCACCCGGCGCGGCAGTCCGTGCAGCCGGTGGGGCGGGTCGTAGTAGACGATGTTGGGGAGGGCCCGCTGCCAGCTGGCGATCGTCGCCTCGTGGATGTGGCTGCTGACAATCTTGGTCGGGATCAGGCCGGTGATGCCCCGGTGCACCTCGCGCAGCCGCCGGGCGATGTCGAGGACGCCGGCGTCGGTCGCCGGTTCGGGCACCCCCGGCACGAAAACGTGATCGGCGACGAGCAGCGCCGCCTGCTGGAGCGTGCCGGCGTAGGGTCCGGTGTCGATCACTACCTCGGCGACGTTGATGATGAGGGCCAGGGTCTCCCGCAGCACGTCGGCGGCGACGCCGGCCACCGTTCGGCTGCCGCCGGCCCGCGCGGCGTTGGTCGTGAGCATGGCTTCCAGGTCGGCCGACCGGCCCCAGCCGCGGATCACGACGAGGTCCTGGTACCCGGCTACCCCGGTGAGAAACGATCGAAGGGGCGGCCGGCGCGCCGGGCTCAGGTTGAGGACGGCGTGGAACAGCTCGGCCAGCTCGTCGCCTGGCGGCAAACCCAGGAAGCGCGCCACGCTGCCCTGGGTGTCCAGGTCCAGGAGCAGGACCTTCTTTCCCTGCATCGTGAGCCAGGTGGCGAAATGCACGGCCAGGGTAGTTTTCGCCACCCCGCCCTTGTTGTTCGCAATAGCAACGATCATCGTGTGCCCCTTTCATCAGTAGGGCCGCCGGCCGCCACCGCGTCCGGCTGGACCAGGTGGCGCAGCACGGTGAAAAAGTAGGCCATCCGGTTGCGCGCCCCGGCCAATCGTAACGCCGTATCCCGGGCCTGGTAGACGAGTTGCACAAACGCCTGATCATCCAATCCGGAGGCCCGCCACAGATTGTGCGCCTGGGCGTCGTTCTCGCGATAGTGCTCGGTGTCGCCAAACTGCAGGCTGATGTCCATGACCAGGTTGGCGATGTAGGTGCTGCGCTCGGGCGGCTGGTTGGGGTGCAAGTAGCCGGCGCCGAGCACGATCTGGCCCAGCCCTTGTTGGCCGTTTCCGGCGGACCAGGGCAAGCGGCGTTTGGGCAAGGCGGTCGCCACCTCCGGGGGTGGCGCCACTAACCCCGGATCCGCAGTGGATTTTGCCCGTGCGTCCGACGATTGCTCCTGCGCTGGGGTACAGGCAGGGGCACGCCCGGCTGGTTTTCGAGACCTCTCCGGCTGCTCCGCCCGCTCTTGCGGCGTCGCTTCCTGTTCCAGGCAGCGCTGCAGGTAGGCGAGGGCATCCCCGTCGATCCCCAGACCGGCGATGCGACAGGCCGTCGCCCAGACCTCCTCCGCTCCGAAACGCTTGGCCAGGGCTCCGACGCGGCCGTAGTCGTTGCGTTCGGGAATGACGCGCCGGCCGCCGTCCAGCCCCAGCACCGCGGCCACGTTCTGGGTCAAAATCGCGACTTCCCGCCGGGGTTTTCCCTGGGCCCGGCGCAGATCCTCCAGCACCCGCTGCCGACGGACCGGCAGCGGTTCGGCGGGCAATGGTTCCCTGGCAGCGCGGCCGGCCAGCATACCATGCGGCGGCGCGGCGTTGACGGCTTCCGGGACCGCAGGTCTACTCGACGGCCGTGTCCGGAAAGCCGCGGCTTCCGAGGGGTTGTCCGCAGAACCTGAAGAGAGTGGGGAGATTCGAGCCGGTTGGCCGCCGCGCGGCCCACCGGGAGGCTCGAAGAGCCGACCGGTGTCTCCTGCAAGGTCATCTTTCGGGGCAGGGTCAAATTGGGTCGGTACTGGGGCCAGTACCGACCCATTTTGGGCCGGTACTGGGGTGGTCTCCTGTACCGGCCCAATTTGGGCCGGTACTGTAGCGGCGGCCAACAGTTCGCGGGCCCGCGCTTCCCAGATCGCCGGGACAAAGTGATAGTGCCCCGCGGCGACTCGCTGCGCCACATCGGGAGTCAACGTGATCACGAACGGCCCTGCGTCCTCTTCTCGTTGGCTCCAGCGGACCAGGTTGTGCAAGAGGTTGGTCAGGTCCAGTTCGATGTGGCGGATGCGGGCGGGGAATCCCGGCTGGTAGATACGCCGGGTAAAGACGAGTCCCTTGTCCCGGAGACTCTGCAAGCAGCGTTTGCGGGTCTTGGCGGAGCAGGTCATCGGCAGATCCGCCAGGCGGAAGGAGAGGTCCTGCTTTTCGCGCTTCCGCGTGAGCAGGTGGACGACAAACATCGCCTCCTGGTCGTCGAGCCCCAAGTCGCGGTATGCCTGCAGGAGGATGTTGGGCACGGCGGTAAAACCATGGTCGAGGACCTCGTAACCATAGCGCAGGGCGAGGGGAGATTCCCACGTTTCGTGCCGTTCGCCAGCCACCTTTGCCGTGCTCCTCGGGGTGTGTCCCCGTCAATCAACCACTGGAGTATTTACCTCGACAGTGTTAGATTCGTCTTTCCCGCCTCCCCTCTCCCCCTGCCCCCTCCCCCCTCCACTTCGTGGAGGGGGGAGGGGGTGCCCGCCGCAGGCGGGCGGGGGTGGGGAGAGGTAGGCCCCGAATCCAACATTGCCGAATTACTCACCACAAAGACACCATGCCTGATCTTTTTGCCAAGCACGCCGGCCTGTGCTATACTGTGGCCGGTTAACAACCGATGCCGTTCCCGGTTTTCCGGGCAAGCGATAGCGCCGCGGCGTATCGCGGCCGCGGTCACGAGGTTTTCTCCTTGTGTTCTAGCGGGATTGTGAAGCAGAGCCGGGGCAACTGCGGTAATTGGACCGGTATCCCCCTGGGGCTACCAGCACCGTTTCTGCACCAGCGATCCGTCGAGCGGAGCTTCGATTGGGGTCCGGTGCAGTTTCGTTTATGG
>JAFGEI010000066.1 GCA_016931695.1 Anaerolineae bacterium | reverse complement strand
TTTTCCCCCTTCCCCCACTGCGGTAGAGCATCCAATGTTGAAATGTGCCATTGTCGAGTTAGCCACTGATTACTCCTTTGACATGCCACATTCCCAAGTGTACCGTCTCTACTCCAAGCTGTCAAATAGCAATTTTCCCAGGCTGTATTGGAGGTATGAGATGTTGAACAAGGGGGAAGAGGGGAATGGTGATTTTTTGATTTCAGCGGAAACGTTTCATCCGCGCCATCTACTGCATGCCTGGTGGCCGTGGGGCTAGGTGAGAAAAACCTTCACACAACTCACATCTTGCCTTCACGAACCCTTCGCGGTTTTGCAGTATACTCCGCATACTGAGACGGTTCGGTCAAATGGGGCAAATGCCCAGTAAATCTTTGGAGGTACAAGATGTTGAACAAGTGGAAGATTGTTATCGGTGTCGTTGGTTCTTTGGTGTTAATTGCCGCCCTGGTGCCGCAGGTTGCTTTGGCACAGGGGGGTCCTGGGGAGAAAGGACGCGCCACAAGCGGGTTCGCCGACAGGCGCGGTGGGTCGAATGGGAATGGTTCCAGTATCTACAGCGATGGCACCCTCGACCCTGAGGAGGAACAAGCCCTGCTGATGGCGCTCGACGACGAGTACAAGGCCCTGGCGACCTACCTGGGCGTGATGGACCAGTTTGGCCAGGTCGCCCCCTTTGTCTCCATCGCCCGGGCCGAGGAGCAGCACATTGCTGCCCTGGAGCGGCTCTTTGACCGCTACGGCCTGGAGGTTCCGGAGAACGAGTGGCTCGGCAACACGCCGGCTTTTGATGTTGTCGTCGACGCCTGTGTCGCCGGCGCACAGGCCGAGATCGACAATGCGGCACTTTACAACCAGCTTTTCTCAATGGTCGATAACCCGGACATTGTGCGGGTCTTTACCCGACTGAGCGAGGCGTCAGAGTACAGCCATCTGCCGGCCTTTTCGAGCTGCGCTGATGGCGATGGCGCCTACATGCCGGATGCTGGACTGGGCAGCCGTGCGGGCGGGCCGGGCGGCAGGCGAGGCGGTCGCTAGCCGTTCGGACGGGATCAATACCAAGGGCGCAGCTCGGCCAGAGCTGCGCCCTTGCGCGTGGTAACCCGCGCACCCAGGCTGATCACTCAGAACGCCGCGTCGGCGGGCATGCCTGGCTTGAGCAGGCCCGCCGGGTTCGGCAGCTGGATCTCGACCGCGTAAAAAGTGTTGAGCCGTTCCTCTGCCGTCGCCACGTTGCGCGGCGTGAACTCGGGTTCATCGCCGATGCGGGTCACCCATCCATCAAAGGCCACGCCTGGGAAGCTGTCGACGGTCACCTGCACAGCCTGGCCCAGGTACACCTGTCCGATGCGGTTCTCCGGCACATAGACCGCCAGGATCACCTCGTCGAGGTCCGCCAGCGTCAGGATCGTCGCCGCCGGGGGCGCGATCTCTCCCACCCTCAGCGCCTGGCTCATCACGACGCCGTCGATGGGGCTGGTGATGGTGCACTGTTCGACCTGAACGCGGAGCACGTCGGCCTCGGCCTCTGCCTGCCGCACCATTGCCTCGGCGACGGCGGTTTCTTGCGGCGTGGGACCCGCCAACAGGTCGTCCAGCTGCGCCCGGGCCACCGCCGCCGCCTGCTCTGCTACCCGGTACGCGCCCTCGGCCGCGTTCGCCTGGGCGATGAAACCGAGCGGCTCGTCCCGGATCGCCACAAGCCGGCTCAGCAGGGTCTGCGCGGTGCGCTCGTCGGCCTGTGCAGCGGCCAATGCCGCCTCCGCTGCCAGGACCTGCATGTCGGCAACGCGGCGCTCTACAGAGCCCGCCGGGGTCTGGTCGCGCACCAACTGCTCGCGGGCCAGGCTTGCCTCGGCCAGCTCGGTCCCCTGCGCCGCCAGCGCCACCTGCGTGCGCGCCTGGATGATCTGCGCCTGGATCTCGCGGGGATCCTCGACCTCGGCCAGCGCATCTTGCCACCTCTCCAGCGCCAGGTCCCGCTCCGCCTCAGCTACGGCCAACATCGCCCGGGCGGCGTCGATCTCTTCCGCGCGCGGGCCAGCCAGGATCACGGCCAGGTCGGCTCGCGCCGTGGCAACCGCCGCCTCGGCCACCGAGAGCTGGATCAGCCAGGGCGTCGCGTCCAGAACGACGAGCACGTTGCCGACCGCGACCGGCTCGCCCGGTTGGGCGCGCACCTCCAGGATGCGGCCTCCCGATTCCGCGGCGACGCGCACTTCTGCGGCACGGATCGTCCCCGAAGCGGTCAGGGGCGCATCGCCGGCGGCCTGCACGATTGTCTGGCATCCGCTGGCAAGCGGCACGAGGATCAGCGCAGCCAATAACAGAGCATACCATCGACTCACCATCTCTTCCTCCTCCCTATTCAAAAACGACGTCGGCGGGCATGCCCGGTTTCAACGCGCCGTCGCCGTTGGGGATATATATCTCGACGGCAAAGACGAGGTTCACCCGCTCCTCGGCCGTCGCGACGTTGCGTGGCGTGAACTCGGCGCGGTCCGAGATGCGGCTCACCTGCCCTGCAAACACCCGCTCCGGGAAGCTGTCTACCGACACGGAAACGGGCTGACCGACGGCGACCTGGCCGATCCGGTTCTCGGGCACATAGACGGTCAGGACGACCTCGTCCAGATCGGCAATCGTGACCAGGGAAGCGCCCTGGAAAGCCACCTCTCCAGGATGAATCAAGACATCCACCACAGTGCCGCAGGTCGGCGAGGCGATAGCCAGCATATCCTGCTGGGCCAAAAACGCCTCCAGGCCGGTCTGCGCCTGGGCGAGGCGGGCTTCCATGGCAGCGATCTGCTCGTCGCTGGCGCCGGCCCGCAACGCGTCCGCCTGAGCCTGGGCCGCCAACACGTAGGCCTCGGTCTGGGCGAGCGCGCTCGCGGCCTCGGCTGCCGCAGCCTCTAGCTCCCGCGGGTGCTCCTGTCCGGCATAGAGATAGGCCAGTTGGGCCTCCAGGCCCTCCTGTTGGGCGTTCGCTGCATTGACCCCGACCCACGCCTGCCACCAGTAGTTGGGCAACAGCTGCTGCTCGAGTGAAAAGGTGATGTTGATCCAGCGGTAGAGCTCGTACCCTGCGGTCGTAATCACCAGCTCCCAATCGCCGACGAAATAGTCGCCCATCTCCAGGTCGGGGATTTCCATGTCCTCGGGGAACAGATCCCGCAGCTCTGGAGGGAGTTGCTCGATCAGCTCTTCCAGCGTGCCGCTGGAGACGAGGAAGCGGTAGCGCCCCCCGCCATTCCATTCGGCGTAGGCCGCTTCGAACGCCTCCTTGCCAATCTCGACGCCGTCTTCGAGCGCCATGGCCTGGGCCAACTGGTGCCGGGAGGCCTCGAGCTGGGCCTGCGTGACGGCAATCTGCAAGGCAATGTGCTGGGGGTTCTCGACCAGGGCCAGCGTGTCACTGACTGCCTGCTGGGCCGCGACCCGCCCCGCCTCGGCCTGGGCCAGCTGGGCCTCGGCCACCGCCACCTGCCCGGAACGGGCACCGGCCCGCGCCTGGGCCAACCCCGCCTCGGCCAGGGCGACCATCGCCTCGGCGGACTCGATTTGAGCGTCCAGAAGCGTCGTGTCCAACTGCACCAGCAGGTCGCCGGCAGCGACCCGGTCGCCCTCGCTCACCGGAATCTCGGCCACGCGGCCGCCCAGCTCGCTGGCGACCGCCACCGTCTCCACCTGGATGATACCCGAGGCCTGGAGAACCTCCCCGCCCCCTTCCTGCCGCAGGGATGCTGCCCAGGCCTGCTGGACGATCACCCCGGCAAGGGCCAGCAGGGCCGCCAGCCCGACCACGATGCGGCGGGTTTTTTTGCGACGGATCACTTGCTGTGCAAAACGTTTCAACTTGTCCATTGCGAACCTCCTATGGTGACTATCTAGCCAACGATTCGAAAGCAAAGAATTGCACTCTTTTGCTTGGCCTGGATCTGTCGATCCAGGCCCTAAATTACAGATTCAAGGTAACTGCTCAGGCTGCCCGCCCGGATGCTCCCCCGTGCCAGAGAAGGGGGAAAATGTGGGTGCCGGCACCCACACCCTCCCCTTTTCTGGACTTGGATCCAGGGGCGACCGGCTGAGCAGTTACGATTCAAATGTATCCTGCCCTGGCTCCTGCCGGATCGGCAGATCCGGCGGGGGCCAGGGATGGGTTACCTACTGTCCCGCCGGCCGGACCGACGAGATAAAGACATCCTCCAACGTCGGGGCGATCCAGACGATGTCGTGAACCTCGACCCCTTCATCTTGCAGCAAGGCGTGGATGGGCTGCTTGAATGCCTCCGCGTCGGGGACCACGGCGTGCAGCTGTGCGCCGTAGAAGGCCAATTCGTCAAAGAGCATCTGCCCGCGGGCACGCGCGGCCTGCAGCACCTGCATCGCCTGTTCAGGGTCAGAGCAGTTGATCTCGAGCACGTGACCGCGCATCTGGGTCGCCTTGAGCTGGGCGGGCGTATCCAGGGCGATGAGCTTTCCTTCGCTGAGAAAGGCCACGCGCTGGCAGAGCTCGGCTTCGTCCATATAGTGTGTGGTGACCAGCACGGTCACCCCTTCCCCGGCCATGCCATAGATCAGGTCCCAGAACTGGCGGCGGCTGATAGGGTCGACGCCCGCCGTGGGCTCGTCCAGGAAAACGACTGCCGGGTGGTGGACAATTGCGCAGCCCAGCGCCAGGCGCTGTTTCCACCCGCCAGACAGCTCGGCGGTGAGGGTATGCTCGCGCCCGCGCAGCCCCGCCATCTCGAGAATCTCTTGCTCGCGCTGCCTCAGCCGCGCGCCGGATAGCCCATAGGCCTGCCCGTAGAAACGGATGTTCTCGTGGGCGGTCAGGTCGTTGTAGAGCGTAAAGAGCTGGGACATGTACCCGACGTGTTCCTGCATCTTTTTGGCTTCCCGCGCCGGGTCGTAGCCCAACACCTGCACCGCGCCCGACGTCGGCTTGAGCAAGCCGAGCAGCATGCGGATCGTCGTCGTCTTGCCCGCGCCGTTGGGACCCAGCCAGCCATAGACCTCGCCGCGATTGATGCAGAAGCTGACGTCATCGACCGCGACAAAGCGGCCAAACCGCTTGGTCAGGTTCTGAACTACGACGGGATGATCTGCGGCTGTGCGCGCCGTGTTCATGCCGACTGCCTCCCGATCAGGCTGATAAAGGCCTCTTCCATCCGCGGCTCGATCTCGCGCATGCCCTCCCAGGCGATCTCTGCCGTGCGGAGCGCATCCTCGATCTCGCGCCGGCGCCGCTCAGGGTCGTCCACAAAGACGTGCAGCATAATGCCGTACGTCTGCACTTCCAGCACCCCCTCGATCTCGCTGACCCGCTCTTTGGCGGGGAGGAACGGGGAGGGTACGAACTCGAGCAGCCGGCCCGGCACCATCTGCTTGATTGCATCTGGCGTATCTTGGGCTACCAGCCTGCCTTCGTAGAGCAGTCCGACCCAGTTACAGCGCTCGGCCTCGTCCATATAGGGCGTGCAGACAAAGATGGTCAGCCCCTTCTCCGCCCGCAGGTTGCCCAGCAGATTCCAGAATTCGCGGCGGCTGACCGGGTCTACGCCCAGCGTCGGTTCGTCCAACAGCACCACCTCCGGCTCGTGGACCAGGCTGCAGGCCAGGGCGAGCTTTTTTTTCATTCCCCCGGAGAGCCGTCCCGCCAGCCGCTTGGTGAACGGGGTCAGGCCGGCGAACTCGAGCAGTTCGGGGATGCGCGTCTTTTGTCTCCGGGCGCTCACGCCCTGGATATCGGCAAAGAAGCGCATATTCTCCATCACCGTCAGGTCGGGGGGCAGGGAAAACTGCTGGGCGATATAGCCGACCCGATCGCGGATCTGGTAGGTATCGCGCATCGAGTCGTAGCCCAACACCTCGCTCTCACCGCCCGTCCGTTTGAGCAGGCCCAGGATCACGCGCGTCGTGGTCGTCTTGCCCGCGCCGTCCGGCCCGATGAGGCCGTAGGTCTCACCGCGCCGCACCTGCAGCGTCACGCTGTCGACGGCTGTCACCGTCCCCGCCCTGGTCTTGAACTGCTTGACCAATTCGCGGGTCGAAATTGCGATCCGCTCTGCGCCGCTCAATCCAACCGTCTCCGAAACGTCTTGGCGGCGATGACGACCGCCAGCACTCCATAGACGACGAGCACGACGACGTCCTGCCAAACAAAGTGGAACCCGACCCCCTTGGTGATGATGCCGCGGGCGATGCGGGTGAAATAGGTCGCCGGGATCAGGTCGCCGACGGCCCGCACCAGCGGCGGCATAGTCGAACGGGGGTAGATCAGGCCTGTCAGCAGCATCCCCAGCATCACCAGGATCATTACGAACTGCTGCACCTGCCGCTGGCTGTTGCCCACGGTAGAGAGCAGCAGCCCCAGGGCCAGGCCCGAGACGATGAAAACCAACGACAGCAGACCAAAGAGGAGAACCGATCCTTGAAACGGTACCTTGAAGACAAACACCCCCATCAGCAGGATGATGGCCAGGTCGCACAGGGTGATGGTGATGCCGGGGATCAGCTTGCCGATGATGATCTCGATTGGGCGGGCCGGCGTGACGAGTATCTGCTCCATCGTGCCCAGCTCCCGCTCGCGCACGACGGTCTGGGCCGTGAGGCCCACCGTCAGCATCTGCAGCAGGATCGCCGCGGCGCCGGGGATCAAAAAGATCATGCCGTCGATGTTGGGGTTGTAGAGAATGTGCGTCGCTGTGTTGATCGGCAGCCGTCCCATGCTGCCCATGCCCATCCGCTCGGCCGTTTCCAGGACGATCTCCATCGCGTGCATCTGGGCGACGGCACCGGCAGTGTTGTAGGCCGACTGCACGATAAACGAATCCGACCCGTCGATAATGATCAGCGCCTGGGCCGTGCCGCGCTCGACCTGCGCGGCGAAATCCGGCGGGATCACCACGCCGACCATCGCCTCTCCCCCGTCAATCGCCTGGATCACCGCCTCCTCACTCTCCAGGTAGAGCGCGATGTCGAAAAAACCCGAGACCTCCAACGCATCGATGAGGCTGACGCTGCGGCGATCCTGGCTCAGGTCGGCCACGGCGGTCGGCATGTGCTCCAACATCATGTTGCCCAGGAAGGCAAAGAGGGTCAGTAAAATGACGGGCAGCAGCAGGACGAGCAGTAGTGTCGGCCAGTCCCGCACGGTCTGGATGATCTCTTTGCGCATAATGGCGCCGATCCGTTTGAGACGAATGGACATTGATTTTCCCCCGGCCTCAGTCCAACCGCTGGCGGAACGACCCCACCGCGGCGGCCATAATGGCGATACAATAGACCAGGAGGGCGGCGATGTTGCCCCACAGCTGAGATGCGCCAATCCCCTTGGCGATGATCCCGCGCGAGATGGGGATAAAGTAGGTGAGGGGGAACAGGTTGCCGAGACCGCGCAGAACCACGGGCATCGACGCGCGGGGGAACATAAAGCCGCCGAGGATCACGCCCATCATCAACACCAGCATGATGATTTGCTGGGCCTGGGTCATATTCCGGGCAATGGTCGAGATCAGCAGCCCCAGCCCCAACCCCGAAAAGACGTACACCAGCGAGAGGAGCAGAAAAAGCCCGAAACTGCCCTGGAATGGCACGCCAAAAACCAGGACGCCAAACGCCACGACCGTCAGCATGTTGATCATCGCGACGGCCAGGTTGGGGGCGATCTTGCCCAACAAGAGTTCCAGGGGGCGGATCGGCGTCACCAGCAGCTGCTCGATGGTGCCGATCTCGCGCTCGCGAACGACAGCGGCAGCGGTGAGGGCGATGCTCTGCGTCTGCAGCAGCAGCGCCACCATGCCGGGAATGCTGAAGCGCATCTGTTCCAAATCGGGGTTGTAGAGGATGCGGGTGCGCGTGTCGATCGGCAGGCCGCCGTCGGTTGGCAGGCCAAAGCGGGCGAGCTTTTCCACCAGCACCTCGGAGGCGTGCATCTGGGCGACGACGCCCGCCACGGCGTACCCGACCTGCGTGGTAAAGATGTCAGAGCCATCGACGAGGAAAAGGACCTGGGCCTCGCCGCGTTCCACCAACGCCGCAAAGCCCGGCGGGATGACGATGCCGGCGCGCGCCTCTCCGCTGTCGATGGCGCGGGTCACCTCGCTGTCGCTGGCAACGTAGCCGACGATGTCAAAGTAGGAGGAATTCTCCATCGCCTCCACGTAGGCACGGCTGGCGGCGTCAAGGCTTTGGTCAGCAACCACGGTGGGAATGTGATCGATGTTCGTGTTGATTGCAAAGCCAAAAAGGATCAACTGCAAGACGGGCATCAGGAGCAAGATTACCAACGTGCTCCGATCCCGCAGCATCTGTGTCAGTTCTTTTTGGATCACGGCCCAAGTGCGTCGTAGCATCTGCTAATCAGTCCGGTCCTTTCACTCTCAGTATAACAGGAGCAGGAGATTGGGGTTAGTGTTGGGGGTCACGCTCCACAATGCTCTCCATCATCACGCGCCCTCCCTGCGATATGACACGAGTAACATGCCAATATGCCTCCAGTCAGTGGTCAAAGCGGGGGAACCGTGCTATTATGGCAGATATGAAAAGGCAGCATCTGGAGCCCGGGTTACTGCCCATCTTTCGGGCATACGTCGTCGTCCGGACAGCGGCGCTGCTGTTGACGGGATTCGTCACGCTGGGTTGGGCTGGGGTGACGATTGAAAAAGAGATCCTGCTCACCGCCGGGTTGTACGTGCTCGAGGCGACGTTCTTGTTTGGCTACCTTTATTGGCCGTGGGGCCAGCGGAAACTGGGGCGTTGGTACTTTCCCATCGCCGTCTTTGTGGCAGCAGTCTCGCCAATCGTGCAGGTGCGCTACATCCTGAGCGCCTATGCGATGAACGCTTACCATACGATCGAGAACCTGGACCTGTGGCTGATCTTTCCTTTTCTCACCGTCCCGTTGATCCTCACCGCCTGGCAGTACAGCTTTGGCGAGGTGATTTGGTACTGCGTCGGGGCTGCGGCGCTGGAACTGGGCATACTCCAGTTTCTGAGATGGACACGGGCCGTGAACGTCTGGTTCGACGCCGGGAATCTGGTTGCACGAACGGTTGTGCTGATGGCGATCGGCTACATCGTCTCGTTTCTGGCTGGCGAGCAGCGCCGCCAGCGCCAGGAACTGGCCGCGGCCAACCGCAAGCTCGTTCGCTACGCCGCCACGCAGGAACAGCTCGCGATCAGCCGCGAGAGGAACCGGCTGGCGCGAGAGCTGCACGATACGCTGGCCCACACCCTGAGCGGGCTGACGGTCCAGCTCGACGCCCTGTCGTCAGTGTGGCAGCCCCGACGACCCAAGGCGCGTCGGATGCTGACCAACGCCCTGGACACGGCGCGCACCGGCCTGGACGAGACGCGACGCGCACTGCAGGACCTGCGGGCCGCGCCCCTGGACGACCTAGGCCTGGCCATGGCCGTGCAGCACCTGGCGCAGAACGCCGCCGAGCGAGGCGGGCTGGAGCTGCAACTCGACATCTCTGAGGGCCTGGAGGACCTGCCATCCCTCGTGGAGCAGACGTACTACCGCGTCGCCCAGGAGGCGTTGGAGAACGTCGTCAAGCACTCCGATGCCAAGACCGTCACGCTGGCGCTGCACCAGCGTGGCGAACGGCTGGTCCTGGCCGTGGCGGACGATGGGGGGGGCTTTACGTCAGGCGAAGTGGATTCAAAGGAGCAGCTTGGCCTGCAGGGGATGCGGGAGAGGGCGGCCTTGATTGGCGGCACGTTATCGGTGGCTGCGCAGTCAGACAGCGGGACGACCATCCGCCTGGAAACAGCTGTCGACCAGCTGCCGCAACCGCCCGAACAGAGAGGCTAGAGATGATTCGTGTCTTGATCTGCGACGACCAATGGATTGTCTGCGAGGGGCTGGAGGCCATTCTGGACGCCGATCCCGAGATCGAGGTCGTCGGCATCGCCAACGATGGTGCCGAGGCGTTGGAAAAGATCGTCCAATGCCAGCCCGACGTCGTCCTGATGGATCTCAAGATGCCGGTGATGAACGGTGTCCAGGCCACGCGCAAGATCACCAAGCAGTATCCGGCGATCAAGATACTGGTGCTCACCACGTACGACGCCGACGAATGGGTCTTTGACGCCATCCGTGGCGGCGCTTCTGGCTATCTCCTCAAGGGGACGCCGCGCGATCAACTGATCGCGGCAGTTAAGGGCACCGCGGCCGGGGAATCCCACATCGACCCCAACGTAGCCGGGAAACTCTTGGGCCACATCGCGCGGCAGGAACCCGCTTCGCCTGACTCGTCCACCCTGGCTGCGCTCAGCGAGCGCGAGCTCGACGTACTCCGCCTGCTGGCCCAGGGCTTGAGCAATGCCGAGATCGCGGGCCGTCTCTATCTCTCTCCCGGCACCGTTCGCAACTATGTCAGTGCCATCCTGACCAAGCTGGATGTCGACGACCGCACCCAAGCCGCCGTACTGGCGATACGGCATGGCTTGGGCTGATGGGAGTGATCAGCGCGCGCGACGAACGATCATCAAAGGGGGACGGAAGTGAGTGAGCAAGAACAACTCGAGCAGGCGATAGAGACCCTCTTGTCCCAGCGGGAGGTCTTGGGGGATGCCGCCGTCGAGGCGGCCCTGGCGGGTCTCCGCCGCCGGTTAGACCAGCTAGAACGCCAAAGGCTAGAATCCGCTTCGAACTTTGCCGGCGAGCGGCGCCAGGTCACGGTGATGTTTGCCGATATCTCTGGTTTTACCGCGCTGGCCGAGACCCTGGACCCCGAGGTGGCGCGCGACCTCTTGAACGCCTGTTTCGAACAGTTGGTGCCCATCGTGGAAAAGTATGGCGGGACTGTCGACAAGTTTATTGGGGACGCGGTGATGGCGCTCTTTGGCGCGCCAGTGGCCCACGAGGACGATCCCGAAAGGGCATTGCGGTCAGCCCTTGAAATAAGAGAAACTCTGCACGATTTTAATACAGCGCGGTCCACGACCTTTGATATCCACTTTGGCATCAACACCGGCCTGGTTATTGCCGGAGCGATCGGTTCCAGTGAGCAGCAAGAGTACTCGGTGATCGGCTCGGCGGTCAACCTGGCCTCCCGGCTGGAGGATCTTGCTCAGGAGGGGGAGATTCTGGTCGGTCCAGATACCTACCGCCTGGCTGCGCCTGAATTTCAGTTCGAGGACCTGGGGCTGGTGCCGGTCAAGGGTAAGGAAGAACCGGTGCGGGTCTATCGGCTGCTGGCTGTCCGGGCTCATCGGGGCCGGACGGGTAGGGGGGCAGGGTTGATTTCTTCGTTGGTGGGACGGCAGGACGAGCTTGCCCGGCTGGCTCAAGGCATCGACCGGGTCCGGAATGGGGTGGGGGGGGTTATTACCGTGGTGGGGGAGGCCGGCCTGGGCAAATCTCGCCTCGTCGCTGAGGCCTGCTCCCGGTTAAAAAGGGAATCACCCGGAGTACCGGTACGGTGGGTAGAGGGGCGTTGCCTTTCCTATGGCTCCTCGATTGCCTACCTGTTCTGGTTGGATCTGTTGCGCGAGCTCCTTGGGGTGAGCCCAGAGGATCAACCGGCCCATGTGCAGCAAAAGTTACAAGAGGAACTAGAGAGGCTGGACGAAAGGGCGACGGGCGCAGTCTATCCTTACCTGGCGCGCTTGCTTTCCCTCTCTTTGGATGCGCCGGGGAATGGGTCTAAAAGGCTGGTCGGCGAGGAGCTGAAACAGGGGGTGTTTTACGGTATGACCGTGCTCTTGGAAGGCCTAGCCCGCCAGGAGCCCCTGGTGGTGGTGGCCGAAGACCTCCACTGGGCTGATCCTACTTCCCTGGAACTGTTGGAAAGGATGCTGGCCCTGGTCGAGCGGATGCCGCTGCTGTTCATCCTGGTTTTGCGGCCGCAGACCGACCACGGCTGCTGGAAGGTGCGGGAACTGGCGCAGCAGACGTACGGGCATCTTTACACCGATTTGTCGCTCAGCCCGCTTTCTGCCAGCGATAGTCAAGATCTGGTAGAGCGCTTGTTGGACGCACACGAGCTTCCCCAGCAGCTGGAGGAACGCATTCTGCGCCGGGCAGAGGGGAACCCCTTCTACGTTGAGGAACTGGTCCGTTCCTTGATCTTTAACGGGCTGCTGGTGCAAGACAGGGAAGGGAGCTGGCGGACGACCCAGCCTATCAATCATATCGCCATCCCCGATACCCTCCAGGGCGTATTGATGGCCCGCATCGACCGGCTGGAGGAGGATACCAAGCGGACGCTGCAGATTGCCTCGGTCATTGGCCGGGCCTTTTTGTACCGGATCCTGGCGGCCATCGCTCAGGAAGAGCTGCGCCTTGACGAGCATATTTTGACCCTGCGAGAAGAGGAGTTAATCCGTGAACGGGCCCGGGCGCCGGAGCTGGAGTATATCTTTAAGCACCACCTGACCTGGGAGGCAGCGTACAGTGGGCTGTTAAGGCAGGAGCGGCGCATTTTTCATCGGCAGGTGGGGGAGGCCCTGGAGCGCATCTTTCCCGACCGACGGGAGGCACATCTGGACCTCCTGGCCTATCACTGGGAACGAGCCGGGGTGCCGGAGAAGGCCATCGATTACCTCCTGCAGGCCGGCGACCGGGCGCGCCTGATCTATGCCCATCAGGAGGCAATCGATTATTACCGGCGGGGGTTGGCGGTCTTGAAGGCTGAGGGGCGGGACGAACAGGCGGCGCGGACGTTGATGAAGTTGGGGTTGACCTATTACACAGCCTTTGACTTTCGCCAGGCTCGCCAGGCCTATGATGAGGGAATTGCGTTGTGGGAGCAGGTCGGCACGCGGAAGCCGGTTGTCCTGCCGCCAGCCCCGCACGCGCTGAGAACCCGGCTGGTCGAGCCTGCCACCCTCGACCCCGGCTTTCTCTCGGATTCGTTTTCAGTGACCATCGCCGACCAACTTTTCGGGGGGCTTTTAGAGATCAGCTCAGAGATGGATCTCGTGCCGTACGTGGCCCGATCTTGGGAGGTCACTGACGAGGGGCGGCGGTATGTCTTCCATCTGCGAGATGACGTGGTGTGGAGTGACGGAGTGCCGGTGACGGCCCATGACTTTGTCTTTGCTTGGTTGCGGATCATCGATCCGGCCCGTGGCTCCCCGATGGCTGATCTGATGTACGATGTAGAAGGCGCTCGAGCCTTCCGCCGCGGGGAAACAAAGGATAGGGATAGGGTGGGGGTGCGGGCCCCGGACGATGGCACACTAGAGGTCGAGTTGGAGGCACCGTCGGCCTATTTCCCATACTTGATGTCCTACAGCGCCTTCTACCCGGTTCCCCAACACATAGTAACGGTGCACGGGGAGGGCTGGGGGGCAGAGGATTGCATCGTCGGTAACGGCCCGTTTCTGCTCCGCTCCTGGGAGCGGGGCCGCTCGATCGAATTGGTGCGCAATCCGGATTATGCCGGTCTCTACGAGGGCAACGTGGAGCGGGTGGCGATCTCACTGGTCGCCGATTGGCCCTCAATCCTCTCTCTCTACCAGGCGGACGAACTGGATGTGGTGGACCTCTGGGGGCTGACGATGGACAGGATGGACCGGGCCCGGCAGCGTTATCCTACCGAGTACATCACCCAAGCCGCTCCAATGACAATCCATGTGCGCCTCAATGCTGACCAACCCCCCATCGATGACCGACGGGTGCGCCGGGCGCTGGCTTTCGCTGTGGACAAGGAAGTGCTGACCAATCAAGTCATGGGGGATTTTGCCGCTCCAGCCAGGGGTGGATTTGTGCCGCCGGGGATACCCGGTTATACGGCCGGCATCGGCCTACCCTATGACTTGGCGCAAGCTCGGAGCCTGCTGGCCGAGGCAGGCTATCCGGGCGGGCGGGGGTTTCCCCGTCTTGCGATGATTGGCCCGGATCGGCCGATGTTTGTCCACATCAGCGAGCTTCTGGAAGCCAGCTGGAAGGAGGGATTGGGGATCGATGTCGAGTGGGCAGTGATGGAATGGGCAGAGTTGCGCACCCAGTTGGATCGGCGGCTGCCCCATCTGTTCCTCGTCGCCTGGGAGGCGGACTATTTTGATCCGCACAGCTTTCTCCGCACCGGACTTCAATCGCACGACATACGGTGGCGGGATAAAGCATACGAAGAGTTAGTGGAGGCGGCCCGGCGTACGGTGGTGCGGGAGGAGCGCATGGCTCTCTACCAGCAGGTGGATCGGATGTTGATGGAGGATGCCGCTACAATTCCCTTGGTCTATCCCCGTAATCACTTTTTAATCAAACCTTGGGTGCGCCGGTTCCCCATTTCGGCGATCCGCTATTGGTTCTGGAAGGACGTCGTCATTGAACCGCATTTTTAGCGCGAAAACTCGGCCACCAGGAAGGTGTGATCCGAGGGGCGTTCCGCTTTGCGCGCCTCCAGGTCGATCCATGCGCGCGTGGAGCGGGCAGCCAGCGGCTTTGTGCCCCAGATGTGATCCACCCGCCAGCCTATCCCGCGATCGACTGCGTTCCGTACCCGGTAGTCGTAGAACGTATACTGCCCCGCTTCGCCGGGATGGTGGCGGCGAAAGACGTCGACAAATCCCCACGCCCGCACCCGTTCCAGCGCCGCCCAGGCGTCTGGGTGGAAAGCGACGTGGCCCTTTAACTCCTTGGGATCGTGCACGTCGATGGGTTCGGGCGCGACGTTAAAATCACCCAACCAGACCAGCGGTGCGTCCGGCTCGTAATGCCGCTCGAACAGGTCGCGCACGCGCGCCAGCCATTCCAGCTTGTACTGAAAATGCTCCGAGTCCGGCGAGCGGCCTTGGGGGACGTAGGTGTTGACCAGCGGGATACCGTCGATCACCGCGCGGATCAAGCGGGCATTGTCGGGCTCGCCGCCGTCGTCAAAGCCAAAGGCGACCTCCTGCGGCTGGCTGCGGCTGGCGATAGCTACCCCGGCGTGGGCCTTTTGGCCGCGAAAGATGACGTGGTATCCCGCCTCCTGCAGCGGCTCGCTTGGGAAATCTGTGTCCTGCGCTTTGGTCTCTTGCAGGGCGAGCACGTCTGGCTTTTCTCGCGCCAACCACTCCAGCACCAGCTCCAGCCGGGCGCGGATCGAGTTGGTGTTAAACGTCGCTATTTTCCAGTCTGCCATCCCATTTCTCCTGTTTTGTGAACTGCTCGACAATCTCGTGGTGATAGGGGACATTCTGCAGGTAAGAGGTACGCAAATCGTCGTCCCGGATGGTCGCCGCGTGCTCTTGTAACAGGCGGTAGGCCCGTTGTAACACGGCGGGTGCCCGGTCGTCACCGGCTGCCCGGAGAACCTGGTAGCAGATGGAATGGACGCGAAAGGGCCGTTCTGCGCCGCTGATTACCGGATTGACCTCCAGGTACGGCAAAATCTCTTTGACACGAGTCGCTGCTTGCGCCACCTCCCCCCGCGCCAGGGCTACCTGGGCCAGGCCGGCTAAATCCTCGACAATGTTCTGGGGCAGGTTCATCTCCCTGCGCAGGGTCAGCGCCTGCTGGAAGTATGTTTCCGCCCGGTCGATTTTTCCCACATCGCAGGCCAGAATCCCCAATTCGCTCAGGATGATCGCCACCCCCCGCCGGTTCCCGATTTCCTGAAGGATTTTCAAGCCCTCTTGCTGATAGGCTTCCGCTTGCTGGTACTGACCCAGATCGCGGCAGACAAACCCCAGGTTATTGAGACAGATGCTCTCGCCCCGCCGCTCGTTGATGTCACGAAAAATACGCAACGCTTCCTGGTAATACTCCCGTGCGATGGAATACTGCCCGCATGCCCGATACCGCTCGCCTGAATTATTCAGGCCGATTGCAACGCCCCGTCGATCCCCGACCGCTCGCTTGATTTGCAGTGACTGGTCGGTGTACGCCTGTCTCGAGGCAAAGTCTCCTTGATCACTCGACACCATCCCCAGGCTGTTGAGGCAGTTGCTCTCGCCCACTTGATCGCCAGCCTCGCGGTAGATGGACATGGCGCGTTCAAAGTAGGCCTGTGCCGCCACATAATCTCCCTGTTCATAACTGGCAGCCCCCAATCTCGACAGGCTGCTCGCGATCACCTGCTGCGCCCCAACGCGCCGAGCTTGGGTGAGCGATTGCTTGAGCTGAACCTGGGCAGTAGTGTAATCCCCCTGGAGTCGCGCGGCTTCGCCCCACAGGTGATGGCCTCTGGCTTGCAGTGTCACATCCTCTGCCGCCTTGGCCCAGGCAATCGCTTGCCGAGCGGTGGTGGCGGCTGTTTGGTAATCCCCGATATTGTGATAATAGCGGGCCTGTCGCAGCGCCACGGCGGCTTTTTGACTGCTCCCCAGCACTTTGGCCAGCGCGGCGAGCGTTTCCAGGTCTTGGCTCTGGGCGGCTCGATTCCCTAGCAGATCGTGCACATTTTCCCGGGCAAGCAAGATGCTGTACCGGCTTTCATGATCTGTTGTCGGTACCAATTCCAATGCCCGGTTGAAAAAGCGCACCGCTTCGTCGTTGGCAAACTCGGCCGCTGCCTGTTCTCCTGCCAGCCTGGCGTACTGGCGCTCTTTGTCGACGTCCCGGGCATGGCGGTAGTGATAAGCCAGGTCGGCATAGTATGGGGCTAGATCGTTGGCGTAGAGTCCCTCGTAGGCCGCGGCGGCAAGCCGGTGCAGCTCGCGCAGCCGGGCACGAAGCTGCATGTCGTAGGCTGCATCGCGGAGCAGCGCGTGCTTGAAAATGTAGCGCAACTCGCTCAAGGCGCTCCAAATCTGTTCCTGTTCGGCCTCTATCACCTCTGGTAGGACCTCGTTGCGCAGGATGTGTGAAAGAATGCGGACCTCAAATTCCCTCCCCAGTACTGCGGCAACCTGCACAACCTCCTTGACCTGTTCGGTCAAGCGGTCGATACGGGCAATCAGGATTGCATTGATACTGGCCGGCAGGTCAAAGGCGATGGTTTTCATCTGCCATACGGGAGTCGGTGGCATGTCTTGCTGGTATGACGACGCTGCCACCTGTTCCAATAGATCGTTCTCCCGAAAATAGTACAGCATCTGCTGGGCGAAAAAGGGGTTGGCGTCGGTCTTTTCGTGCAGTAAAGTGTGCAGCGAGTCATCAATTGGCCCGCCCAGGATGTCCTCGGCCAGGCTGCGCAGCGCAGCGGGGGACAGTGCGTCCAGGTCAAGTTCGATGGTGGGGGCATCCGCTGCCAGGGCAAAAGCCGGCTTGGAGCCGTCGTCGGCGTAGCGGGAGGTGAGGACGATCAGCAGCGGGCAATCCGCGATGTTGCGGCTGATGGTGGTCAACATCTCGTGGGAGGCCTCGTCGAACCAGTGGGCGTCTTCCAGTTCCAGGACGACGGGGTGCAAGCGGCTTTCGGCGAGCAGAAGGGTTTTGATGGCAAAGAGACTGTTCTGATATCGCCCTCGGGCATCCAGGCTTTCGTACAGGGAACCGGGCCAGTGGAGGTTGAGCAGCGCTCCCAGGATGGATCGCGTGCGGAGCAGTTCGCCTCTTAGCTCGTCGCTGTTGTGCAGGCTGGACGGCGGCTGTTGGTGTGGGGTGGGGGGCGGTGCGGCCTTCAGGCCCGTGAGCAACCGGCCGAGACACCGGTCAAAAGCACGCTTGTTTTCGGCGGCGCTGGTGCCCGGGGCCTGGTGAAAGTACCGCTGGAGCAGGTAGACAAAGGGATTGAACGGCTGGCGCAGGATGGGGTCCGCTTGACCGCTCAGCCAGGTTACCCTGTCGCCTAGGGCGGTTCGCAGTTCGTGGGCGAGGCGGGACTTGCCGATGCCTGGCCCCCCATAGATCACGACGGCACCGGCGAAACGACCGGCCATGGCTGGTTGGGCGGCCTGGACCAGTTGTTGCAAATCTCGCTCCCGTCCGACCAAAGTTTCTCTAAAGAGCTGTCCTCCCACCAGGCTTTCGCCGACCAGAGCAAAGGTCGGGATCGCTTCCGCGAAACCCTTATAGGCCACATTTCCCACGTACTCGAATTCAAAGCGCGGGATCTGGCTGATGCGCTCCGATACCAGGATTTGACCCGGCTGAGCGGTGGTCATCAGCCTCGCCGCCAGGTTGACCTGGTTGCCAAACACGTTGTAGGTATGGCGGGTGGTCGAGCCGCAGATCCCTGTCCACGCCACTCCGCGGCTGATGCCAATCTGGGGGGCGCGAAAACTGGCCAAGTCGGCCGGGGGAGACTGTAAGGCTATGGCGGCCTTCAGGGCGCGATAATTGTCGTCTTCGTGGGCGACCGGCGCGCCAAAGGGCGCGTGCAGAAAGGCGCGCTTGTCGCCGATGGTCACGTGAGAGAGCGTGCCGTCGTAGCGGTGAATCACCGCTTGTGCCCAGCGGATGTAGGCATCCAGCTTCTCACCGGTGCTGTTGTCCCCGTCATAGTCCAGGTCGCCAAAGCGGAGAAAGAGCGACGTCACGGGGCGCAGGTCGCCCAATAAGGCGCCGCCGCTCTGCAGCGCGTCGTAGACGGCAGGTAGGATCCAGGGCCTGGCCTGCTCCGGTGTCAGGCTGGCTGGAATGGCAGTTGACCGGGTAGCGGCCGGCACCGGGTGGTCTTGCGCCGCGAGCACGGCAAACGAATCGCGCCATTCGGCGACGGCAATTCCCTCGCCCAACTGGTCGATCACTTCCTGGCTGGCAATCACTTCGCCGGAGCGGGCCAGGCCTTCAGCCGCGGCCATGCGCCGCAGCGTTGCTCCTGCCAATACCTCGACGACGCAAATGGAAGGGTCGCCCACCAGGAAACGGCAGGCCGGCCCGGCACTCACGGCGACCTTGATCCCCAGCGGGATGGTGCTCCCGGCCAGGGTGCGGATCTCGGAAAAGGGCGCCATCGCCGTCTGCATTGCCAAGGCGCAGGCAACGGCGCGTGGGGCAGCCGGCCCCTGGGAATCGTCCAGCCAACAGGTGATGGCGTCTCCGGCAAAACCGACCACGCTTCCCCCATGGCGGTGCAGCTCGGCGATGAGTGCCTTATAGACCGGGTTGATGTGGCGCAGCACCTCTTCAGCGCCTTGTTTGGCGCCCAACTCATGGCTCAGCGTGTGCGTGAGCGGCGTAAAGCCCGAGATGTCGGCAAAAAGAGCGGCACCGCGGGTACGGCGGGGGAGCGATTTTCCTTTGACCAGTGCCAGGCGGCGATCGACGGGGACGTGTGCGCTGAATGTTTCCATGTCCCCAATGATACACGAATTTGATACCTGCGCAACAGTTCGTGCTCCAAGGCGACACCAGGCTATTGGGTTGGCGACGTTGCCGGCAATGCTCAGCGCGGCAGACGGTGTCTACTCGCCGCCGTGGGCGTCTCGCCAGGCGGTGGAATCGGGCGTGAACAGCGGCGCGCCAAACTCCTCCACGCCGAAACCGGCGATCATCTGCTGGGCCGGCAGCGAAACGAGCCAGTCGATGAACGTGTTGGCCAGGTCGACCTGGATGTGCGGCCCCTTGTCCGGGTTGACGGCCATGACGCCGTAGGGGTTGAAGAGCACGGGATCGCCTTCCACTAGGATTTCGAGCTCGGTGCCCTCTAGTGTGCGCGCCAGGTAGGTTGCCCGGTCGCTGAGGGTGTAGGCCTGCTGCTCGTCGGCCATGGTCAGCACGGCGCCCATGCTCTGCCCGGCCGAGATGTACCAGTCGCCTTCAGGGGGGATCCCCGCCGTCTCCCAGACCGACAGCTCTTTGACGTGCGTGCCGGAATCGTCCCCGCGCGAGACAAAAGGCGCCTCGGTCGTGGCGATGGTCCGCATAGCCTCGGCGGCGGTGGCCATGCCGCGGATGCCGGCTGGATCGTCGGCCGGGCCGAGGAGGACAAAGTCGTTGTACATCACATCCTCGCGGCGAACGCCGTGCCCGGCTGCCATGAAAGCGTCCTCCAGGGCGCGGGCGTGAACCAGCAGCACGTCGGCGTTGCCGTCCTCGCCCAGCTCCAGCGCCTGACCCGTACCCACGGCGACGACGTCGACGTCGATGCCATACGCCTCTTCGAAAACGGGCAGAATATAGTCCAGCAGGCCCGAGTCCTGCGTGCTGGTCGTCGTCGCCAGGATCAAGCGCGTCCCCGCGACGGGTTCGGCCGTTGGAGTCGGCTCGTCGCCGGCGCAGGCGCTCGAGATGCCTGCCAGAAGCATCAGAATAGCCAGGATGGTCAGCATTTTCTTCATTTTTCTCTCCTTGGTATTGACACTAATTTTGCCTCAATTCGTGTGAACTCGCGTTAACTCGACAATGGCAAATTTCAACATTGGATGCTCTACCGCAGTGGGAGAAGGGAAAGGGGGGTTTTTCGCAGGCGGCTTCGCCGCCTGCGAAAAACCCCCCTTTTCCCCTTTCCCCGTGCTTGGCAGGGCAATCTACTGAAATGTGCCATTGTCAAATTAATCAGATCCCCGTCGGAAACGCCGACTTGGCCGCTTACCGAGGCCTGTGGCCCGGATTCCCGCGGATCCCCGTGGGGACAGGTGCGGGAATCCAGGGCAGGCATAGAACCGGCGGGTATTCTCGCCCGAGTGTACTAGCTTGTGTTAGTAGACCAGCTCGCCGCAGACAAAGGAGCGGGTGCGGGAATCCTCAGGCGACTCGAAGAACGTGGTTGTGTCGGCCACCTCGATCAGCTGTCCTTCCAATAGGAGCATCACGCGATGGGCCAGCCGCCGGGCCTGGAAGACGTTGTGCGTGACCAGGACAACGGTCGTGCTTTGCTCGCGGTTGAGCTGGCAGACGATTTCTTCGATCAGTCTCACGTTGTAGGGATCGAGGTTGGCCGTTGGTTCGTCGAGCAGCAGCACGTCCGGGTGCAGCACCATCGCCCGTGCCAGGGCAACACGTTGCGCCTCGCCGCCAGAGAGGGTCCGGGCATGCTGGCGGGCCATGGCCTCCAGCCCCACCTGCTGCAAAGCCGCTTCGACCAGTGCGTTTCCCCGCTGCTGCCTGCGCAATCTCAGCCCATAGGCGACGTTGGCCTGCACGTTCCGGTTCAGGAGCACGGGGCGCTGAAAGACCGTCGTCACCCGGCGCCGCAAAGACAGGGGTACGCTGCCCGCCGCGCCAAAGCGAACTCCCATAAAGCGAATCACCCCGCTGCTGGGCGGCTCGAGGAAATTGAGCAGGCGCAGCAGCGTGCTCTTGCCCGCTCCGCTGGGACCTACTACGGCCAGAATCTCTCCTTGCTGGACGGCGAGGTGTTTGATCGACAAAACCTGCCGACCCTCGTAGGCTTTGGCGACTTGGTCTAGCTGGTAGATTGGCTCGCTCATTCGTCGAACGTCTTTCCCTGCAGGCGCAGCATGGCCGCGTTGGCGAGAAAAGAAAGGGCCAGCAGAATGATTCCCAGCGCCATTGCCAGGTCAAAGTTGCCCTTGCGCGTCTCGAGCACGATTGCCGTGGTCAGCACCCGCGTCCTGTGCTCGATATTGCCGCCCACCAACATCACCGCGCCGACCTCGGAGATGATGCTGCCAAAGCCGGCGATGATCGATACGACGACCCCCAGACGGGCTTCTGATAGGATCGTCCACACGGTCTGCGCGCGGGTGGCGCCCAACGCCCTGACCTGCCGGCGCAGGTTGGGGTCCACCCCCATCACGGCTGCCATTGTGAAACCGGCCACCAGCGGGAAAGCGATGATGGTCTGGGCGACGATCATGGCCCCCGGCGTGAACAGGGCCGGCAAGGCATCCCAGCCGATCTGCCCGATGGGACCATTGCGCGAGAGCGCGAGATAGACGAACAGGCCGACGACGACGGGTGGAAAGCCCATGCCGGTGTAGAGCAAGGCGATGACCAGTTTTCGTCCGGGGAAGCGGCTCAGCCCCAGCAGGGAGCCGACGGGGATCCCGGCCATCGTGCTGAACAGCAAGGCAATGCCCGACACGCGCAGCGAGAGGACGATGATGGCGACCAGGCCCGGGTCCCCGCTTGCAATCAACCGGACGGCCTCGATGAACCCCTGGATGATTTCTTCCACAGTGGGATATTATAACCGTACTGATACAATTACACAAGCTGGGTGGGTGGAACAGGCGCGGCTCTCCACCCCGCTGACGCGCCTCGACCAGGCGCGTGCACGGGGCCATGGCCTGGGGCTCTCGATACTCTGTCTACAACGAGATTTTGTCCCCAAACCGAATCGCATCCCCGGAGCGTGTCTATGGGCGTATGCAAAACTTGGGGGAGCGTTAAAAATCAGCCACGAATTACACGAATTAACACGAAAAAGGTAAAAAATTCGTGAAATTCGTGTTAATTCGTGGCAGAAATTCCGAGATCATCTAGGGCTCCCCCAACTAATAAATGCGCCCCGTGTCTATTTGTACGGTAGAGAATTCATGGTATATTTGTGACTATCCATGCTGCCCGTCCGGATGCTCTCCCGCGTTGGAGAAGGGAGAAAATGTGGGTGCTGGCATCCACATCTTTTCCCTTTCTGGGCTTGGGAGGGCATCCAGGAGCGATTGGCTGGGCAGCTACAATTTATCGAGGAACGTGTGTATGAGTGGAAATATCAAGTTTGTCTTTGCCGGACTGCTGATCGTGGCTGCTGTCGGCTACCTGATCCTCGGCAATGCCGGCGGCAGCACGCGGTACTTTCTCACCGTCGAGGAGCTGCAGGTGATGGGCGACGAGGCCACTGAACGCAGCGTCACCGTCTCTGGCGCAGTTCTTGGCGATACGATTGTCTACGATCCATCCCTCCCGCAAGTGACCTTTACCATCGTGCAGGTACCGGGCAGCCCCCAGGAGGTGGAGGCGGCCGGCGGGCTGGCGGCGGTTCTGCACGCTGCGATCAGCGACCCCAACGCTCCCCGCCTGGAGATCGTCTACGATGACGTGAAGCCTGAACTTTTGCAGCACGAGGCCCAGGCAATCATCCGCGGCCAGTTGGGAAACGACGGCCGTTTCTATGCCGACGAGGTTCTCCTCAAGTGCCCGACACGGTATAAAGAGGACGTGCCTGCGCAGGTTGGGGAATCCTGATGCTGGCCGAGATCGGTGGCATTCTCACCGGGCTTTCGTTGGCTGCGGCTGTGTACGCGGCCATTGCTTTCTTTTGGGCAATCCAACGGGATGATCCCCGCTGGGCGGCGAGTGGGCGAAGCAGCACCTATGTCGCCGCCGGGCTGTTGGGGTTCGCTCTCTTGTTCCTCCTGGCCGCATTTCTCACCGACCAATTCCAGGTCAGCTACGTGGCGTTGCACTCGAACCGCGACCTGCCAACCTATTTGAAGGTCTCGGCTGTGTGGGCGGGACAGGAAGGGTCACTGCTGCTGTGGGCGTTCTTGCAGGCGCTCTTTGCCGCCCTGGTTGTAGCCCGCCCCTCAGAGCACTCCCGCCCCTTGATCCCCTGGACGGCTGTCTTTCTCAACGTCTTTACGGCCTTTTTCGCGTTTGTGACATTGTTCCTTTCCAACCCCTTTGAACTGCTGGCGACAGCACCCGCCGACGGGCTGGGGCTGAACCCCCTGTTACGCCACCCGGGCATGGTCTTTCATCCTCCTGCGCTTTACCTGGGATACGTCGGGTTGGCGATCCCCTTTGCCTTTGCCATGGCTGCGCTGTTGACCAATAGGATCGAAGAGTGGCCGTCTGTCGCTCGCCGCTGGACGCTGGCGTCGTGGCTGTTCCTGGGCGTGGGAATCTTGCTGGGCGCCCGCTGGGCCTACGACGTGTTGGGGTGGGGGGGGTACTGGGGCTGGGACCCGGTGGAGAACGCCGGGCTGATGCCATGGCTCACTACCACGGCTCTCCTGCACGGCATCGCCATGCAGGAGCAGCGGGACGGGTTTCGCCGCTGGAACATTGCCCTGGCGACGCTGTCCTTTGTCCTGGTGCTCTGGGGTACCTTCACCACGCGCAGCGGGTGGATCCTGTCGGTCCACGCTTTTGCCGAATCGACGTTGGGGGCTTATTACCTGGCTTTTATGCTGCTGTCGCTGGTCGGTGCAGCAGCGTTGATGATCTACCGTCACCGCTCCCTGGCCGACCCGAACCCTTCCGGCGCGCTGTTCTCCCGCAATGGGATGTTCTTTTTGGCGATTTTGCTCTTTCTCACCTTTACCGCCACGGTCTTTGCGGGCAGCCTGATTCCGACTATCACCGAGCGTCTGGCAGACTATCGGCAAGAGGCTGGCCCGGAATGGTTCGACTTTCGAACCGCGCCACAGTTTGCGGCGCTGATTCTGCTGCTTGCCATCTGCCCGCTTATGGGACGCGCTGCTGGTACGCTGCGCCGGCTGGGGGGGCGCGGCTGGCCCGCGCTGTTGGGGGCTGCACTGTTCCTGCTCTATGCCGTCCTGGCTGGCTTTACCCGCTGGTTCTCCCTGCTCGGCTTTGCCGTCATCGGCCTGGCTGCAGGAACGACGTTGGCCGAGTTTGTGCGGGATACTGCCGCGCGCGTCCGCAGCCGGGGCGAGGGCCCCTTGCGCGCGTTGTGGGGTCTCTTTGCCCGCAACCGCCGCAAGTATGGCGGCTACCTGGTCCACGTTGGTGTGATCTTGACTGCCCTGGGCATCGTCGGCACCCGCATGTATTCCGTCGAGGCGCAGGCCGTGCTCTCCCCGGGCGAGCCACAGGACGTCGCGGGCTATACCCTGGTTTTCGAAGACATCCGGCGGGAGGCTGTCGGGGATCATTTCGATACGCTGGCTTCTTTCTCCGTGTACCGCGATGGCGCCTACCTGGCGAATCTCCAGCCGCGGATCGCGCAGTACACGGACCAGAGCGTGGGGGTGCCCGCGCTGCTGACCGGGCTGCGGGAGGATTTTTACGTCGTTTTGTCCGCATATGGGCAGTCAGGTGTGACGGTCAAGGTCTTTGTCAATCCGCTGGCCAGTTTTCTCTGGCTGGGGGGGTTGGTTCTTCTGAGCGGCGGTGCGGTGGCGGTGTGGCCGGCGGCCCGTGCCGCGCACTTGCCTGTAGCCGGGGCCCGGCAGCGGGCCGGGCCCCGGCGACGGACCATCGGCAATGTTGTGGGATTGGCCGTGGGGCTGCTGGTGCTCGGTGCGGCCGGTGCGGCGATGTGGGGGCCCGGTCACGGCGTGACGATGCAGCGTGCCGGGCGCCCGTTGCCCGGTCAGGCGGCGCCCGATTTCACGCTGGATCTGCTCGACGACTCGACGTTTGCGCTCTCTGAATCGCGCGGACAGGTGGTCGTGCTCAACATTTGGGCCACCTGGTGCCCTCCCTGCGAGGAGGAGCTGCCGGACCTGCAGGCGGCTTGGGACGCCTATCGCGGCCAGGGGGTCGTTTTCGTCGGCGCTGCATACCAGGACCAGGTAACAGCGGTGCAGCAGATGGCTGCTGACTTTGGTATCACCTATCCGATCGGGGTGGACGCGGGAGATCGTGTTGCGATGGCCTATGGGATCACCGGAGTTCCAGAGACCTTTGTCATCAATCCAGCGGGTCGAGTAGCCTATGTTCATATCGGGCCGGTGACGGCGATGGAGTTGGCGCAAGAGTTGGACGCGCTGTTGAATCAATAGCGGCGTATTGAGGATGCGAATGAGTATCGGGTCTATTCTCGTTGGAGTTGCGGTTGCCCTGGTTGTGGGGGTTTATGTGGCGCGGCCGTTTCGCAAGGTAGGTGCTGGCGCCAACCTGGATCAGTCGATCGAGACCTGGGTGGCGCACGTGCGTGTAACAGAGGGTGCGGAGGCAAAACCACCGAGCGCGCGCGAGGTGCTTGAGGGGGAAGTGAACTTTTGCCCCAAGTGTGGCCGTCGCGTCGAGGCCGACCATCAGTTCTGTCCCGGCTGCGGCAGGCGGCTGCGGGGAGGTGGGGCATGAGACGGCTGCGCGGCCTGTCGGTGGCGCTGCTGGCGCTTTTCCTGGCGACAGGATCGGCGCCGATCCCGCAAGAGGGCCAGACCACAGGAGACCCGTCTAACGTGTCGATTACCCAGCTGCACATCTTTATGAGCCGGGTTGGGGATCAGCTTCAGGTGGGCGAGTACTACCAGGTGAGCAACAGCGGGGAGCAGACCTACGTCGGTGTAGCGGACCCGGCGACAGGCCAGCGGGCGACGTTGGTCTTTACCTTGCCAGACGAAGCGGAGAATTTGGACTTTAACGGCCCTGGCCTCGGCGAGCGGTTCCTTGAATTGGCAGAGGGGTTCGCCGACACCGAGCCGGTTCCCCCAGGTGTGCAGACAGTTGAGGTGTCGTTTAGTTACCTGCTCCCATACCAGGAAATGCTCAGCGTCGAGCGGGTCTTTTCAGTGCCGGTAGACTCGGTCGCGTTGATTTTCCCGCTGGGAGAAATGGTTCTGGAGGGGCCGGGATTGATCTCAGCGGGGGTGTTCGAGACCCAGGCCGGGCCGGCTCTATCCTACGTCGCTGGGCCGTTGGCGGCGGGGGAACCGTTGGTGTTTACACTGGTCCCTGGCGAGCCGCCGCCAATGTCCGAGTCGCCGGCCGTGCCCATTGCAACGGAGGCAACGGTTCCTGCACGGGATTCTTCGCGGGAGATTGTTGTTGGTTTGGCGGCGCTGGCGGCAGCGGGCGTGGCCGCCTATTTGCTGTGGCGGCCCTCGGCTGCTGTGGCGATGCCGCCGCAGGCCCGACCGCTGGTCGAGTCCATCGCCGCGCTGGACGCCGATTTTGCGGCGGGGGAGGTGGCGGATGAGGCTTATCGACGGAAGCGGCGCTTGCTGAAGCGGCAGCTGCGCGCCCTGCTGGGTGCTGGAGTGCCCGAGGAGTAGGGGGCGGAGGGAGCCCGGGATGATTCAGATCCGCGGCATGGTCAAGTCTTTTGGTCCCCGCGCCGCCTTGGACGGGGTCGATCTGTCGGTGGGGGCGGGCGAGTTTGTGACCCTGGTGGGGCCCAACGGCGCGGGCAAAACGACCCTGCTGCGCGTGCTGGCTACCCTGGCCCGCCCTACGAGTGGAACGATCCATATCGCTGGATTGGACTCGGTGCGGGCCGGGAGCGAGGTTCGCCGCCGCATCGGCTTTCTCTCCCACCGCACGTTGCTCTACGAGGACCTCACCGCCGAACAGAACCTCCGCTTCTTTGCCCGGATCTATGACGTGGCGGGGGATGTGGAACGCATTCACGGCCTGCTGGAGCGGGTAGGGTTGGCAGCGCGGCGAAATGACATGGTGCGCACCTTTTCGCGCGGCATGCAGCAGCGGCTGTCGGTGGCCCGCGCGGTGCTGCACCGGCCCAGCGTGCTGCTGATGGACGAGCCTTATACCGGCCTGGATCCCCAGGCCGCCCAATCTCTCACCGATCTTTTGACTGAACTGGCGGGTGATGGGTGTGCGATCCTGTTGACCACCCACGATTTGGTCCGCGGCTTGCAGGTTGGGCGGCGGGTGGTGCTGCTGGCCCAGGGACGGGTGGTGCACGATGCTTTGCGAACCGATGTCGATCCCGCTGCTTTCCCTGATCTCTACCTGCGGCTGACGGCGTAGCAAGGAAGCGGCGATGGGGTTTGTCCGCAAAGTCTGGGCGATCGTCGCCAAGGATGTCGCTGCCGAGCTCCACACGCGGGAGATGGTCAGCGCCATGCTGGTCTTTTCCGTGCTGGCGCTGATGATCTTTAGCTTTGCCCTCGACCTGCGAGGGACGGTGGCCCGGGCGGCCGCGCCCGGGGTGTTGTGGGCCACGGTGGCCTTTGCCGGGACGCTGGGATTGAGCCGCTCGATGGCGCGCGAGCAGCAGACGGGCTGCATCGACGGGCTGCTCCTGGCGCCGATGGATCGCAGCGCGATCTTTTTCGGCAAGGCGCTGGGGAACCTGATCTTTATGGGCGTCGTCGAGATTGTCCTCCTGCCCCTTTTTTCGGCCCTTTTCGATGTGCCGCTGCTGCGGCCGGGTGTCGTGCTCGTTACGGCCTTGGGGACGGTCGGGTATGCCGCCGTGGGCACGCTGCTGGCGGCGATTGCCATCAACACGCGGGCGCGGGAGGTCATGCTGCCCATTCTTCTCTTGCCGCTCGCCATACCGGCCCTCGTCGCGGCGGTCCAGGCTACTGGCGGCCTGGTAGAGGGCGCGACGATGTCCGAGGTGTCTGGCTGGACGCGTCTTTTGGTCGCCTATGACTTGATCATCGTAGCAGTTTCCATGCTGACGTTTGGCTACGTCCTGGAAGAGTAGTGAGGAATGAGCAGATGAAATCTCGGTGGGATGGGGTGGGAATTGTGTTGGCCGCGCTGAGCGGCGTCGCCGTGCTGGCGGGCCTGGGGATGGTCTTTTTCTACGCCCCCCGCGAGGCGACGATGGGCGACGTGCAGCGCATCTTTTACTTTCACGTCTCCTCGGCCTGGGTGGGCTTTTTTGCCTTTTTCGTCACCTTTCTGGGCGGGATCGGGTACCTGGTGCAGGGTCAGCGGCGATGGGATATTTTGTCGCTCTCCTCGGTGGAGGTTGGACTGACGTTCATCACCATGGCCGTCGTGACGGGCTCGCTGTGGGCCCGGCCGGCCTGGGGCACCTACTGGACCTGGGAGCCGCGGCTCACGATTTCGGCCGTGCAACTGCTCATCTATGTTGCCTACGGGATGCTGCGCACGGCGGTCGAGAGCCCGGAGCGCAAGGCCCGCTTCGCCGCGGCCTATGGCATCGTCGCTTTCGTCACCGTGCCGCTTTCCTGGTTTGCGATTCGTTGGTGGCGGACGATCCATCCGGACGTGCTGACTGGCGGGGAAGGCATGGCCTTTACGCCCCGCATGGGCCATACCTTGATGGTTTCACTGGCGGCGTTCACCCTGCTCTACTTCACCCTGCTGCGGCAGCGAATCTGCTTGGAGCGGGTTGTGGGCCGGTTGCTCCACCTCCGGTTGCGGTTGGGGAGCAGGCGATAAGGGAGGAATTCGACATGCAGTCTGATCCGAATTTGAGCTACCTGGCGGCTGCGTATGCCGTCTTTTGGCTGCTGACGTTTGTCCTGGTATTCTCCATCTGGTTCCGCCAGCGCCGGCTGGAACGAGAAATTGCCGCCCTGGAAGACCGCCTGGGGCGGGAAGGATAGGTCGTTGGATGACTGGAAGACCTTGGGCCGGGTCCAGGCTTCTTATCAGGAGTACAGGTCCTCTGTAAACCTTTTGAGCGGGGCGTGTGAGGTTTGGAAGTTTTCGACGGATAGTGGAAGCGATGCGCCGAAAATCGAGTTTGCAATAGCTTGTACGGTCAACGGCGTGACCCATTGGGACAATAACTTTTGGAAGAACTATACGCTGATGAATGGGCGACTGTATGGCGATTTATATGGTGGTTATTGAGGCTGTAACAGTGGAAGAAGGAAACAAATGACGATTTTGGATGCTGACAGGCAAGCGGCGTGACCTCCGCTTCCACGGCTTCTATGACGCCTGTGTCATCGAGCAATCGGCGTTGCCGTACTCAATTTCAACCGTCACGTGAGAGAATTCATTTTCCTTCAGCAGCTGCTTGACATCTTCTTTGATGCGTAGTACTTGTTCCTTGGTTGCAGATCCGTCAACCACCAGGTGCGTTGTCAGGACGTGATGTTCGCCATCAAGCGACCAGATATGCGTGTGGTGCGTTGACAGCACGTTTCCGATTCTCGCAATCTCGCCTTCAATTGCGGCAATATCGATGTTTTCAGGGACACCTTGCAGGAACAAGGAAAGAGTTTCCCGCATATTCTTGACGACGTTGTATAGAACATATAGCGCGATCAAGATTGAAAGAATCGGGTCCAGAATGTGGATATCGGCAAAAACCAATACGATGGCAACGATCAAGACAGCAAGCCACCCCAGTACGTCTTCCATGAGGTGCCAGGCGATGACTCGGGCGTTGAGCGATTTGCTGTCCTTTATCCGAAGGACTGCGGCACCGTTGATCAAAATGCCCCCAACGGCAAACAGAATCATGCCCGGCGCGTTGGAATGTTCGGGGTTGATGAGTCTTGGGATCGCCCTGGATAGCACCAGGAGCGATCCAACGACGAGAACGATGGTATTGACGAGTGCGCCGAGAAGCGAGAACCGGCGATAACCGTAGGAGAATCGTCGATCTTGATCTCGCTTCGAGTATCGCTCGAGAAACCATGCCAATCCCAGCGAAAGGCTGTCGCCGAGGTCGTGGACAGCGTCGGACAAGATTGCCAGGCTGTTGGTCCACAGCCCGCCAATTATCTCGAGAACCGTGAAGCCGAGATTCAGGAAGAAGGCAGTCCGGATATTAACCGATGTGTCGTGTGAATGGTCGTGTTGCCCCATAATGGCTCGTTTTCTTTCCTGCACTGCAACCACTCAGGCTTGCCTGCTCGGATGCCCTCCCGCGCTGGAGAAGGGGGATCTCCTCTTTTCGCAGAGTATAGCTCATGTTTTGTCGTTTACAAGTCGGCATTCAGCGCCCAATTTGCGCGGCCTGTTGACAAGGCGAGCGGGAAGCGCTATCATGAAGCCGGGAAAAGTTGTGGGTCCCTTGGGAAACGAGTAGGAGGAACGACAATGGTTGAGTACGATCCGCGGATCATTCAACAGTTCGCCGACCGCCTGTACCGGAAGGCCACGACGGCCATCGTGCTGTCCACGATTCTTGGCGTCTTGTTCGGAGGCGCCGGCGGCTTTACCCTCGGCCTGAGCACAGGCGCTCTCCTTGCACAAGATAGTTCGAGTGTTCTTTCAGGTGCCGTCGTCGGTCTCGTCGGGGGGCTGGTGGGGGCAGTGCTCTTTGCTCTCATGGGATTCCTGGGCGGCCGGGAGCGCGCGTTCCGGCTGAGACTGCAGGCACAGACTGCCCTGTGCCAGCTCAAGATCGAAGAGAACACGCGGCGCGCGCCCGCCGCCGCCGGGAGGCTTGCCGATCTCGCCTGACGATCGCCTGGCGCACGCTGCGCCCTGCTCCCAAACGAGGGAGAGCGCCCAAAGGCTTGCGTCTCGTTGCAGTCTAGTACCTTTTCAACATGGTTTTGATAAGTCATTCTGAGCCCGGCTTTTTTGGTCATCACTCATGATAAACCACATCAGGGCGAAGAATCTCGTTTTTCTCTAGAAAACACGCTG
>JAFGEI010000065.1 GCA_016931695.1 Anaerolineae bacterium | reverse complement strand
TCAGCCGGTCGCCCCTGGATGCTCTCCCAAGTCCGGAAAAGGGGAGGGTGTGGGTGTTGCGGGCGGCTTCGCCGCCCGCAACACCCATATTTTCTCCCTTCTCTGGCACGGGAGAGCATCCGGGCGGGCAGCCTGAGCAGTTACGATACAATGGTAACCAGTTGCGCTTCCCAGGAAGATGGGTTGAGCGTGACGCGATCAGCCGATTGAGCGAGGCTTGCGCGATGCCCGGCAAACCCAATGTCCACTCCACTGCCTTTGTCGCTCCCAACGCCATCGTTGTGGGCAATGTCACCGTGGGCGAGAACGCCAGCATCTGGTTCGGCTCCGTTCTGCGGGCGGAGGTGGGCGAGATCGTCGTGGGGCCGCAGACCAATGTGCAGGACCTGGTGGTCATCCACGCCGATGCGGGCCAGCCCTGTCGCCTGGGGGCGGGGGTGACGGTGGGGCATGGCGCAGTGCTCCACGGCGCCACGGTGGAAAACGGTGCCCTCATCGGCATCGGGGCCATCGTTCTCGATGGCGCCGTGATCGGCGAGGAGGCCGTGATCGGCGCCGGATCTCTGGTGGTCGCCGGCGCCGTCATCCCGCCCCGCTCCCTGGCTCTCGGAACCCCGGCCAGGGTGGTGCGGGAGATGGAAGAGACCGAGCTCGCCCGGATGCGGGCCAACAGCGCGCACTATGTCGAGGCAGCGGAAATGTATCGCGGGCGAAATAGCTACGAGGAGGAAGGCGAATGAACCAAGTGGCCAATCTATTGCGACAAAGCGAGTTGTTCGTCGGGCTGCCCGACGAGAAAATTGCCCAGATCCTTTCAATTGGCCAGTCGAGAAGCTATCGCGCGGGAGAGACCATCATCTCGGAGGGAGACCCGTCGGACGAGCTGTACGTCGTTGAGAAGGGCATGGTCGAAGTGCTCGTCCCGACGCTGGCGGACATTCCCGGCACCATCGGCTTGACCGCCGTGGTGCAGTTGGGCCGCGGACAGGTCTTTGGCGAGATGGCCCTGGTCGATCAGGGAGCGCGGTCCGCCACGATTCGCTGCGTCCAGGAGGGCACGGCCCTGTTCGTCATCCCCCGCGATGCTTTTTGGAGCCTGTGCGAGGAGGATCACCACATCGGGTATGTCGTGATGCACAACATTGCCCGTGACCTGTCCTTCAAGCTGCGCCACCGCAACTTGCCGCGCGGGGCGCGGGAATAGCGGAGGTGGTCGATGATCTATAAGGTGAGTTACGTCGTTCTGGGCGGGGATTATCCGGGCGCAATCGTCAACCAGGAAAAGCTGCCAAAGGTGGGCGACACCGTGGAACTGGGCAATCAGATGTACAAGGTGATAGAAGTTACCGATTTGATCCCGCCCCAGGGGGATTTTGCCTACCTGCACGTCGCGTTGGAGCATGTGGAGTGAATGGAGGTGGCCGCTGCTCACCTTTGCCCGGGCGAGGGCAGCCCAAGTAGTGACAGCCGGTTGCCGATTCGTCCGTTTCAGGTATAATGGGGCGATGGTTATGTGGATGGTTCTGCAGTATTCCTATTCCGGCGGGTTGTAGCGCGCGGCGCGCCAGACGCGCCGTCCGGCGCTGCAATCCGCGATCTCCAGGGCCCACATCGGTGGGCTCGTTTCTTTGTCCAATTGCACTGGCGCGCCGGCCGCTCGCCCGGCAGGAGTCATGACACGATGAACGTACCCGTCGATCAACAAGTCGAGATCTTGATGCACGGCGCCGAATTCGGCGACGAACAGACCAAGGCCAACATGGCCAAAGAGCTGCAGGAACGGCTGCAAGCAGGCCGTCCGCTGCGGGTCTATTGCGGCTACGATCCCACCGCCCCGGACATCCACCTGGGGCACACGGTCACGATGCGCAAGCTGCGCCAGTTCCAGGACCTGGGCCACCAGGCGATCTTTGTCATCGGCACCTTTACCTCCCTCATCGGCGATCCATCGGACCGGGACAAGGCCCGCCCGCGCCCGACGCTGGAACAGGTGGAGGAAAATGCGCGCACGTACACGCAGCAGGCGTTCAAAATCCTCGATCCGCAGCGGACGGAGGTGCGGTATAACGGGGAGTGGCTCTCCCGGCTCGACTTTCGCGACATCATCGAGCTGGCAGCCAACTTTACCGTCCAGCAGTTCCTGGTGCGCGACAATTTCGCCCGGCGGCTCGAACGGGGAGACCCTATCTGGCTGCACGAGTTCACGTACGCCCTGATGCAAGGGTACGATGCAGTGATGCTGCAGGCCGACGTCCAGCTGGGCGCGACGGAGCAGCTGTTTAACCTGCTCGCCGGGCGCAAGCTGCAGGAATCCTTCGGGCAGCCGCCCCAGGTTTGTATCACTTTTCCCATCCTGGTCGGCACCGACGGCACGCTGCGCATGTCCAAGAGCATGGGCAACTATATCGGGATCGACGAGCCACCGCAGGAAATGTACGGCAAGGTGATGTCGCTGCCCGACGAGGCGATGCCCAACTATTTCGACCTGGTGACCCGTTGGAGCCCGGAACAGATCGCCCAGGCCAAGGCAGCCTTGCGCAATGGATCGCTCCATCCCCGCGACGCCAAGATGAAGCTGGCGTGGGAGATCGTCGACAGCTTTCACGGCACCGAGGCGGCCGACGCGGCCCAGGGGCATTTTTGCGCCGTCTTTCAGAAAGGGGAACTGCCGGACGACATGCCGCAAAAGAGGCTGGAGGCGGCGGTGAACATCGTCGACCTGATCTATGAGGCCGGGATGGCCCCTTCCAAGAGCCAGGCGCGCCGCCTGGTCCAACAGGGGGCGGTGCGGCTGGACGACGAGCGGGTGTGCGATATCGAGTGGATGGTCGAACCGGGCGAGGCGGTGCTGCGGGTGGGCAAGCGGCGCTTTTTGCAGTTGAAACCCGCTGGGTGAAATTGATCCAGATAGGCTTGTAGGGGCGACCGGCCAGTCGCCCCTACAATAACGGGCTATGCCATACCAGACCATCGACGGCGTGCGGATCTATTACCACACCGAGGGTTCCGGCCCGGCGGTGCTGCTGCTGCACGGCCTGGGCTCCTGTGCCGACGATTGGTTCTTCCAGTTCCCGGCCCTCTCTGAACGCTACACGGTGATCGCCGCCGACCTGCGGGGCCACGGCCGCAGCGACAAGCCGCCGGGGCCCTACGCCATTGCGCGGATGGGCAACGACATGGCCGGGGTACTGGCGGCTCTGGCGACCGGCCCGGCCCACGTGGTGGGACTCTCCCTGGGCGGGCTGGCGGCCCAGGCGCTGGCGATCGGGCACCCGCCGCAGGTGCGCTCGCTGGTGTTGGTCAACACCTTTGCCCGGCTGCGACCGCAGGGGCTGGGCGGTTGGCTCTATTTCCTCTCCCGCGCTGCGGCGATGGCGACTGGCGGGCTGGAGGCCCAGGCCGAGGTCGTCGCCCGCGGTGTCTTTCCCTACCCCGAACAGGAGGAACTGCGCCGGGCCGCGGCGGAGCGGCTGCGAGCCAACGATCCTGCCGCCTACCGGGCGACGATGCGCGCGGTGCTCCGCTTCGACAGCCGCCGCGATCTGCCGCGCGTCCGCGTGCCGGCGCTGGTGATCGCCGGCAAAGAGGACACGACGGTGAGCCTGGCGGCGAAACAGGAGCTGGCGGCCCGGATCCCCGGCGCCCAATTGATCGTGATGTCCAACTCGGGTCACGCCTCGCCGTTGGACCAACCAGAGCAGTTCAACCAGCTTTTGCTGGCGTTTCTAGCCCATTATAAGGAGGGTTAACGGATGGAACACCCCCTGGCTGTTCTCAAATGCGCCGCCTGCCGCGGCGATGGACCGCCGCTGACGGAGGAAGAGATGGTCGCCCTGCTGCCGCACGCGCCCGATTGGGGGTTCAATGTCTGATCGTTGCGCCGAGGAAAAGCCGAACAGCCGGGCCTACGGCTGGGAGCGGTTTGAGACCACGTATCCCTTTACTTACCGCATGTTTCGCATCCGCCAGGACCGGGTGCGCTGGCCCGACGGTCACGTTGCCCCCTATGCCTACGTCGAGGCCTCTGGCGCAGTCTGGGTTGTGCCGGTGACGGCGGATGGGCACGTCGTCCTCATCCGCCAGTTTCGCTACACGCTGGACGAGTGGTCGTGGGAGGTGCCGGCCGGCGGCTTTCACGACTTTGCGGGCGACCCCCTCGAGCTGGCGCGGCGGGAGCTGGCGGAGGAGGTGGGCGGCGTCAGCGACGACTGGCACTATGTCGGTTCTTTTCGCCCCGGCGTCAGCCTGTTCGATGAAATCTGCCACGTCGTCCTGGCCCGGAACGTGCGGCTGACGGAAACGCCGCAGCGCGAAGCGGCCGAGATCATCGAGGTGCACCCGGCGCCCATCTCCCGCGCCCTCGAAATGGCCCGCAGCGGCGAGATGGTCGACGGTCACAGCGCCCTGGCGCTGCTGCGCTGCGAACCGTTGATCCGCCCGCTCTCCTGAGATTTCGCGGTAAGTGTACAGCGGATGGGCCAGAGTTCCGTTGATGACCGCTGGACAAGAGGTGAAAATCCGCTATAATCCAGGAGTCTGGCCTTTTGGGCTGCTGCTTATACTCTTAACTCGACAATGGCACATTTCAACATTGGATGCTCTACCGCAGTGGGAGAAGGGGGAAAAGGGGGGTTTCGCAGGCGGCGAAGCCG
>JAFGEI010000064.1 GCA_016931695.1 Anaerolineae bacterium | reverse complement strand
GAGAGATGGGGGTGTCGAGAGCGGCTTTGCCGCTCTCGACACCCCCGCTTTCCCTCCTCTCGCGGGCGAGGGTGGCAACTGCGAAGCAAAGCTGAGCAGTTACACCCGCCCCACAATTGCGCCGCGGTTAAATGTGATTCTACCCCCCACCACCGTCGACTTGTGCCGGGAGGCGAGAGCGGGTAGAATCCGGGGTATGAACAAGGACATCAGCCAACTCAAGCGCCAGGCCGCCGAACGAGCGGTCGAGTTCGTCGCCTCCGGCATGGTCATCGGGCTGGGCCACGGGAGCACGGCCAGTTTCGCCCTGCAGCGCATCGCCCAGCTTCTGCAGGCGGGCCGCTTGCAGGACGTCCTGGGCCTGCCCTGCTCGCGCCAGGTGGAACGCGCGGCGCAAGCGGCCGGGATCCCCCTCACCACGCTGGAAGCGCACCCCATCGTCGACCTGACCATCGACGGGGCGGACGAGGTGGACCCGGCCCTGAACCTCATCAAAGGCGGCGGCGGCGCGCTGCTGCGGGAAAAGATCGTCGCCCAGGCCAGCCGCCGCGAGGTCATTGTCGTCGACGAGAGCAAGCTCTCCCCGGCGCTGGGCACCCTCTGGCCCGTACCCGTCGAGGTCGTGCCCTTCGGCTGGCGCTCCCAGGCCGCCTACCTGGAATCGCTGGGGGCGGAAGCCGTGCTGCGGCAGGATCGTCACGGCAGCGTCTTTGCAACCGACCAGGGGAACCTGATCCTGGACTGCCATTTTGGCCCGATCGCCCATCCCGCCAGCCTAGCGGCGCAGATGGAGGGCCGGGCGGGCATCGTCGCGCACGGGCTCTTTCTCGGCCTGGCGACCGATCTCTTTGTCGCCGGCGCAGGCGGGGTGCGTCACCTGGCGCGCGAATGAGCGGCGCTCGCCCGCGAGCTTACCCGCTCACAACCGGCCCAGGTTGAGGGTCGAAAACTCGTCCCAGGCGTGGCGCAGGGGGGTCCACCACCGCTTCCGGCCGATGCAGCGAAAATAGGGCGCGCGGAAGGCGAGGATCAGGTCGCCGATTTCGTAGCGGGCCAGGATCGGCGTCGAAACGATCAGGCTGCCGATCTCGCCGGGCCGCATCTCGTGCAGCATCTTGACCCCCTGCCGCGTCTTGACCTCGAAGAAAAAGAGGTCATAGTTGGGCACCCAGGCCCGCTTCTCGTCCCGCTGCTGGCCGAACATGCCCTCGGTGGCGCCGTAAATCTCGCGGATCACCACCGGCCCATACATGGCGCTGAGGGCTGGCTCGTGGTGGGTGTTGATGCCCGGCACACTGCCCAGAGTCATGACCTCGGTCCGCCACAGGTCCTTGGGATAGGCCCGCTGCGCCCGGTGCAGGTAGCGGCCAAAGCGCAGCGCGGTGGGGCAGACGCCGCCGACCAGGGTGACGTTCTCGTCCTTGCATTTTTCATAGGCCAGTTCAAACCGTGCTTCCCAATCGCGCGCCGTCTTGCCGCCGCCCAGCGCGTCGATCTCTTCCTGGCTGGGCACGGAATGGACCGCGGTCAAGGCGGACACGAAGCGGGTGTAGATGCCCGAGCTGTAGCCATACTCGACCTCCCGCTCGCCCACCCGCACCGTTCCCACCACCGAGGGAAAGTTCAGGTTGAGATTGACCCCCGCAAAGAGCGCGTACCGATCGGCGGCTGCCGCATAGTTCATCACCGCCCGCCCGGCGCTGAGGCGCATCATCAGGTCGGTCCGGGTCATGGGGATGAACTTGGACTCGTCCCCGGTCGTGCCGCGGGTGATGGCCCATCCGACCGGCTCCTCGTCGAGCAGCAGCTCCACCTCGCCGCGCATCACCCGCTGGACGAGCGGCTTGTAGTGCCCATCGTAGGTGCCGACCGGAAAGGCGCGGCGGTAGTCGTCGATGGTATCGACGCTGGCGGCGCCGTGCTGCGCACCGTAGCCGGTCCGGGCATAGGTCGCCATCAAGCGGTGAAGCACCGCCTGCTGCGCCTTGGGCGGGTCGTCGATCGCGTCGTACCAGGGCTGCAAGAGGCCCTGGGCCATGCGCGCGGTCTGCGAATCAGGACTGGTCGTCGTCATCGAGCGATCTCCTGAAAGGCGCATACGGCTCTGTTCCCTGATTGACAAACAAATCTTGCTCCACGCCACGAGTTGGCACGAATTTTCCCGTTATTTCTCCCGGTGCGGCGCCAGCAACCTCAAAACCGCGTTGTTGGTCAGGACCGCCAAAAAGGCCGGCGTGATCAGCAGCCAGGGAACCGTCAGCAGGGTGCTGAGCAGGGCGACGAGCAGAATCAACACGAGCAGCGTCGCCGCGAAACCCGGCCGCGCGATCAGCAGGACCGCCGCATTGCGCAAGAGCACCCGCGCCCGGGTATCCTCCTGCTCCAGCAGCAGCGGGCCCAGGTACTGGGAGAGCAGCAGCCAGACAAATGCCAGCCCCACAAAAACGCCCTGGATGTAGGGCAGCAGTTGATCCGGAAGGCCGAGCGGGTTGCTGGCCGGGTGGTAAAAGCCCAGGTTGCTGACCAGGATCAACAGGACGGCGGCGTGCAGTGCAGCGACCAGCCAGGCGCGGCCAAAATGACGGCGCAAGGCGGCCCAGTATTCCCGCGCCCCCACCGCCTCCCCTCTCGCCACCCGGTTGCCCACCGCCCACAGGGCCACGACCGCCGGCGGCGCGGTCACCAGCGGCAGCACGAGCAGCAAGGCCAGCACGTTCAGCGTCACCAGGACGGGCAGTTCGTCATAAGTGTCCCGTACCGCTTCGGCAAAAACCCGCAGGGCATCTTTCATTTCGAATCCTTCCGCATCCGCTGCACCCAGTCCGCCAACACGCTCCGCGCGTGGGCAAAGGCAATGCGAGCCGGCAGTTCGCCGGGCCCGAACCAGCCCAGTTCGGACACTTCATCGCGGGCCTGCTCCTCCCCACCGACGACCCGGCCGAGAAAGTAGATGTTGAGGGTAAAATCGACCTCATCCTGGTAGGCATATTGATCGATGTAGAAACCAAAAACCTCGACCGGCCGGACCTCCAACCCCGTCTCCTCCCACACCTCGCGGACCACACCCGCTTCAGGCTGTTCCCCCGCTTCCAAAAAGCCCCCCGGGATATCCCAATCGCCCCGGTAGGGCTGGATCGACCGCCGGGTGAGGAGCAATTTCCCCTCCCGCACCGCCAGCATGCCGACGCAGGGCTTGGCATTGCGGTAGTGCACCCGGCCGCAGGTGGCGCAGACCTGGCGGGGATGCGCATCTTGGGCGCGGAGAAGTGTCTTGAGCTCGCCGCCGCAGCGGGGGCAAAAGCGATGGGGCAGCGGGCCGCAGAAAGGCGCCCCGTCAAAAGGCCAGCCAGCCGCCGCGAGCTGTTCTTTGTTCCGCTGCCGCAAGCGCTTGAAGCGAACTTCTGCCCGTTGGGCGCTGGAGCGGTCGGGAAACCGCCACGCTCCCACCAGCCATACCGGCCGCCGTCCTTGCGTGTAGCGGCTGCCCCGGCCGGCGTTGTGCTCCCGCAGCCGCCGCTGCAGGTCCGTCGTGACGCCGGTGTAGAAGCTGTCGTCGGCGCAGCGCAGCAAGTAGAGAAACCAGGCCCGGTCGCGGCTGTCGCCCATCAGCCTGGCCGCTCTCCGACGTGCAGGGTGACCGTCCCCATCATCATCCGCCGGTAGCGGACGTCGTGCAGGCCCACCCGCTCCATCGTCGCCGCCAGCTCCTCGGGGGAACAAAAGGCCTCTACCGAGTGCGGCAGGTAGCGGTAGGCCTCGCCGTAGCCGGTCAGCAGGCCCCCCAGCCAGGGCGTCAGGCCGTAAAAGTAGAGGCGAAAGAGAGGCCGGAACAGCGGGTGGCGCGGCCAGGTCATCTCCAGGCAGACCACGTGGCCGCCGGGGCGGACGACGCGGGCTTGCTCAGCCAGCGCCGCTTCTACGTCAACGACGTTGCGCAGCATAAAGCCGTTGACGACAGCGTCGAAAGCGCCGGCAGGGAAAGGAAGCCGCAGCGCATCCCCACCGACCCAGCGCATGGACGCGCGCGCAAAGCGCGCCCGGCCTGTGCGCAGCATCTGGGGCGAAAAATCAACCCCCACTACACGCGCCGCAGGCCAGCGGCGGGCCAGGGCCGCCGCCAGCCCACCGGTCCCGGTGGCGACATCCAACACCTGGCCCCCCGGCGGCGCCTGGGCCGCTGCCGCTGCCGCGCGACGCCAGGCCCCCACCCGCCCCATCGACATGATGACGTTCAGCAGCTCGTACCGCGGCGCGATCCGGTCGAACAGGGTGCGGGTAAAGGCTCGCTTCTCGCCCGCGGTGGTGAATCGAAAATCCTGGCGCGGGGACATCGGGTCAGGCCAGCAGTTCGACGACACCCTGAATCACATAGCCCAGCACCAGCAGCAGCCCAGTCAGCAAGTGAATGCGGACCGTCGCGGCATTGGCCGGGACGAGTTCCTGGGGATGGTCGTAGTGAATGCGGGCGACGCGATAGGCCTTGACCGCCAGCGGCGCCGTCAGCAGGCCGAGCAAGGCGAACGGCGTGACGCCGCCAAAGGCCACCCCGCCGATCAGCAACAGGTAGGTCGCCGCCAGCAGCAAGCCATAGGCCGTGGCCGCACGGCGGCGCCCCAACCGTACCACCCAGTGCTTCTTGCCCACTTGGGCGTCGGCCGCCATGTCCTGGAACTGGTTGATCCACAGCACCAGGGTGATGAGCAGCATCACCGGCAGCGAGGCGAAAACCGCCTCCCAACTCAGCACCCCGGTCTGCACGACGTAGGTGCCCATGACCATCAGCGGGCCGAAAGACAGCCCCACCGCCAGTTCTCCCAACCCGGTTCGCGCCAGGCGAAAGGGCGGGGCAGTGTAGAAATAGCCCATCAAAACCCCGGCGATCCCCAGCCAAAGAATCATCCAGGCTTTCGTGAGCCAGAGCAACAACAGGCCGGCAAGAGCGCCGGCGACGAAAAAGCCAATCCCCTGCCAGAGCATCTCTTTCGGCTTGACCAGCCCCATCTGGATCAGCCGGCTGCCGCCGGTGAAGGGGTTGGCAAACTCGGTGTTGACCTCGTCAGAGCCCCAGACGTGGTCGAAATAGTCGTTCACCATGTTGGTGCCGGCGTGCAGACAGGCAGCACCGGCGAGGGTCAGCAAAAAGTACCACGTGCTGAATGCTCCTTCCCGCGCCCAGGCCAGCGCCGTGCCCAGCAGCACCGGCACCAGGCTCGCGGTCAAGAAAGGCGCCCGCGTCTTGATGAACCACAAGGGGGGCATTTTGGCTGCAGAACTGTCAGCCGGCATAGACCTACCTCCTCAAAGCGATTATGTCATCCGGGTGACTGGGCAAGCCGTCACCCAGGGAGCACATTCTAACACGGAGGAAACGAGATGGCAACACGGGCCGGGCGGTGGAGAAGGGCCGCATTGCCCCTTGTCGCCGCCCCCAGCCCATGTTATACTGGTTTGGCAACTGTACAGCTAGTCGCCCCTGAGCGTGCTCCCAAGCATGGAAAGAGGGGGGTTGTGGGTGTTGCGGGCGACAGGCCAGGCTATGAAAGAGACCTGTGATGTCCAAAGATGAAAGCGAGCTGATCCGGCAGGCAAAGAAAGGCCGACCGGCCGCCTTTGCCGAGATCTATGACCGGCACCAACCTGCCATCTATCGCTACATCTTTTACCGCGTCGGCGACGTCGAGATCGCGGAGGACTTGACCGCCGAGGTTTTCGTGCGGCTGGTCGAAAAAATCGGCCACTTTACCTATCGCGGACGCCCCCTGTTGGCCTGGCTCTATACGATCGCGCGCAATCTGATTACGGACCACTACCGCCGCGCCGGACGGACGGCGACCATGCCAGAGGACGAGCAGCTGGTATGCGAGAAAAAGCTGCCGGAAGAGTACGCCCAGCGGGCCTTGACCCGGCAGTGGCTCGCCGCTGCGATTGCCAACCTGACGCCGGATCAGCGCGACGTCATCCTGATGAAATTCGTTGCAGATTTGGACAATGCAACAGTCGCCCGCGTCCTGCACAAGTCGGTCGGGGCGGTCAAGGCGCTTCAGCACCGCGCGCTCACCACCCTGCGGCGGATCCTGGAGCAGGACGAAGAAGCGCTATGAGCACCAGTGCTGCCGTGGTTGTGGGTTCGTACGGTTCGGGCATACCTCTTTTCTCGTTTTATCGTTATACATACGATGGAAGAAAACACGACGAGCCAGCTGGATGAAATTCTGGCCCTTTTAGATGCGGGAGTGCCGCTGGAGGAATGCCTGGCCCGCTGTCCGGAGCGGGCGGGCGAACTGCGCCCCTACCTGGAGCTCGTCCTCCAGATACGCGCTGTCCCCCGACCGGCCGCCCGCGCCGCCGCTTTTGAGGCCGGGAAACAGCGCATGCTGCAGGCGTTGTCCGAAAAAAGGCAGCACCGGGTTTCGTCTACCAAGAACCCGAATCCCAGCGCTCGTCGGCGCTGGTTCCTGCCGCGGCCCGTGCTGGCCGCAGCGGCACTCGCCGTGCTGCTGATCGCCGGCGGGCTGCTGCTCCAGGCATGGATGCAGGCGGAGGCGCCGCGCGCGGCGTCTCTATCGCGCGTCATTGGACGCGTCGAGATACTGCCCCCTGGCAGCGACCAGTGGCAGCCGGCCCTCGCCGGCGAACAACTGCTGGCCGGGACGCGCATCCGGACCGCTCAACTGTCCGCCGCAACGCTGGCCTTTTTCGACGGCAGTGCGACCCACCTGGACGCAGAGACAGAGGTCGTCATCCTGCGGCTGAACTCGCGGCGCAGCGGCCAGAACCGGGTGATCGTCCTCTACCAGCAGCTGGGCTCGACGTACAACCAGGCCCGCCCGTCGTCCGACCCCGGCGCCTGCTTTGAGATCGTGACCCCATCGGCGCACACCGCGGTGCGGGGAACCGAGTTCGCCGTGGTCGTCGGGGCCGAAGGGGCGACCCGCGTGGTAGTGGTCGAGGGGCTGGTCGACGTGACGGGCCAGGAGACCACTGTCTCTGTGCACTCGGATCACGAGACCACTGTCCAGCCCCAACAGCCCCCTGAACCGGCAACCCCCGCGCCCGTCCTGCCGAGCGCGCCAACGACGCTGGCGCCGCAGGCCGCCGTGACGCCGCCCGCCCCGACACCCTCGGCGACAGCGGGCAGAGAGCCAGCGTCCACTGCTGTCGCAGAACCTGGCTGGCCCATCTATGCGCTTGCCGTGGACGGCGGGGCGGAGCCGGCCGTCGCCCGGCCCGGCGAAACCGTCGTCCACGTGCTGCAGGTCGCCAACACCGGCAGTCAGACCGACACCTTTGCCGTCGCCGTGAGCGGCAATCTATGGGCGACAGAGGTTGTCTCCTCGACGGGGCCGCTGGCGCCGGGCGCCGCGGCCACGGTAGAGGTAGCGGTCGCCATCCCGCCGACGGCGCCGTGCGGCGCCCAAGATGCGGCCCTGGTTACCATCACCTCGCAGGGGAATGGCGACGTCAACCACTGGCAGAGCCTGACCACCCGCGCCGCCCCGGTCTATGGGATCGTCGTCGCCCCCCTCACCGCCGCCCACACTGGCGACCCCGGCACAACCGTGACCTACACCCTTTCCGTGAGCAACAGCGGCAACTGCACGGCGACCTATGACCTCACGTTGGACGGCAACCGGTGGCCGGTCCGTGCACCCCAGGCGCTCGGCCCGCTGCCCCCCGGCGCAGGCGCAGAATGGACAATCGGGATCGACATCCCAGCCGGGGCCGTCGGCAGCGACCCGCTGCGGGTCACCCTCGCCCATCGTGACGCGCCGTCGCTCCAGGCAAGCAGCCGCTTGACGACGACGGCCCCCTGCCTGGCAATCACAGGGGTCGGCCTGACCGTGAGCCCCGCTGGCGCCCAGGCAGGAGAGCCGATCGCCTTTGCCGTGGAGACAGCAGCAGGATCGTCCCCCATTCGCTACCTGTGGAATTTTGGGGATGGAAGCAGCGGCGCCGGGAGGCGGCTCGCGCACAGCTATGCCATCAGCGGCACCTACCAGGTCGTGCTGACCGCCGCTAACGGCTGCAGCACCGTCACTGCCACGCAGCAGGTGCGGGCAAGCGGCGAGCCGGACATTGCGCTGGCAGTCTCGCGCCTGCGAGCGGCGCTCAACCCCGGCATCCGCACCACGCGGATGCTTCCAGTCGACAACGCGGGCACGGCGCGCCTGTCCTGGCAGCTGACCGAAGAACCGCAGGTGCCCTGGCTGCGGCAGACACAGCGCGAAGGGACCAGTGCGCCGCTGAGCAGCGCCAGCGCGCCGCTCATCTTTGACACCTTTGGCATCGGGGACGGCGTGTACACCACCACCCTCGCCATCGCCAGCAACGACCCCGACGAACCGCTGCTCAGCGTCCCGGTCGTGCTCACCGTCACCGCGGCCTGCATTCCCGTCGCCGGGGCAGATTTCAACCACGCGCTGCCGCAGGCCCAGGAAGGGGCGAACATCGAACGCCACCTGGCCGGCGACAGGCCGGGCGAGCAGGTCACCTTTACCGGCACGGTGGAGATGGGCTCTGAACCCATCTCCTACACCTGGGATTTTGGCGACGGCACCAGCGGGCGCGGGCAGGCCATGACTCACAGCTATGCCGTCAGCGGCACCTACACCGTGCGGATGAGCGCCGCCAACCGCTGCGGCGCCGATGCGGTCACCTACGACGTGTGGGTCCCCGGCCGGGCGGGGCTCAGTGTGAGCCCAATGTCGCTGTCAGTGCCGCTCAACCCCAGCGATCACACGACGCGGACGTTGACCATCGGCAGTGTCGGCACCGCCCGTCTCGACTGGAGCCTGGCCGAGCGGCCAGAGGTCCCCTGGCTGGCCTTGCGCCCCACCGGCGGCGGCATCGTCCCGGCCAGCCTCGACGCACTTCACCAGGGCAGCACCGCAGTGCAGTTGCTCGTCGACGCGGCAGGACTGGTCGAAGGGGTCTATACCACGACCCTGGCGATCCAGAGCAATGACCCCGAGGCGCGGCAGGTGGACGTCGCCGTGCTGCTGACGGTCACCCGCGCCTGCATTCCGCTGGGCTACGTGGACATCTCGATCCCCTGCGAGCCGGTGGGGGGAATAGCAACGCTGCTCCAGGGGCAGGTGCTGCAGGGCAGCGAGCCGGTCACCTACAGCTGGGATTTGGGCGACGGCAGCGCTGGCTCAGGGGCGACGGTCGCTCACAGCTACCCCTTCACCTGGACGGTGCAGCGCTACACCGTCACCCTGACCGCGACCAATCGCTGCCCCAGCCAGGCGGTAGCGACGCAGGTGGTCACCGTCCGGCCGCGGCAAATCTATATGCCGTTGGTCTGGAAAGCGTACCGCGAGTAGGGGCGCGGCATGCCGCGCCCCTACCGGGTTATTGCAGTTGCGTCTTTGCAATAGTCACTCGGGAAGAGGCTACGGCGCGACCTCGACCCGCTCCCAGCTCCCGTCGTTGAAGAGGACATAGACGGCATCGAGGCGGGACGACCAGAGCATTCTCCCGCCCTCAAAGTTCTGGAACCCACCATAGAAACCGGCTTCCGGTTCGATCGCGTTCCCCAGGTCATTGCGCACGCTCGGGTGATCGCACCACACCTTGCCGAACCCCCGCTTGGGACCGTTGGGCGGCGTGGCCGCAGGGCAGGTGTATTCCTCCATCCCCTCGACCCAGGTGTCCTCGTAGCGCTCCCAGGAGCCGGCGGTCGGGTCGGTGCCCGCGCCATAGTAGAGGACGTAGACATAGTTTGCCGGATACCCCCCGGTATCCTGCCAGTACATCAGCCCGCGCTCAAACAGCTGATCGGCCTCCCACCAGTCCAATACCGCCTCACCAGTTGGGTAGCCCAGGGGGCCGCCCATGCCGCCAACCGCCTCCCAGGCGCCGTCGAAGGGGGCGACGACGGGGGGCACGAGCGGCGTAGGCACTGGGGATGGGGGGACAACCGTAGCGGCGGCGACGACGATCCGCACATAGATGTTGGGGCCAAACTGGAGACCGTCGGGCGTCTCGAGGCGCCAGTCGCCGCGATAGTTGCCCGGCGCGTCCGGAGCCGCCAGGTTTACGCTGACGTCGACCGTCGCCCCGGGTTCCACTGGGCCAACCAGCACGGTGTCGGGGCCGTCCAGCTGATCGCCGGAGAGAAACACCAACCGCGTTCCAGTCTCCCAGGAGCACTGGCCGCTGTTGCGCAGCCGCCAGGTCTTGACGAACGCATCCCCCCCCTCGAACTGCGTGTTATCCGGCACGGTGACGTCCGTGACGAAATCCGCCTCGTAGATACAGCCCGGCTCTTCCGTCTCGGGCGGGCCGTCGCCGTCCTCGGGGCTTTCCTCGGTGGGAGTAAAAGTCGCCGTGACTGGCCCATCCGGCTCACCGGTGATGACGACCGGGGACGGGGTGGCGCCGTCGCGGGGCACGTTGCAGGCCAGCACAGCCAACAGCAACAAGACGATGGCCAACAGTACTCGTTGCGTTCGCTCTTTCATTGTTCTCTTTCTCCTCTTGCTTACGCCAATCTCAAATTCGGCACGACGTCCAGGTCCCATCCGGCCCGTTCGCCGGCCAGGTAGCGGAAATAGCCGCAGGCGGCGACCATGGCGGCGTTGTCGGTGCAGAGTATGGGCGGCGGGTAATAGACGGGCACGCTGGCCCGTTCTTGCGCCAGGTTGCGCAGGCGCTGGTTGGCCGAGACGCCGCCCGAAAGCAGTATTGCCGCTACCTGGTGTTCTTCCGCCGCCGCCGCCGCCTTGGCCGTCAGCACGTCGCCGACCGCTTCCTGGAACGAGGCCGCCAGGTCCGCCGCGGCTCGCCCCGTGGGCGGACCGCCCCGCTTCTGCACCAGCTGGGCGACGGCGGTCTTGATGCCGCTAAAGCTAAAGTCATAGCTCCCTTCCAGCCAGGCGCGGGGGATGGGAATCGCCTGGGGATTCCCCTCCCGTGCGATCCGCTCGATGGCCGGTCCGCCAGGATACTCCAGGCCCAGCAACCGGCCGACCTTGTCCAGCGCCTCCCCGGCGGCGTCGTCCAGCGTGCCGCCCAGGCAGTCATAGTCGCCGTGGCCGCGGACCAGGATCAGTTCCGTATGCCCGCCCGAGGCGATGAGGGCCAGCAGCGGGAAGGAGAGGTCAGCGGGCGCAGCCCCGGTGAACCCGGTCGCCAGCCAATGAGCATAGATGTGCGCCTCCAGGTGATTCACCGCCACCAGGGGCAGGTTCCGCCCCAGGGCGACCCCCTTGGCGGTGTTGACCCCTACCAGCAGCGAGCCGACCAGGCCCGGCCCATAGGTCACGGCCACGACGTCCAGGTCATCCCAACCCAGGTGCGCCTGGCGCATCGCTTCCTGAATCACGGGGAGGATCATCTCGATGTGCGCGCGCGAAGCCATCTCGGGGAAAACGCCGCCGTACTGGGCATGCAGTTCGACCTGGGAGGCGACAACGTTGGAGAGGATGTGGCGCCCGTCCGCCACCACCGCGGCGGCGGTTTCGTCACAAGAGGTCTCGATGCCCAAAATGCGCCGCGTTTCCATATTATGACAACTTGTCCAGCCGCGCCAGCAAAAGCGGCACCCACATCTCTTCCGGCGTCAGGCTGCCGTGGTGACCGTGCAGCGGTATTTTCCTCTCCCCCGCTACCAGGCGGCTGTCATCCTGCGCCAACAGCAAAAAATCGCCCAGGCGGGAGCGCAGCCGGGGCGAAATCTCGCCCGGCCCAAACAGCCCCGCCTGGAGCACCCGCTCCATCTCGAGCAGCAGAAACCGGTCGGCCAGGTGGTGGGCGACATAGTCGCGCAGGGCGCCGGCCTGTTCGCGGCGCACGTAGAGGTAGGCGGCGCGGGACTCGCCGGCCGGCGGGAGCAGCAGCAACCGTTCCAACTTGGGGTGGTCGGAAAGGTGGACCACCCGCTCCGGCGGGGTGGCGATCTGGCCGTGATCGGCCAGCAGCATCAGCAGCGTCCCCTCGCGCGCCGCCGGCGGCAGCCGGTTCAGGCAACCCTCTTCCATTGCCTGGGCCATGTAGCGCATCTCGACCTGGCAGCGCTCGTCGGCAGGGCCATAGAGGTGGGCCAGGTCGTCCAGACTGTTCCAATAGACGTTGACAAAGGCGTGCTCATCCTGCAGGCGCGTGAGCGTCTGCCTGAGGTTGATCCACAGGTCGCCAAAGCCAATGTCGCCGCGCACTTTGCTCATCCCATGGAGAAAGATGGTGGAAAGCGGCCGCCCGACAAAGTGGATGCGGGTGTGAGCGACGGTCCGCACACCGGCTGCAGACAGGCATTCCGCCAGCCCGGGGGACGTGACAAATGTCTCTGCCTCCCAGCCCCACTTGAGCAGCGATTCTTGCTGGCGGTACATGGCGGGGGCGAGGGCGAGCATGTCCGCCACCACGCCCTGCTCGGGGAGCAGCATGCGGGTGCCGAGAAAGCCGTGCTCGAGCGGCGGCTGCCCGGTGCGAAAGGTCGTCAGGGCCACGACGGTGGTCGAAGGGAAAATAGAGGTGATGGGAAAGAGGCGGCCGTGACCGACCAGGCGATCGAACACTGTGTCCGCGCCGTCCAGCAAGGATTGGAACTGGCGATAGCCGAGGGCGTCGACGATGACCAACACGACGCGGCGCACCCCATCCGCCATGTCGGCCCACAGGTGGCGGGGCAGCGGCGGGGCGGCGGCGGGCATGTCCACCCCAAGCATAGCGGCGATGGTGGACGGGACGTTGGCGATCGAGTAGCCGTCGTAATGGGGCAGCACCAGGTGCTCCGGCAGCTCCTCCAGGCCGGAGAGGCGATGCGCACGCAGGATTTGTTCGACCTGGCCGGCCGTGTTCATAACTCGACGACCAATTCGCGCGGCAGCTCGGTCAGGTTGTGCACCACCCCCTGCTCGTCGATCCAGATGACGTCCTCAATGCGCACGCCGTAACCGCGCTCGGGGTAGTAGAGCCCCGGCTCGACGGTAAAAACGTGGCCCGGCTGCAGGGTCTGGGTATTGCTGGGCACGTCGGAAAAGTGGGGTTCCTCGTGCACCGCCAGCCCCAGGCCGTGGCTGATGGAGTGGACGTATCCTTCCTCTGCTTGCGGGTCGCTGGCGACGGTCTTGTAGCCGCGTTGCTCGAAAAAGCTACAGGCGGTCTGCTGCAGAATGCGGGCCTCTACGCCGACCGCGATGGCATCGACCACGGCGTCGACACAGTCCGACACGTCCTGGTAGACCTGGCGCACTTCTGGCGCGGCATAGCCCAGGCTAATGGTGCGAGTACAGTCGAAAAAGTAGCCGCCGTGGCGGCGCGGGAAGAGGTCGTAGACGATGGGCTGGCCCAGCTTGATCGGATCGCCGGGGTTGCCCTTGCTGTGAGGCACCCCGCCGTCGTGTCCAATGGCAAAAATCACCCCCTCCGGGTCCTCCAGCCCGCGCTCGGCCAGCAAGCGGCGGATCTCGTTCTTGACGACGCCAATGGTCAGCGGTGAGCCATCGTCCAGCAACAACGTCTCCTCCCGCACCCGGTGACGGCGCATGAACGCGACCGTCTCGGCGATCACCTCGCCGGTCAGCCGGCCGACCTGGCGGATGCGGTCGACTTCTTCCGCATCCTTCGTCGCCCGGGCGACGTCAAAGAGCCCATTCACATACTCCCCGCGCACCTTTACGCCAGGCAGCGCCTGGTCGAGCGCCTGGAGGAACAGGAAAGAGGCGCCCTGGTCGGCCATGCCGTAGAACCCGACCTCGCCCTGGACGTCCAGCTCGGCCAGGACGCGGCGGTAGAGTTCGACGCGGGCCGCGAGGGGGTCCCCCGTCTTGCGCAGGATCGCGACATAGTCATATTTGGCCTGGTTGATCAATGTCATGCCCGTTGCCCGGGCCTCGTCCCGCTCGATGGGGGAATAGAGAAAGCAGGGCGTCTCGCCCCGTTTTTTGATCACGATCCCCCCGCTGACGTCGGCGCCGCGCAGCATATAAGCCATGTTGGGGTTGCCCTGAACGTACCCGCTCAAGACCGCCGCATCCAGATTCCGCTCTTCCATCAGACGATCAATGTCCTGACGCATTCTCCATTTCTCCTTGTCAGCTTGTCTCCAACTCTCCAACAAGTCTTGCCAACAAAACAGTATCCTCCTCCGGCAGCACCGTCCGCGGGTCGAGCAGCAGTTGGTCCGCCCCGATGCGGGCGACGATGGGTGGCGCGCCGGTTCGCAGCGCCGCCGCCAGGCGGTCGGGGTTGTCGCTGTCCAGAGCCAGCAGCCGGGTCGGCAGGGTCTCGCCGGGCAGGCTGCCGCCGCCGACGGTGGAACGCCCGTCGACGACCTGGGTCTCGCGCCCGGCCTGGCGCAGCCGCTCCTGCCAATCCTGTGCCCGCCGCGCAACTTGTTCGACGGGGGCCGAGATCATCCGCCAGATGGGGATGCAGTCAGTCGCTTCTTCCTTCAAATAGTGCATCAACGTGGCCTGGAGGGCGGCCAGGCAGGTCTTGTCGGGGCGCAGGGCGCGGGCCAGGGGATGGCGTTTGAGCGGCTCGACAAAGTCGGCCTGGCCGACGACGATGCCCGCCTGCGGGCCGCCCAGCAGCTTGTCGCCGCTGAAACAGACCAGCGCGGCCCCGGCGGCGACGCTCTCCTGCACCGTCGGCTCGTGGGCCAGGCCAAAGGGCGCCGTGTCGAGCAGCGCACCGCTGCCCAGGTCGTCCATCACCGGCACGCCAAAAGCCGCCCCGATCTCGACCAGTTCGGCCAATTCGACCTCGCTGGTAAAGCCGACCAGGCGAAAATTGGAATGGTGCGCGCGGAGGATCAGGGCGACGTCGGGTTGCTCCGCCAGCGCCTGCTCATAGTCGCGGCGGTGGGTGCGGTTGGTGGTGCCGACCTCGATCAGCTGCGCGCCCGATTGGCGCATCACGTCGGGCACGCGAAAGCCGCCGCCGATCTCGACCAACTGCCCGCGCGAGATGACGACGTCCCGCCCGCGGGCGGTGTGGGTGAGCGCCAGCAGCACCGCGCCGGCGTTGTTGTTGACCACCAGGGCCGACTCGGCGCCGGTCAGCTCCAGCAGCAGCCGCTCGGCGTGGTGGGTGCGCTGGCCGCGCTGGCCCGACGACAGGTCATACTCCAGGTTCGAGTACCCGGCTGCGACGCTCTCGATGGCGGCGCGGGCGTCGGCAGAGAGAGGGGAACGGCCCAGGTTGGTGTGAATGATCACCCCGCTGGCGTTGATGACCGGGTGCAGGGTCGGCGCCAGCCGTTCGCGCAGGTGTGCAACAACCTGGGCGACCAGCGTGCCCTCGGTAGGCAGGTCTGCGCCGGCACGAACCGCGTCGCGCACCTGCGCCAGCGTCTCCCGCGCCGCCGTCACGGTCAAGTGATGGCCGTAGCGAGCACGCATTTCTTGCAGCGCCGCGTCCCCCAGCAGCCGGTCAACACCAGGCAACCGGCGCAGCTCGTCGGTACTCATGTTCTGACCTCCATACCGCCATTGTACTCCAAACCAGGCGGGGCGCAAGAGCCGCGCCGGCCGGTTTTTGCCACTCGTCTTGCAAAGGCGGGAATCCGCCACGAATCGACACTATCAGGGAATTGACTTGCCAAAAACGTGCAAACCAGCGACAATAACGCCGGGGCAGATTAAAGACCCGTAACTGCCCAGGTTGCTCGTCGTCGATCCAGTGGGATCGAGGGCTCACCCGGCCAATTGGAGGACGTGATGTACATTCGACCCCGCAAGCGCAGGCAGTCCAACCCGTGGCGAATCCTGATCTATCTGTTGCTCATTGCGGCTGGCATCTATGTCTTTTTCAGCACGCAACAACAAGAGATCGAGAGCCCGTTTGTCCCGACGCCAACCCCCACCCGCTCGGCCTACTCCTATCGCACTGAGGCGGAAACGCTCTACATCGAGGGAGACATCGACGGGGCGACCGCCGTCTACCGGCAGGCGCTCCAGCTCGATCCACAAGACGTGAACAACTATATCCCCCTGGTCCGACTGCTGGCCCTGCAAGGCTGGGTGGACGCCGATCTGGCGGAGGAGGCAGTCGAGCTGGGCGAGGCGGCCGTCGCCCTGGCGCCGGAGCACGCCCCCGCTTGGGCGGTGTTGGGCATGGCCTACGACTGGAAAGGGCGGCTATCCAATTCGCTCAGCGCCTGCCTGCGGGCCATCGAACTGGACCCGGCCTATGCGGAGGCCTACGCCTACCTGGCAGAAGCCTACGCCGATTCGGGCCAGTGGTACGAGGCGCAGCAGGCCGTCGCCACCGCGCTGAACCTGGCCAGCCGCAGCGTAGACGCCAACCGCGCCTACGGTTACGTCCTCGAATCGATGGGCAACTGGAGCGGCGCCGTGGAGGCCTATCGTGCGGCGCTGGATATTCACCCCAACTTGCCACATCTGCACATGGACCTGGGGCGGAATTACCTCTACCACCTCTCCGACACTGCCAGCGCCATCGATGCATTCAGCCGCGCGGCAGAGCTGGACCCGGGCCGCCCGGATGCGCTGGACCAACTGGGCTGGACCTATTACGCCATCGAGGATTACGAAATGGCGCAGCTCTACCTGGAGCGCGCGATCGAGGCCAATCCCGACTATGCGCCGGCCTACGCCCACCTGGCGACGATCTATTGGGACCGCCGCAATTACGAGGACGCGGCGCCCAATTTCGAACGGGCCATCGACCTGGCCTACCAGGCCACCCGCGTCAACGCCCAGGGCTTTTACGTCACCGTCGAAGCGGTGGCCGAGGATTACCCCCAGCCGCGCGGCAGCGTCGTCATGTCCGGCGAATTGACCGTGGACGAGGGGGAAGAACCGCGCATGGAGGCCCTGCTCGAGCCGGAGTTGTTCAACGACCGCTGGGCCGGTGCCAGCGGCACGCTGACGATGGATACGCTGAGCGGCGACTATACACTGTCGCTGCAGGGCCTGCCCCTGCTGTCCATGGAACAGACCTACGTGGGGTGGTTCGAGGGGCTGGACGGCCTGGATGGCCGGCCCATGAGCACGGGGCCGTTCCGAACCAGGGCGCAGGGGAGCGTGGAGCTGGAACGGGTGGCAGCGCCAGTCGCCGGGCCGCGCATCGAGCACCTTTACGTCCTGGGGCTCTGCTATTTCTACATGGCACGCTGCGAGGACGCTTACCCGCTGTTCGAGGCCGCCCTGCTGCTCGACCCGGAAGACGTCAACGCCCTGGAAGGAATTCGCCTCTGCCGGGAAGCAGAGGCGACGCCGACCCCAACTCCATGAAACGACTAGCGCGGCCGAAATGAACAGCCAGTT
>JAFGEI010000063.1 GCA_016931695.1 Anaerolineae bacterium | reverse complement strand
GCCTCAGTGATTCCAAAACCCGCCAAAATCGACCCGCCTTCGGCGGGATTACAGGATCGCTCGCTTCGCTCGCTCAAGATAACAGCTAGCAGCGGACAGAGGACAGCTAACTTATTCAGAACTCCTGGCGCAACGAAAACCGAGGCTGCCGTTGCGGCCGCCGGGACCGATCCCGTCGCGGTAGGCGGCGCGGGCGTAGTCCGGCCCATCGAACCACGAGCCCCCCCGCAGCACCTTATCACCCCATTCGTGGTCGCTCGCCGTCCACTCCCACACGTTGCCCGCCATGTCCACGCACCCATATGGGCTGTCCCCCTGCGGCGAGTACCGGCCCACCGCCGTCGTCGCGCCAATACCCGACTCCCTGGTGTTGCACTTGTCATTGTCGAACTCATCGCCCCACGGGTACACCCGCCCGTCCGTCCCCCGCGCCGCCTTTTCCCACTCCTCCTCCGTCGGCAGCCGCTTCCCCGCCCACTTCGCATAAGCCACCGCATCGTGCCACGAGACGTTCACCACCGGGCGATCCGCAATCTCCTTCGGCGGGGTCTTGGCCTTCCAGTGCTCGGGCGGCGCGTGGCCCGTGTCCTGCACAAAGCGCGCGTACTCGGCGTTGGTCACCGGCGTGCGGTCGATCCAGAACTCGGGCAGCTCCTGCATCTCTTTCTTGTCGCCATACAGGAACGGGCCCGCCGGGACGCGCACAATCTCCTTGCCGTCGCGGGAGGCGGCCCTCACCCCATCCTTCGCTCCGCTCGGAGCAGGCTCCGCCGGTGCCGTCTCCCTCTTCTCTCCCGCTCGCGGCAGAGGGGAAGGGATTGGGGGAGAGGAAAGGGGCCGCAGCGCCGCCTGGAACTCGGTCGCGCTCTCCCAGCGCTCCGCGGCCTCTTCCGCCAGCGCCCGCGCCAGCGCCTGCTCCAGCCATTCCGGCGTCTCTGCCCGCAGGTCACGCAAGCTCTTGCGCCGCCGCTGCGCCTTTTTGTACGCCTCCCCCGTCACCATCTCGAACAGCACGCAGCCCAGGCTGTACAGGTCCGCCTGCGGCCACAGGTACCCTTCCCCGCGCGCCGCCTCCGGCGCCATGTACAGCGGCGTCCCCAACTGCAGCCGCCCGGTCATCGTGCGCAGGCTCTCTTCCCCTACCTGCGCGATCCCAAAGTCGGCCAGCTTGGCCACGCCTTTTTTCGTCAACAGCACGTTCGACGGCTTGACGTCGCGGTGCACGATATCCCACGGGTGCTCGTGCACCACCTCCAGCGCCTCCAGCACCTCCACCGTGATGCGCGCCGCCTCCTCGATGGGCAACGGCTCCTTCTCCGCCAGGTAGCCGCGCAGGCTCGGCCCGTCCACGTACTCCATCAGCAGGTAGTAGGCGTCGCCCTCCTGCCCCAGCTCGTAGACGTGGACGACGTGCGGGTGAGTGAACTGCGCCTGCACCCGCGCTTCGCGCTCGAAGCGCCGCCGGTAGTCGTCGAAAGCCGTCGTCGAGAGCCTGGGGTTGCGCGGCGACAGCTCCTTGACCGCCACGGCACGCTGCAGCCGCGTGTCCAGGGCGCGGTAGACGTAGCCAAAGGCCCCTTCGCCGATCAACTCCTCGACGCGGCACTTGCCCAGCACGACCGCCCCCGGCGGCAGCGTAGGCGCCCGGTTTTCTTCCATCAACAGCCTCCATTTGCCAGAGCCCGTTCAAGGCCTCTGCTGCTGGCCTGCCAGTGCAGCTTGTAGAGCGGGTTTCCTACCCGCCACCGGGGGCAGGTATAGAAACCTGCCCTACTACCGCCAATCTTGTGACTTGAGACTTGCCACTTGCCCCCCCCCAGGGATTCACGAGCTGCTAGCTCTCCTCCTCCGCGCCAAAGAACTCGTAGCCACAGTTCTGGCAGAACTTGGTCCCCACCGCCGACTCCAGGTGACATCGCGGGCAGACGACGACGCGGCCGGTGCCGCCGACGGGCGCAGCGACAACCCCGGCCCCGCCCGCTCCCGGCGTGACGATGATCGGCGCATCGCCCTTCTGGGCGTAAGCCACCGACACGTCCCGCTGCGTCTCCATCGCCCGGTAGGCCAGGTCCTGCTGCCGCTGCGCCGCCTTGTCCATCACCTCCCGCAGCTCGTCCTTTGCGCCTTCCTTGTCCGCCAGCATGCGCTCGTACATCTCGGCCTGCTTCTCCGCGCTCAGGCCGCGGAAGCGCTCCTGGAACGCCCTGGCTACCTCCGGCGATCGCTCCGCAATCCGCGCCAGGATCTGCTCCTCGTTCATCCCGGCAAAGACCTCGGTCTCTTTCAGCCCGGCCAGGATCCGCGCCTGCTCCGGTCCGGTCATTGTGATCAGCACTTCGGCCGACAGCTCGCCCATCGTCTGCAGCCGCTCGATCTCCTGGCGGTGGCGTTCCGCGCCCTCGCGCAGCCGCCGCTCCAGCGCCTGCTCCTCGCGCTCCATCTCCAGCGCCTGCTCGCCGCGCAGCCGCTTGAGCTTGCGCTCGTCCATCAGCTCCAGCAGATAGACCCCCAGCTCGCCGTCCAGCCGGTCCTGCTCGCGCTGGATCTCGGTGAACTCGGCCTGCGTCCGCGCCTCCTGCAGCGCCACGCTCAGCTCTTGCTGGCGCAGCTCGACCTCGGTCTTTTTCCGCTCCAGCGCCTCCAGCCGTTCCGCGGCCAACTGCGCCCGCAGCTCCATGTCCCGCCGGTCCAGCCGCATCTGCAGCAGCTCCGTCTCCCCAGCCAGTTCCGCCCGGTCCAGCTCTTTCTGCCGCTCCATCTCCACCTGCCGCAGCACGTAGCGCCGCTGCAGTTCGTGGTCCTCTTGCTGCTCGGCAAAGGTCCGCTTCAGCTCTTCATAGTCCTTGTCCCGCAGCAGCTTGCGCTTGTCCTGCTCGCGCAAAAAGACCTCCAGCTCCTCCTCGGTCTCCAACTCGGCCATCTTGTCGGAGAGCACTGCCTGCCGCATGCGGTCCCAAACCCGCGCCCGTTCTTCGTGCAGCTTGACTTTTTCGGTCTCTTCGGCCAGTTCCTGCAGCTCTTGCTGGTTCAAGACCTCGAACAGCCGCTTGCGGTTGTCCAGCCTGGCCTCCTCCTCCGACAACTGCAGGAAGGCCTCGGCCCGCCGGCCCGTCACGCGGTCCGTGTACTCGTGCACGAAATCCATGGCCCGCACCTGTACCAGCTCCAGCCCCGTCCGCTCCAGCGTCTTGCGCAGGTAGGCTTCCAATCCCACTTCCAACTCGTCCCGCAGGCGCAGGTTCGTCGCCAGGTTCTCTACGCTGTAGGCGCCGATCCACTCTGCAGCCACGTTCTGCACCTCGACGTAGAGATAATCCCGCAGCTGCTCCAGCCCGTACCGCCGCTGGCCCTTCATCAGCGTGCGCAGGAAGGTCACCGGCTTGCCCACCCGGGTCACCACGCGGCAGGTCAGGTCGACCGGCAGCGGGTCGGTGGTAAAGAGGCGCGCCACCCGGAACTCGAGGTCGGTGTCCGCCGCGTCGACCAGGATCACCTCCACCCGGTGAGCGGAGCGGAGATGGGCAAAGACCTCGGCCCGCTCGACCAGCGTGTCGATAGTGTACTTGCCCGGCCCGACTACGCCCAGATTGGCCCCATCGGCGAGGATGATGGCCTGGGTGCCCGGCTCGACGACCACCTCGCGGGCGAAAAAGCCGCGCACGTCGTCGATGAGGATGCGGGTAGCAAAGTCCTCCTCGCCGCGCCGCCAGCGGTTGCCGCTCACGTCGGGCGGGCGGACCGACCCCGCCGAACGGCCGCAGTAGGGGCAAAAGTTGGCCCCTGCCGCCATCTCCCGTCCACAGTGACCGCAGCGCACCTGCGCCTTCCCCTGCGGCGCACCGCACTGGGGACAATAGGCCACACCGCGATCGATGCTCGCGCCACACGCCGCACATTTTACCTTTTGTAGAAACATCTTGTTCCTCCTCACTCACTGGAACCGGCGCCCTGGATCAACCGGGCGCGGACCTGAAATTGATGATCCAACGCACTGAGACCGGACTGGAGCTGTCCGATCGCATCCTCAGCCGGCTGGCCGGCGAAAACCGCCTGCCGCAGCTGCTCGGCCTGGTCGCCCAGGTCCGCCGCCAGCGCCAGCAGTTGCTCGTCATAGCTGAGCATCTTTTCCAGGTCATTGCGCGAGACCCGCGCCTGGGTCAAATAGACCGGCTGGCCGACGACTTTGGCCTCCACTGCCTGCCGCAGGCGGTCGGCCTGCTCCTCGACCTGCTTGATGCGGACCGCCTCGTCGCGCCGCTGCTCGCGGTAGGCGCGATCGCGCGTCTCTTGCATCTTGGGCAGGAGGGCGCGCAGTTCGGCGGTCAACTGGTCGCGCACCATCTGGTCGATGCGCTGCCGGTCGCCGCGGCCGAGCTGCATCAGCCGCCCGCCGGTCACGGCCTCGCTGCGGCTGCGCGCCGCCCGGCGTTCCATCCACAGCGCGGTGGCGAACAGGACTATAGCTGCCGGCACGGCGCAGGCGAGCTCGAGGACGGCGGCCACCTGCTCCAGCACGCCGACGCCGGGCAGAAGGAGATAGATCGCCAGGGCCGCGACCAGGACCAGCAGGCCAATCACCTTCAGCCAGGGCACGACCCGCTCCCACCAGTAGTAGAGCGGCGGCTGGGGCGGCTTGCGCCGGCCCACAAAGCGCTCCAGGCGGGCGATGAGGGCGGCCGACTGGCCGTCGACGTAGCGGCGCACCGCCTGGCGCAGGCGGTCCACCCGCGAGGGCGCCCCCTCTCCAGCCGTGGCAGCTGCCGCCAGTTCCTCCTGCAGCGTTCCCTGGTTCAGTCCATAATCCGTTTCCAACTGGTGGACGAACTGCTGCCACTCGGCGTCGCTTTCCAAGCCGGCCATGCGCCGCTCCATCTCGACCTCGGCCAGGGCGGCGTCTAGCTCGGCCATCTTGCGCGCCACGTCGACGGCCTCGTCAAAGGGGCGCAGGGAGAGGGCGACGATCTCGTCCAGCGCCAGCCCCAGCGCGCCGACCTGGGCTTCCAGCGCGGGGCGCAGCAGCGCCCGCAGCTGACCGGCGACCTGCTCGCGGCCCAGGTCCTCCGCCGCCCAGTTGGCGACCGCCTGGCGGGCCGCCGCTTCCAGCCCGGCGCTGAGCGCCGCTGCCAGGTCGGCCGGGGTGACGGCGAGCTCGGCGGCGACCCGCTGCGGGTCAGCGACCCGCAGCGTCACCAGCAGCTCGGCATCGACCCAGCCGCCGTCGCCGGCGCGCAGGCGCGGCACCGGGACGCGCAGCGGGAACGAGCCGCCGGGCAGGACGGCGAACCGCCAGTCGCTGACGCGGCCCAAGAGCCGCCGCAGCAGGCCGACGACGCGGTGGCGGCCCGGCGGCAGCGACTGTACGTTACCGCGGCTGTCGATCACCAGTCCCATGTGGCCTGGCGGCACCTCCAGGTACTTGACCAGGAAGCCAGGCAGGTCGGCCAGCGTCAGCCGCTGGACAAGTGCCATACGATCCATTGATTCGTTCATCGAACACCTCCTTGCTGAATCAGCCAGTTTTTCACATCTCTAGCAGGCTGTCGGAGCGAAAATCGCCAGGGTCAGACAATGCTCGTTTTGTCATTCTGAGGCCCCGAAGGGGCCGAAGAATCTCGTTTTCGGCTGTGAAACGCG
>JAFGEI010000014.1 GCA_016931695.1 Anaerolineae bacterium | reverse complement strand
GTGTGGCAGCTTCAATTGGCTGTAACGTCGGTGACGCAGCTTTGGCCAGTGTGTAACCCCTTACGCAAAGTGCGGAATGCAAGTTGAAAAGAATGTTACCTACAAAATCAAGCAATAGTCTATCACAGAAAAACCCCCTTGTCAAATCCCTCTTGGAGCGGGTCGCGGACCATGAGCTGGCGATTCTCGCCCCGGTCGCCCTGCTGCTCTTTTTCCCCAACCGCTGGGCGCCGCTCGTCTTTTCCGCCATCCCCCTGCTGTGGGTCATTCGCCGCCTGGCGCGCGGACGCTGCAGCGCGGCGACGCCGCTCGACGGCGCCACGCTGCTGCTCCTGCTGGCGACCGGCGTCGGGATGGCGGTCGCGGTCGATCGCACGCTGAGCTGGGCCCGCTTCTGGTACGTCCTGCTGGGACTGGCGCTCTATTACGGCCTGGTCAACGGGCTGCCGACGCGCCGGCGCTGTATTGCCATGGGCGACCTGATCGTCGTCGGCGGGATGGGGGTGGCGCTGCTGGCGCTGGTGGGCACGGACTGGTCGCAGGTCAGGCTGCTCGACCTGGAGGTATACCAGATTTTCCCGGCCTGGATCCGCAATCCCAACTGGGGGGGCTTTGTGCCGACGCGGGGCAGCCAGTTCAACCCGCGGGCGATCAGCATGGGCCTGGCGATGCTGTTCCCGCTCGCCCTCTCCCAGTCGCTGCTGGGAGAAGGACTGAAGCGCCGGCTGCTTTCGGCGCTCGCCGTGCTGCTCATCGGCTTTGTGCTGCTCCTGACCCAATCGTTGGGCGCCATCGCCGGCGTCATCGTGGCCGCGTTCCTTCTCTTGACCATGGTGAACCGCTGGTTTCTCCTTTTGATTCCCCTGGCGGTGGGGCTGGGTGCGCTGTCCGCCTGGCGCTATGGCGCGGAACAGCTCGCCCTCGTGCTTCTCTCCACCGATCACCCGCTGGGGATCGCGGTGACGCTGCGCCTGGACATGTGGAGCCGCGCCCTGGCCATGCTGCGCGACATGCCCTACACCGGCATCGGGCTGGACAGCTTTATCCCCATCCAGACCCAGTTCTATCCCGGCGTGCTGCTGGGGGCGGAACCCCACGCCCACAACCTGTTCCTGCAAGTGGCGCTGGACCTGGGGGTGCCGGGCCTGCTGGCCTTCCTCTGGCTGTTGTCGGCCTTTGGGGTCGCGGTGGGGCGCGCCGCCGCCCGCAGCAGCGACCGCGGGCTGCGGGCGCTGCTGCTGGGCAGCGGGGCGGGCGTCGCGGCCTACCTGGGCTCGGGGTTGATCGACGTTCCCTGGTCGACCAAGTCGGGCCTGGCGCTGTGGGGCCTGCTGGGCCTGGGCGTGGCAGTCTCACGGCTGGTCGACGACCGCGGGTCGCTCTTCTCGCGCCGCTGGCGCTGGGCCCCGCTCCTGGCCGTCGCCGGGCTGACGGTCCTGGGGCTGCTGCTCTGGCCAGGGCTGCGGCTGCGCAACCTGGCCCTGGTCGAGGCGCACCAGGCGTTGGCAGCGGCGGGGCCGGATCGCGCCGTCGACTCGGCAGCGCTGGAACGAGCGGCCAGCAGCCTGGAGCGGGCGCTGGAACGGCGGCCCGAGAGCAGCCAGGCCTATACCTCGTTGGGGCGCCTCTACGGCTGGTTGGGACGCGACGCGGAGGCCCTGGAGGCGTTCCGGCGCGGGGTCGAGCTGGACGGCCGGGCCCCCCTGCACAGGTACGCGCCCTGGACCCTGTGGCGGCGAGAGCTGTTGGGGGAAGCAGAAACCGATCGTTGGCAAGACCTCGTGTCGGTCTACGCGCAGTGGAAGACCCGCTACCCGGGGCGGGCGGAGCACTATGTCCAGCTCGCCCGGGTCTGGGAGCGCTACCTGGGCGACCCGGCGCGCGCCCGGGCCGTCCTCGAGGCCGGGCTGGCGAATGACGCGCAGCCCGAGGGAGTATTGCGCAGCTACCTCGACGATCTGGCGATCGCCAAAAGTTTTTCGCCACGAATGTACACGAATTATCACGAATAAATGATATAATAATCGTATCTTCTCAATACATTGGGGGTTGGGGGTTCGCGGGCGGCTTCGCCGCCCGCGAACCCCCAAATTTCCCCCCGTTTTTTGAAAAGATACTAATTCGCGTTAATTCGTGGCCGATTCTCTGCCGCTCGGTTAGACCAACACTCAAGCAAGAGAAATGTAGGTTGGGAGCTCCACAGTCATCGGGACCTCCTGGCTCGACAAGCCCCTGGCTTACAACACAGCCCGGCCTCGTGGGCCGGGCTGCTCTTTTTCCCCTGGCGAACCGGCAATGGGTCACCCAGTGGCGACGGGCCGATTCGAACGGCCAACCAAGGGCTTATGAGTCCCCTGCTCTACCATTGAGCTACGTCGCCTTTGCAGCAGGAATTATACAAAAAACAGGCTCTTTGTCAAGACGCGGTTACCCCCCACTCAGCGTGCCGGGCACGATATATCGCTCTTCCTTGTGGGGCCGAACCTGCTCCTGTACCCGCTCCTTCATAATGTTACCAGAGACGTGCATGATCGTGTCGTCAAAGTCAGGGTCCTTGCCCATTCCAGCCAGGCAGGGGAAATGGTGATGCAGCATCCCTGCTTCGAACTCGGCCTCGTTTGCCGTCACGCCGACCAGACCCGCGGCGACGTGATGGGCACAACCACAGACGGCGTCCCGCTCCACCTCAACGCCGGCGATCCGCTTTGTCTCGGGATCGACCGCGATACGGAACTCGGGCCGGCCAAAGTGGCGGGCAAACTCGGCAATGATCGGATTGTCGTACGCCACCTGGTGGCGGCGGACGTTGTAGTGGGTCTCGGTGAGCGAGCAAAGCGGCTTGGGAGTCACACAGGCCACTCCCATCTCCTCCAGCCAGCCCCGCAGCTGCCGCGCCAGGCCGCGCGGCAGCCACTCCTCCCGGTCGACCGGGGCGACCACTGCCCGGGCGCCGGCCATCCGCGCCGCCTCTACGACCAGTTCGGCCACCCCCCGATGCTCGCCAAAAGCCAGGATGAGGTCGGTCGGGGGCAGCGTCTCCGGCATATAGTCCTCCGGGTAGTCGAGGATGGGCGGCAGCACCGCCGGCGCGCGCCACACGTCGACCTGCCAATGCCCGGGGCCGCGGGCGCGGATATTGTCGACGTGCCGCTGGCCGTAATCGCCATTGATAATGGCTAGAATCCTCATCTCGTCGTGATCCATAACACAGCCGCCTTTCTGCTGCCAGTATAGCAGAAAGGCGGCCGGCTGTCTACAACAAAAGTCGTATGCTACTCGACGTCAGCTTCTAGAGCTTGATGATGGCGTCGCTGGGGCACTCTTCCATACAGGTGCCACAGTCAGTGCACAGATCAGGATCGATGACATAGTACTCGTCTCCCTCGCTGATCGCACCTTCGGGGCACACCTCTGCGCAAGCACCGCAGGCAACACAGTCTTCGGTGATCTTGTGGGGCATCTGATACCTCCTGTTAAAATTTTTGTGATGTACCGGTTCGGCCTGTTTTCGAACCCTCTCCATGCCCCAAACGCGGGCGGCAGGGTTTCCGGCGCCCCCTCGGGCCAGGAAAGCATCCTACGGCAACAGGCCGGACGGCTACGACAGTATTATACCCAAACCTCCTGGACTGGCAAACGAAAAAGCCGCCGCTGCCCTACACCGCCTCGACCCTGAGCACGCCGGGAACCTGCTCCTTCAACAAGCGCTCGATGCCCATCTTGAGGGTAAACACGGCGCCCGGACAGCCGTGGCACGCCCCCTGGAGTCGCACCTGGACAACGCCCTCATCCGTCACGTCAATCAACGCCACGTCTCCACCATCCGCCTGCAGGCGCGGGCGAATGACGTCCAGGGTTTCCTGAACCTGATCACGTAAATTGTTCTCGCTCATTATTCCATCCTTAAACGGCTATTTTTCCTCTCGAGCCTTTTTTATAACATGGGCGCAAAAAATAGTCAAGCGGATGCCAGGGCGATCCACCCGGATGCCCGCTTGCGCGGGAGAAGGGAGCAACAATAGAGAGGGTCTCAACTGGCGTCGACCTCGGCCTGCAAGCCGTCCTGGTCGACCAAAACGATGCGCTGCCGCTCCACCCGCACCAACCCGGCATCGACAAAGGCGCGCACGGTACGCCCCACCATGTCCCGCACCGTGCCCAGTTGCGCAGCCATCTCTTCCTGCGTCCAGCGCCGGGTCACTGCGCCGGCCTCAGCCTGCTCCAACAGGAAGCGGGCCAGGCGGCCGCGCACCGTGCGCAAGGACAGGTCTTGCACCAGGTTGGTCAGGTGATCGAGGCGGGCCGCAAAATCTCGCAGCATCGCCAGCGCCAGCGCCGGGTGCTGGGCAACCAACTGCCGCAGCGAGCTGGCCGGGATGGCGTACACCACCGCCCGGTCGATCGCCTCGGCGGTGGCGTGGTTGACGCCTCGGGGCAGGAAAGGGGGAACCGTGTTGAACCCCTGCCCTGGCCCCAGCCGGGCCAGCACCTGCTCCCGGCCGTTGGGCGCGACGCGATAGACCCGCACCTGCCCCGCGCTCACAAAGTAGGCCGCCTCGCACGGCGCGCCTTCCAGGACGATGATCGAGCCGGGCTCGCAGGCGCGGCGAACCGCTGCTTGTGTCATGTGCGCCAGAACCGCATCGTCCAGGCCAGCAAAAAGCTCGATCCGACGCAGCGCATCGATGTCGCGATCGGCCATCAGCGGTCACCCTTCAGCTCGGGGCACATTGCACCGCCAGGCCGCATCTCTGGGCCGGGCAAGAAATTGGCTGCGCCGCCAGGGATGGAAAAGAACCGGCGATCAAATCGCCCCGGCAAAGTGTTGCAACACCTTGGCCGCAGCGGCGCTGGCCTGGGCCACCGTCTCGGGGATGTCTGCCGGGCCAACAGCCGCGCCGGCGATGAATATCCCCTCCTGTCGCGTCTCGACGGGTCGCAAGTCGCCGTCGGCCTCGGTCAGCCAACCCAACGAATCCACCGCCACGTCCAACATCTCGGCCAGCTGGCGAGTCTCGGGACGGGGCATCAGCCCCAGTGCGACGACCACCAGGTCAGCGTCGATGCGGACCTGCTCGCCGCTCAGCGTATCGGCCCCCATCACCACTACGTGATCGTTCTGGCGAAAGACCCGCGAGACTTTGCCCCGCAAATAGATGACCGACTCGTCCTCCATCGCCCGCTGAATAAACTCGTCGTACCGCTTGCCGGGAGAACGGATGTCGATGTAAAAGATGTACGGCTGGCCGTCGTGGACGCGATGGTGGTAAAGAATGGCCTGCTTGGCGCTGTACATGCAGCACACCTTCGAGCAGTGCGGCAGGTGGCGCTCCGGCTCGCGGGAACCAGCGCACTGCAAAAAGACCACCTCCTTGGGCTCCTTGCCGTCGGAGGGACGCTGGATCTTGCCGGCCGTCGGGCCGGAGGCGGAAAGCAAGCGCTCAAAGGCGAGCGCGTCGATCACGTCAGGCACTTTGCCGCCGCCATATTCTGCCAGGTTCTCCAGCGGGTAAAGGTCGTATCCCGTCGCCAGGATGATCGCCCCCACCTCCCGCTCGATAAAACGGTCTTGCTGCTCATAGTCGATCGCTCCGACCGGGCAGACCTTTTCGCACAGGCGGCATTTTCCTTTCTGGAAATAGGTACAGTTCTCCCGGTCGATGACCGGCTTGTTGGGCACCGCCTGGGGAGAAAGGGTATAGATCGCTTTGCGCGGGCCAATGTTGCGCTGGAACTCGGCCGGGATCCGCTTCTGGGGGCATTTCTCCTGGCAAAATCCGCAGCCGGTACAAATGTCCCAGTCTACGTAGGAGGCAAAGCGGCGAATCCGCACCCGATACGTCCCCTGCTCGCTCTTCTCGGCAGCAACGACCTCGGAATAGGCCAACAGTTCGATGTTGGGATGGCTGCCCACTTCTACCGTGCGCGGGGTGAGAATACACTGCGAGCAGTCGAGAGTCGGAAAAGTCTCAGAGAGCTGGGCCATCCGCCCGCCGATGGAGGGCAGCTTTTCAACCAGGATCACCCGGTGCCCAGCGTTGGCAATGTCGAGGGCGGCCTGCATGCCGCCGATACCAGCGCCGATGATTAACGCGCTCTGATTTCGAGTTTGATCTACCATATCGTCAAGTATAACGCATGTTGGAGAGCGTGGCAAGGACGTTTATCCTGACTTGGCAGTGACGCCTTTCCCAAGTCCCGCAGCGAAACGCCGCTCACGACCCAAACAACAAGACGGCGAGTATTCCCGCCAACAAGGGAAAGGCCAAGCCCGTGACCCACCGCACGGCGGCAAACCGCCAGCCCATAAACGGCACCTCGAAAGTGACGGTCAGCAAGGCCTGGTTCGCCCAGCTGGTGACCAGCACGACCGCCGGCCCCAATCCGGCACCAGCCTCGAGGAGCACGGCCACCAGCGGGAACACGCTGTAAGGGCCGCCTGGCAGCAACATGCCGATCAACTCGGCCATCAAGAGACCCCGCCAGCCTGAATCGGGACCGATCCAGGCCTGGACCAATTCCTGGGGAGACAATGCTTCCACGTAGCCGACGACGAGAAACGCCACCAGCAGCAGCAGCGCCGTGCGACAAAAGACCCGCCAGCCCTGGACCACGCCGCGGCGCAGGCTGCCGTCCCGCCGTAGCGCGGCATAGATGACCAAGCCCAGGGCGATGATGCCCAGCAACACGGTCGAGATTGTCACGAGGGCATCCCTCCTCGCACGCGGTCAACGTGGCGCCCAAACAGCCATTCGGCCAAAAATCCCATCAGCGGCGGGATCGCGACCGTGCTGACGATCCGGGCAACGACAACCCGCGGCTCCAACAGGGCAAACTCGACCGGCAAGCGGCTGACCGACCAGAGGTTCTTGGCGGCGACAAAGGCGATCAGCACTCCCAGGCTGGCTCCCCCTTTGAATAACGTCCCCGCGATGGGAAAGTAGACATAGGGGCCTCCAGGTATCAACGCCCCGCCCAGGCAGGCCAGGGCGATCCCTCGCCAGCCGGATTCCGAGCCCAGCCAGCGGGTAATCAGCTCCCGCGTCACCAGGCTCTGCACCAGCCCGGCGATGAGAAAGGCAAACAACAAGAGCGGGAGGACGCGCCACAGCACCTGGCCCCCACAGCGCAAGCCTTCTAGCGCCAGTTCGAGCCCCCCCCGCCGCCAGGCCAGGCCAGCCAACACAACTCCGACCACGGCCAACGTGTAGGGAGTCGGATCGAACTTTTTCATCTCTCTTCTCTCTACCAGCCCCCCGCACTGCAGCAATCCGGCAAAAGGCAGCGGCAGGCATTGTACCACATCTATGGCAATCAAGGTACTTGCCCTATGTCACAAATATGGTATAATATGAGTGCAGGGTGAAGTAAGTTTTGGTCGCGACAGACACTGCCCAGACTTGCGGAGGCTGAGCAGTGTTTTTGTTGTGGTAACCGCCCGGAATGCGCACTCCCTCCAGGGAAGCCGTGCCAGCAGTTATCTGTACCATTACAGCTTTGCCCAAGATCACTAGTTTGGGGAGAAAAAATGGCCAACAAATTATACGTAGGAAATCTCAGTTATTCAACCACACAGGACGCGCTGTCCGAGCTTTTCGGCTCGGTTGGCGACGTCGTCTCGGTCGATATCATCATTGACCGGATGACCGGGCGCTCCAAGGGGTTTGGGTTTGTCGAAATGGCCGAGCAATCCGCAGCTCAAGAAGCCATCGATCAGCTCAACGGGCGCGAAGTCGACGGTCGGGCGATCAAAGTTGCCGAGGCACGCCCCAGGCGTGAAGATCGAGGAGGAGACGCAGGTAGAGACCGACGTCGTTGGTAATCTGACCAAAACGACAAGCAAAGAATCGAGCCAATGTAGAGTTCGAGGAGTAACATCCTCGAACTCTTTTTCTGTGCTCTGCACCGCCCCCGAGTATCGCCTCTTTTCTGTTTGTGGTATAATCCAACTTGATGGGCGAGTTTGTTCACCTCCACGTCCACAGCTACTATTCTTTACTCGACGGCTTGAGCAGTCCGCGGGCCCTGGCTCGCCAGGCAGCCAAACTTGGCATGCCGGCCCTGGCGCTCACCGATCACGGGGTGCTCTACGGGGCGGTCGAGTTCTACCGCGCTGCCGAGAAGGTCCGCGTCAAGCCGATCATCGGTATCGAGGCCTACGTGGCCCAGCGGAGCATGCACGACCGGAGCACGGTCGAGGACCGCCGGCTCTACCACCTGGTGCTTCTGGCCCAGAACCAAGCCGGGTACCGCAACCTGCTGCAGCTGGCCTCCACCGCTATGCTGGAAGGCTTTTACTACAAGCCGCGGATCGACAAAGAGACCCTGGCCCAGCACAGCGACGGCCTCATCGCCACCTCCGCCTGCGGGTCGGGCGAGATTGCCCGCCTGATTCGCCAGGAACGAGTGGACGAGGCGCGCGGCGTCGTGGCCTGGTACCGCGAGGTCTTTCCCGGCCGCTTTTTCCTGGAAATCCAAGAACACGACATCCCCGAGTTGGAACCGGTCAACCGGCAATTGATCGCCTTTTCCCGCGAATTTGACCTGCCGCTCATCGCCACCAACGACGTCCATTACGCGCGGCGCGACCAGGCGGATGCCCACGACGTCCTCCTGGCGATCGGCACCGGCAAAAGCCTGCACGACCCCGACCGCATGCGCATGGAGGGCCAGACCTTTTACATGCGCAGCGCAGAAGAGATGGCCGCCCTCTTCTCCCACGTGCCGGAGGCGCTGACCAACACTGTCCGCGTCGCCGAAATGTGCAACGTCAAGCTCGAGTTTGGCAACTACCACCTGCCCCTCTTTGACGTGCCGGAGGGCGAAACCCCCGCCTCCTACCTGCGCGCCCTCTGCGAGCAAGGCCTGCGCCGCCGCTATGGCGACCGTGCCGAAACCGCCGCGGTGCGCCAGCGCCTGGAACACGAGCTGCGCATCATCCACCAGATGGGCTTTGACGCCTATTTCCTCATCGTCTGGGACCTCTGCCGGGCCGCCCAAGAGCGCGACATCTGGTACAACGCCCGCGGCTCGGCGGCGGGATCGATCGTCGCCTACAGCCTGGGCATCACGATGGTCGACCCCCTGGCAAACGGCTTGATCTTTGAGCGCTTTCTCAATCCCGGCCGGGTGACCATGCCGGACATCGATCTCGATTTCCCCGACGACCGGCGCGGCGAGATGATCCAGTACACCGTCCACAAATATGGCAAGGAGAACGTCGCCCAAATCATCACCTTTGGCACGCTGGGCGCGCGGGCCGCAGTGCGGGACGTGGGACGGGTAATGGACATCCCGCTGGCAGAGGTCGACCGCATCGCCAAGATGATCCCCAACCTGCCCGGCAAGCCAGTCGCGATCGCCGAGGCGCTGGACCAGGTTCCGGAGCTACAGGAACTGTACAACACGACCCCCTACGCCCGCACCCTGCTGGACACCGCCGTCCAACTGGAAGGGGTTGCCCGCCACGCATCGACCCACGCTGCCGGGGTGGTCATCGCCGACGCGCCGTTGGTCGAATACTGCCCCCTCAACCGGCCCACCAAGGGAGACGTGGAAGGAAAGGAGAGCGCCGAAGCGGTCCTCAACGCCGTCACCCAATGGGCGATGGAGGACGTCGACGCTATCGGCCTGCTCAAGGTCGACTTTTTGGGACTGAGCGCCCTGTCGATCATGCGCCACGCCTGCGAACTGATCGAGCAGCGGCACGACATCCACTTTGACCTGGACACGATCCCCCTCGACGACCCCCAGGTCTACCGCCTCCTCTCCAGCGGCGACGTGGCCGGCGTCTTTCAGGTGGAAGGAGCCGGCTTCCGCCGTGTCCTGCGCGAGATGCAGCCCTCCCGCTACGAGCACATCGTCGCCGTGCTGGCCCTCTACCGGCCCGGACCGATGGAACACATCCCCTCCTACATCAAACGCATGCACGGGCAAGAGACCGTCGAGCACCGCCATCCCGCCCTGGCCCCCATCCTGGACGAAACCTTCGGCATCGTGGTCTTTCAGGAACAGATCATCCAAATCGCATCCCAGTTAGCGGGTTACGAACCGGGCGAGGCGGACACGATCCGCAAGGCGGTGGGCAAAAAGATCAAGGAAGCGCTGTTGGCCCACCGGGAAAAATTCGTCCAGGGGGCGGTGGAAAATGACATTCCCCAAGAGACCGCGTCAGCGATCTTTGACGATATCGAATACTTTGCTCGTTATGGGTTCAACAAGTGCTTGCCCGGTGATGTTGAGGTGATAGATAGCACTACAGGGCGATTAGTAAGGATCCAGGATATTGCCAAAGGCTATACTCCTCTACAGACGACACTAACCTGTGATTTGAATACGCTCCAACTGTCAGACGGACAGGTCTCGGCTGTGATGAACAATGGCCGTAAGCCCGTCTTTCGGCTGACCACGGCCCTGGGACGCACTATTGAAGCAACAAGTAATCACCCATTCCTTGCCTATGAAGGGTGGCGGCTGCTAGCGGAGCTTGAGACAGGCGATTTGATTGCCGTACCTCGCCGGATACCGGTAGAGGGTCGGACGGAATGGCCTGAACACCACGTGATTGTGCTGGGGCATCTCCTCGCCGAAGGCAATCTGTGTCATCCTTCCTCCGTTTACTTTTACAGCAGCGACGATGCTCAGGTGACCGACTATGTTCGTGCAGCAGAGCGCTTCCCCAACGTCCAATGCACGGTTTCCCAGCATAAAGGCACCTTTTCAGTCTACGCAAAACGCCTTCATCGTGGTGAGCCACCCGGCGTCGTGCTGTGGGCCCAAGAATTGGGAATCTGGAACAAGTGTGCGCGGGAAAAAGAGATCCCTGCTGCGGTCTTTGAACTGACGAACCGCCAACTCGGTTTGTTAATCAGCCGTATGTGGGAAGGAGACGGTCACATCAACCTTGATGGACGTAGCCTCTATTATGCCACCGCCTCCGAACGGATGGCCCGGCAGCTGCAGCATCTATTACTGCGTCTGGGCATCATCAGCCGCCTGCGAACTGTAGAGTTTCCATACAAAGACGGCCGGAAAGGCTATCAACTTTTCATCACCGGTGATGGCAACTTTATTGCATTTTATCATCAAATCGCAGTTTATTTCGTCAACAAGAAGCGGCGAGATACCGTGCAAACCCTATGCCTGGCTGAGCCGACCAGTATGGGCACCAAAGATATTGTTCCGATTGGCGTCAAGGCGCTCGTACGACAGGCCAAGCAACGTGCTGGAACTACCTGGACCCAGGTACACCATGATTGTGGTGTGGCTACCCGCGAATTCTATCCAAACCACAACAACGGAAAGAAAGGATATACCCGCCATACCATCCAACAGTTGGCAGATTATTTCGATGATCCAGCCCTCAGACGATACGCGGAAAGCGATGTGTACTGGGATCGAGTCGTCGATATTGCATATGTTGGCGACAAAGCAACGTATGACATCCAGGTGCCAGGTACGCACAATTTTATCGCCAACGATATCCTGGTACACAACAGCCACGCTGCCGATTATGCCGTCCTGACCTGCCAGACCGCCTACCTGAAGGCCCACTACCCCGTCGAGTACATGACCGCCCTGTGCACCGTCGAGCGGAACAACACCGAAAAGGTCGGGGCGATCATCGGCGAGTGCCGCCGGATGGACATCGAGGTCCTGCCGCCCAGCGTCAACCACTCGCTGCTCAACTTTGCCATCGAGGACCGGCCAGAAGGCCCGGCCATCCGCTTTGGGCTGGGCGCGGTCAAGAACGTGGGCGACGGCGCGGTGGAAGAGATCATCCACGCCCGGGGCGACCGGCCCTTCCACGACCTGGGCGATTTCTGCCGCCGGGTCGACATGCGGGCGGTGAACCGGCGGGCACTGGAATGCCTGATCCGCGCCGGCGCATTGTCCGATTTTGGGCCGCGCGCCCAGCTGCTGGCCGCCCTCGACCGGATGATGGACCTCAGCGCCCGCATCCACCGCGCCAAAGAAGTCGGGCAAATGAGCCTCTTTGGCGAGGCGACGGGGGTCCAACTGGAGGATCGGGACGGCCTCCTCGTCGGCCTGCCAGCAGAGAGCGAGGCCTCGCAGCGAGAACTCTTGGAATGGGAAAAAGAGCTGATCGGCGCCTATCTTTTCGAGCACCCCCTGGTGGAGGCGCTGCAGGAGCTGGAGGACGTCATCACCGGTTACGCCGGCCAATTGCAAGAAGAACAATCCGGCCAGGCGGTGACGACCGTGGGCATGGTGCACCGCGTGCGCCGGCACGTGGCCAAAAACGGCAAAGAAATGGCCTTTGTCACTCTGGAGGACCTGTACGGCACATGTGACGTGGTCGTCTTTCCCGACATCTGGGCCGAGAGCAAAGACATGTGGCTGCCGGACCAGGTGCTCGTGATCGGCGGCAAGGTCAATGTCCGTCAAGAACAGACCAGCCTGATCTGCAGTTGGGTGAAAAAGCCCCAGGACGTCACCCGCCCCCGGGGGGCAAAACGGTCGGCCAGGGCAAAAAAGGCCGCCCAACCAGCCCCCCCCAGCGCCCCACCATCCTCGAGCCGGGTGCTCCAGGTTACAATTCGGCGCAGCGGCGATATGAAACGAGACCTGGACATGCTCTCCGCCGCCCACGAACTGCTGCTCTGTTATCCCGGCCGGGATCGGTTCACCTTTCTGCTGCAGAACAGCCCCAACGGCGACCAGGTGCTCGAATTCCCCAACCACTCGACCGGTTATTGCCGCGAGTTGGGGCAAAAGCTGGTCGACCTGTTGGGGCCTGGCACCGTCGAGGTGCGCGAGGAGAGATGGGCGTAACGGCTTCACTGCCCGCGAAATCCCCTCCCGGGCCAGGGAGGGCTTTGAGGGACAACCCGAGGAGGTATCACTATGCGTATTGGCATCTTGACTGGCGGGGGCGACGTCCCCGGTCTCAATCCCTGTATCAAGGCCCTGGTCAATCGGGCGATTGACGAGGGGCACGAACCGATTGGCATCCGGCGCGGCTGGGCCGGGCTTCTCTACTATAACCCAAACGACCCGGAAACTCATCAGCGTTATACCCTGCCGCTGAACAAGATGGTCGTGCGCACCATCGACCGCACCGGCGGCACGTTTCTCCACACCTCCCGCACCAATCCCAGCCGGGTTCAGATGGAAAAGGCACCCACTTTCCTCGACCCAGAGTGCTGTCCTGTGGACGAGCATGGCTTCCTCGACTTTACCCAACACGTGCTAGAGATGTTGGAAAAACTGCAGATCGACGTGCTGATTCCGATCGGCGGCGAGGATACGCTGGGCTATGCCACCCGGATACACCGGGAGGGGTTTCCCGTCATCAGTATCCCCAAGACGATGGACAATGACGTCTTTGGCACCGATTTCTGCATCGGCTTCTCCACCGCCGTCACGCGCAGCGTGGGCTTTATCCACCAGCTCCGCTCATCGGCCGGCTCGCACGAGCGCATCTGCGTGGTCGAGCTCTTTGGCCGCCACTCGGGGGAAACTTCCCTCATTGCCGCTTACCTGGCGGGCGTAGACCGCGCCATCATCTCCGAGGTCCCTTTCGACCTCGACAAGCTGTCGCAGCTTTTACTCGCGGACAAGCAGGCCAATCCCAGCCGCTACGCCGTGATGACCATCTCTGAGGGCTCGCACGAGATCGGCAAGACAGTTGTCCAGACCGGCGTTGCCGATCCCTACGGGCACAAGAAACTGGGCGGCATCGGCGCGGTCACCGCCAAGCGGCTGGAGCAGGTCACCGGCGAAAAGACAATGTGCCAGGAGCTGGCCTACCTGATGCGCTCGGGGGAACCCGACGCGCTGGACATTATGGTGGCGGTCAACTATGCCCACACGGCGATGGACCTGGCGCAGGAAAAAAAGTTCGGTCGCATGGTCGCGCTGCGGGAAGGCCGTTACACCGACGTCGACGCCGCCTCGCCGACGCTGGGAGTCAAAACGGTCGACGTGCGCTCGCTGTACGACATCGACGAATACCGGCCCAAGGTGATGCACGTCCACGGCAAGCCAATGTTCCTGTATTGATACGACCATGGCCGATATCGACCTGAAACGAATCGCTGTCCTGACCAGCGGCGGTGACGGGCCGGGACTGAACCCCTGCATCCGCGCCGTGACCCGCATGGCCCTGCACGTGGGGCTGGAAGTCATCGGCGTACAACGGGGATACAGCGGCCTGATTTCCGGCAGCGTGATGAAATTGGACGCCCGTTCAGTGGGCGGGATCATCGGGCGCGGCGGCACCTTCCTCGGCACGGCCCGCTGTCCCGATTTCTACCACGAGCGCGGACAGCGCGAGGCGCTGCGCGCCCTGAACCGCCTGGACGTCGACGGGCTGGTGGTCATCGGTGGCAACGGCTCGCTCACCGGCGCCTTGCAGCTGCACCGGATGGGATTCCCCGTCGTCGGCATCCCCGCCACCATCGACAACGACGTCAACGGCACCGACATTGCCGTCGGGGTCGATACCGCCCTCAACACGATCATCGACGCCATCGACCGTATCAAGGACACCGCATCGTCCCATCAACGCGCCTTCCTGATCGAGACCATGGGCCGCGATTCCGGCTACCTGGCCCTGGTCAGCGGACTGGCGGGCGGAGCGGAGTTGGTGCTCATTCCTGAGGTGGAAACCACCCTGGAGGAAGTCGAGCGGACCATCGAGGAATCGTACATCAAGGGCAAGGCGCACTGCATCATCGTCGTCGCCGAGGGATGGAAACCGGGCACCCGGGTGCTGGTCGACTATTTGCAGCAACGGCAGGAAGAATTGGGGTTTGAGATCCGCGTCACTGCGCTGGGACATGTGCAGCGGGGCGGCAAACCGCTGGCCTTTGACCGCCTGTTGGCCACCCGCCTGGGCGCCAAGGCCGTCGAGACGATCGTCGCCGGCCAGTACGGGGTCATGGTCGGCTGGGTCGGCAATCAGAGCGCGTTGACCCCGCTGGAAGAGGCCGTCGCATTCCAAAAAGCCGTCGACCTGGAACTGCGTAAGCTGTCCGAGGCGATGGAAAAGTAAACTGCTCGGCCAGGCGGGCGGCCTGGGCAGTTGCAGCAGGGGGAAAAAAAAGAGGACGGGAGGGCTCACAACGCCCAAGCCCCCCGTCCTCCCCTGTTCAGTGCCGGAAAGAAAAGCCAGCGGGATGAACCGAACAGTTACAAGCGGGCTGGATTACCGAGACCCTTCCCTACCAAGCGAAGGACCACCGATTGGGCATCCCCGGTTATTGTAATAGTCGAGATAACCGGCCCGCTGGATCATCAGCTCGCGGTTGCCTCGGGCCAGGGCGTAATTCACGTACCCAATGACGTCCTCAGGGGACGGCATGCGGTAGGCCACGTCGGGATGGGCGGCGTTCAACAGCGCCGCCACCCCTGCCCGAAGCAGGATCATGGCCGCGCCGATCTCGTCATCCCCACCGCCATAATTCAATGCTTTGAGCAGCGGATCGCCGGCAAGTTCGGGGTAGGGGACGTCAAACACGTCGCCAACGAGCGTCTCGGGAGAATACCCCTCCCACGCCGAGGGATGATTTTTCCAGAACCCGGGCGTGCAGCCCTGGAAACATAGGATGGAGGCCTCTGCGGTGGATGGGACCCAGCTGAGCGCCGTCACAAACAAAAGCGTAGCCGTAAGCGCAAAAATCGTGAATTTTCTCATCATTTGACCCCTTTATGATATTTGGTACCCCAAAGAGAACCCGAATCTCCAGGCCCCCCATCTGCTGTGCACGTCAATTTCGCCGCTGGGGACACCATCTCATTATAACCTTTGCTTCGCGCCTTGTCAAATCTGTAAAAATTCCCGTTTCCTTCCGCCAGGTACCGGGTTGTCTGTTCAAGGCGGACAGAGTATAATGCAGCATGCTGAGCCGTCATCGGCAGCATCATCCGGTTATATAGGGCGTATGCAAAACTTGGGGGAGCGTTAAAAATCAGCCACGAATTACACGAATTAACACGAAAAGGTAGAAAATTCGTGAAATTCGTGTTAATTCGTGGCAGAAATTCCGAGATCATCTAGGGCTCCCCCAACTAATAAATGCGCC
>JAFGEI010000062.1 GCA_016931695.1 Anaerolineae bacterium | reverse complement strand
CTGCGGAAACTTACGCCTTGGGAGATACGATACCCGTTGGGGGATCGGCCCAGGAAGCCCAGGTGCTTTAGCCCTGGGTAGCTCACGAATCTTGCCCTTGACGTAGCAGCGCTGCTCGCGAACAACGCCGTTCTGGACGCGGAATATCCCAACGCCGCGGACATACCTTGATTTCCCGGCTCCATCCACCCACTCGTAGCGCCAGCGCGCGACGCAGCGCCAGCCCAAGCCAATCACCTCCTCCAACTTGACGTGGGCCTGGGGCGACTCGCGGAAGAACTCCTCCCAGTACCGGGTGACCGCTTCCTTCCCCTTGTACACCGCGCCGTCGGGGGCGGGGCCGGCACTTTCCAGCACACAATCGTCGCTCACGAGCTGCATCATCCCGGCGACATCGTGGCGGTTCAGGGCCTCGTTGAACGCGAGGACGATACGGGGCGCCGCTTCGACTCGGGCCATACGGGTTGGGCTCATGTCGTCACTGCTATCCTTCCAGGTTCGTGTAGGCCGCGCTCACCTGCCACAAGCGACCGGCTGTAGTGGCATCGTAGGAGGCCGGGGAGGACGGCACCGCTCTGCACTTGACAAAGTATTTCCCCGTCACCCCCGCTACCTCCGGTGAGGTCGCCAGGTAGATGCCGGTCCGCGCGCCCTGCTCCGGGCTGAGGAAAGCGAAGCGAAACAGCCGCATAACCAGGCCGAGGCCCCCATCCTGGTCCAGCCCGAAATTGGTGGCCACGATTCCGGGGTGCAGCGCATTCACCGTCACGCCGGTTCCCTCCAGCCGCCGCGCCAACTCGTAGGTAAAGAGCAGGATGGCCAGCTTGGAGTGCTCGTACGCCTTGAGGCTGTCGTACGCCGACCGGCTTTCTAGGTCGTCAAAATTGATCTCCGCCCTGGCGTGCGAGCGGGATGAAACGTTGATAATCCGCGCCGGGGCACTGGCCTGAATCGTATCGAGCAGCAAGTTGGTCAACAAGAAGTAACCCAGGTAGTTGAGGGCCCAGGTCATCTCGATTCCGTCAACGCTCTCCTGCCGCTGGGGGAACATGGCACCGGCATTGTTGAACAGGATATCCAGGCGCTGATAGCGGCTGCGAAACTGCTGCACCAGCCGGCGAACCTCTTGCTGCGCCGAGAGGTCAGCGGCGCAGAATTCGACCGCCGCGTTGCCCGTCAGCCGCACGATCTGGTTCACCGCGGCCGGGCCCTTTTCTGGGTCACGGTCCACAATGATCACGGCCGCCCCTTGTTGCGCCAGCGCCTGGGCCGTTACCGCGCCCATCCCCGAAGCAGCACCCGTTACCAAACAGACCTGACCACGCATGGGCATTTCAGATTGGTCCATTCTCACCCTTCCCCGCTCACTATAGGCGGACGTCATCGTAGCGGGCTACTTGACTACCCGGCTGACCAGCCAGTCCTTGGCCTCCGCGATGCTGTCCGTGGTGCGGAGATCTGGCCGCAGGAACTGCATCGCCAGGACGATGGCCTTTTTCGCCGGGCCGGACACACCCACGATGGCAGTCGGACTGCTGGGGATCCCTTTTTCCCTGGCTGCAGCGGCCACCTCCCTGGCCCTGGCGGTAACGTTGGCGGTAACCAGGGAGCCGGTCACATCGATCAGCATCAGGATCAGGGTCCCCGGTTCCTCTTTGAGAACCTCGTTTTCCATCTCACCGATCGCGCGGAGGAATTCCGCCTCAGTTGGGATGCTGGTGTAATCGCAAAAGATGATGCGTTCGCCCTGGTGCTCGATCCACTGCACACGATTGCCCATGGAATCCTCCTGGACCGTACTGGTATCCAACGTTTTGGCTCCGTGCCAATCGACCTGGAGCAGTACAGCCCACTCATCGCAGAAACAAGCCCGACAGAACTGGGGGCTGCATTATAACATTACGCGGCTGTGTATGTCAAAGGCTGTCTCCAGAGAAGCAAGGCCGGCCGCCAAGATGGCCAGCGAGGCCAACAGGATAGCCATCATCCGGCCACAGCGGTCCATGTCGGAATTGGCATGCGCGTCTGTTTTCGAAACGGCAGCGTCAGCCATCGGTATCCCTCCTTTTCCCGATCCACATCCTCGCCTCGTGTCTCCCCACAAGCCGCGAAGCCCACGATGCCATCATGCTCGGCGACAAAAACATGGCCCCAGGGGTTGGTAATCCGTTCCCGCCAACGTTTCTCCGAGTCGTCTACCGAGATGGGCTCGTGCAACCCCCAGGCCCAAACCACGTATGATATGACGTACACCTGATCGGTCCCACACAAAAGGAGGTCTGCAAATGGCTGAGAACACGGCATACGCTGCACGGCTGGAAATCGACTACCCGGAGAAGCTCGACAGACTCACCACCTTTTTCCGGATCATCTGGATCATTCCCATCGCCATTATCCTGGGCCTGATCGCGGGGGCCGGTGAGACGGTCACCAACACGATCGTTGTCAACGAAGCCGGTCGGGTTCTGGAGAGAACCCGCGACACGGCCGGCGGGCTGGTCAGTGGTCTCGCTGTAGCCACAGCCCTGATGATTGTCTTTCGGCAGCGCTATCCGCGCTGGTGGTTCGACTTTGCTCGCGAGCTGACCCGCTTTGGCTACAGAGTCGGCGCCTACCTGTGTCTGCTGACGGACCAGTATCCGTCGACTGTGGAAGAGCAGGGCGTTCACCTGGAGATCGACTATCCCAACGTGGAGCAAGATCTCAATCGGTGGATGCCCCTGGTCAAATGGCTCCTGGCCATCCCGCATTACATTGTCCTGGCCTTTCTCGGCATCGCCGTCTTCTTCGTGCTGATTGTAGCCTGGTTCGCCATCCTGATCACCGGTCAATACCCGCGGGGTCTCTTTGACTTTGTCGTCGGGGTAGGGCGCTGGGCCCTGCGGGTGAATGCCTACGCCGCCCTGCTGGTGACGGATCGCTATCCGCCGTTCAGCTTACGCTAGAAGGCATCCCCGGCCGCCTGGCGCGTCGGGCAGGGCGATCAACAGCGATGATAGAGATTGGCCTTTCCGCGCTTGCCCGTCAACCGAATCACCTTGGCCTGGCGCAGACAATAGGCCATCTTCTGCGCCAGTTGTCTCCGCATGCCGGCCGCTTCCGCCAGGTCCTGCGTGGTGAACGGCTCGCCTAGCGCACCAGGGAGCAGGGCTTGCCAATCCGCCGGTTCCTCAAAGAGCCGTCGCCCGACTACTTCCAGCAGCCGCCGCTCCTCGGTGACCCATCCTCTTCGCCGGCGCCAGCGGCGCTCCGCATCGTAGCGCCGCACCTCTTCTTCCCTGATCAACAGGACTTCGAGCGAAAAGTTGGGGTTGGCCAACAGCCGGGGGAAGCTGACCATCTCCCGGAAAAGCTCCTCCACCCGGCCCCGCTTGGGCGACTTGCGGCGCGTCGCTTTGCCGTCTTCATCCTGGGCCAGCTTGACGATCCACTTCTCCTGGGCAATGGGGTAGACCAGGCGGATACGATGCGTGCGGGCCAGGGCCAGGAGCTTGGACTTGATCGCGGCGAAACTGCGGGTCTGGATCTCTACCAGCAAGTCGTCCCGGACGATGTCGATGACGAATCCATCGATCGCTACTTCGAGTTGGTCCCCCGGCTGGGCGTACCATTCCTTCAACGCGGCGTGTAGGGGCTTTTCGTTGAGCAAACCAATCTCTGTCATCTACGCGCCCCACCGGCCAAACGACAACCGATACAACACATAGTCCATCGTATTGCCCATCAAGTTCCCCATTTGGATCGTCTGCAAGGCCAATTCCATTGCGGTTACCATCTCTTCTCCGTACTGTTCGACCACCCGGCTGCGCGCCGCGGGGTCGGGCGCCCCCCGCGTCTCGGCCCAATGTTGGGCATAGAGCAGCGCGGGCAATTCCTCTTCCGGGCTGCCGCCCAACTCGCCCTCCTGCAGGGCCTCGATTTCGTCATTCGAGATCCCGGCAACCAGCGCCTGCCTGGCATGGGCATACGAGCAGTAGCGGCAGCCGTTGACCGAGGTAACGGCGAGCATCAGCCGTTCTCGAAAGGCGGGGTCGATCAACTTGCCGCGCATCAAGGGCTTCATTTGATCCCGGCGGGCCATAATCGCCTTGAAATCGGCAACCACCTCGGCCAGCCGGCGATAGGTTCGACGGCTGAACTCTTTCATACGACACCTTTCCTGGCAACAACACCTACAAAATCACCATCCAGCGGCCAGACTGGGCCGTGGGCTGGATAGACCTGGATAGCCCCTTTTTCTTTTAGGAAGCGCCAAGTCGCCAGGGCCACCGGATTGTCAAAGGCAACCGCCGGCGGCGGGAGGTCGCCCGTGAATACCTGTCCGCCGTCGAGCAGAAGCGAGACGCTGTCGTCCGAGTGCCCGGGGGTAGGCAAGATTTCACCGGCGATGCCGACCTGGGCCAGTAGCGGACGGCTCTCCGCGCAAGCGATGACCACGTTGCCGTGCGGCGTGATCTCCACATAGTTGTCCGCCGGCTTCATCCAGGCCTTCATAACCGGGATGGCCTCGACCTGGACATCCAGCACGAGAAGAGGAACGCCCTCCCGCTTGAGCTCCTCGGCCAAGCCGGCGTGGTCCATGTGGTAGTGGGTGGCGAGGGCGTAGCGGATCTCGCGCAGCGGAACGCCCATCCGCTCGAGGCTGGCCTTCATTGTGCCGAGGGTCCCCGGCCAGCCGATGTCGACCAGCAATCGGGAGGTGCCGGCGCTGACCACCCAGTAGTTGGTCGAGCGATAGCCGACGTTCACAATGGTAAAGGCAACCTCCGGCTCGGTCGGACAGCGCCGCCAGAGCTGGTCCCGGTCGCGAAGCTGTTTCCAGTGTAACGCCTCCTGGTCCCAGTGCCGCCGGTTGGCTTCGTGCGCTTCTATTGGCATGGGTTTTCAACCCTCCAGCCACGCTCGCACCTGGGCCACAATCTCATCGACCAGGGCGTCACGGTTATCCCGGGTCACCTCGCGCAAGACGACGTCCGGCCGGCCGCGAACCGTTGCGATAACGGCCGGCCCCCGCAGGGCAATCGTACCCAAAAACGGGCGGGGGTCGGCGAGAAGCTGCTCCACCGCCGCGACAAAGGTCGCCGCAAAGCACTCCATCTTGCCGATCTCGTCGACGACAAAGAGGTCCACGTCGCGGCGCCGCACATCCAACAGCGGCACGATCGCGCGCTCAAAGGCGGCCACATCCACGCCGTACTTCCCCACGCGGTAGGGGCTGCGCTTCTCGACATGGGCCAGGACGATCTCGGGGCCGTCCAGCGCCGCGGCCCGAAAACCCAGCCGGCCGCGTTCGTCGCGGATCTCGGCCGTGGCAAAGCCGGCCAGGCGCAATCCCGGCAGTCCCGCCAGGACGCGCTGGATCAGGGTGGTCTTGCCGACCCCCGGCCGGCCGGTGAGGAGCAGGCTGTGCGGCATCAGCGACTCTTCAATCGTCCACGTGATGTGCGGCGCATCACCGGCAGTATAACACAAAGCGGGAGTGCTTTCAACCAAGCCGCTCCGGGAGGTAACGTATGAATGAGGCAGGGAATTCGGCCATTGCTCCAAGCCAGAAAAGATTCAACCGCAGAGAACGCGGAGGACGCAGAGGAAAAGGATGAGAACCCCACTGGAGGGCAGAAAGGCAGGAAACTCGGCGTTCTCGGCGACCTTTGCTACGCAAAGGCCTCGGCGGTTGAAAAGAACAGTGCCTGAGCGACTATCGAGTTCCCAAAACGAGTCATATGCTACCGCTCCGGGACGGATGCAGAGTCCCCCTGGTCAACATTACGATTCGCGCTGCGCCAACTCCGCCAATACATCGGCCCAGGACAAGCCGTGCGCGGCCAACAGGACCAGCGCGTGGTAGAGCAGGTCGGCCAGCTCGCTCACCAGGCGCGCGTCCCCTTCGCTCTGCGCGGCGACGATGGTCTCGACCGCCTCCTCGCCGATCTTGCGCAGGATGCGGGG
>JAFGEI010000061.1 GCA_016931695.1 Anaerolineae bacterium | reverse complement strand
TCCACGTCCAGCGTCTCGCGCACCCGGGCCGTCACCTCGCCGATCAACCGCTCGCGGCCGGCGCGGCGTTGCGTCTCCTCGAAAAGCTGCGCGCTTTCCAGCGCCACACCCAACTGGCCAACCAGCGTCTCCATCAAGCCGGCCTCCTCGGCCGTCCAGTCCTCGTTCCCATCCGCCTTGTAAAAACCCACCGCCCCCACCACCTGGTCGCGCACCCGCAGCGGAACCGCCAGTAGGGGCGCGGTCTCCGCGCCCTCCGAAGCGGTCTCCGCGCCTGCCGAAAGTGCCGCCCCAGCGACCCTCTGCCCGGTCTGCGCCGCCTCCATCATCTCCGGCTGCCAGCTTCCCTCGACGGGCAGCGCCGCCCCGCCGCTGTAACTATAGCCCCACTCCCCGCGCAGCCGCACCAGATCGGCCCACGCCCGCCGGCCCGCCTCACCATAAGCCCGCTGCGCCGCCTCCAGCGCCCGCTGGCTCTCGGCGAACAGCCGGGCGTTGTCCAGCGCCACCGCCACCTGGTCGGCCACCGTCTCCAGCGCCGCTGCCGTATCCCGGTCGAACCAGCCCGTCTGGTCGCTCTGCACACTCAGCGCCCCGATCACCTGCCCGCGGGCGATCAGCGGCAGCGCCGCCTCCGACCGGGTCTGGGCCACCTCCGGGCGATCCACCCGCTCGGCCTCCACCCGCACATCCTGCGCCACCCGGGGCTGGGCGCGGGCCGTGCACCAGCCGATCATCGACCCCCCGCCCACCTCCAGGCGGAAACCCTGCTCCGCCAGCAGCCGCCCCGACTCGCCCGCCCCGGCCCGGTACAGCGCCCACCGGCCGGTCGGGTCGATTTGAAAGATCCCGACGTGGTATAGAGCAAAACGATCCTGGATCAACGTCGCGATCTCCCACATCAGCTCCTCCGGGTCCAGGATCGACGCTGCTGCTCGTCCCACTTCCACCGTCGCCCGCAGATGCGCCGACCGCCGCTCCAGGTCGCGCGTCCGCTCGGCCACCCGCTCCTCCAGCAGCGCCCGCACCTCCTCCAGCTCGCGGTTGGCCTCGGCCTGCGCCCGCTCGTCGCGCCGGGCGCGAACCAGCGCCGTGATCAGCGCCTGCATCGCATGGCGCACCAACAGCCCGCCCACAGCCAGCGGGATCGAAAACACAACCAGGTCGGTAAAGTCCCCCCGGGGCTCCAGCGGCGCCAGCAGCAATCCGCTGAACTCCACATAATACAAAACCACGGCGGCCAGCAGGCTGAGAAACGTGAACACGAACGCGCCGCGGCCGCCCAGCAGCAGCCCGGCCAGGATGATCACCAGGAAATAGGCGCTGGCGCTCGAGCTGCGTATCCCGCTGAACAGCACATTGTTGCCCGTAAAGGCGATCAGCATCACCGACAGGAAAATCGCCGTGGCCGCGGTCAGATAGCCGCGCCCCATAAAATACCGCAGCCCGAGAATCGTCGCCGCCAGCGCCAGCCCGAACAGCAGCGTAGGCCCCGCGGTTTCCGGGTTTAGAATCGCCAGCACCGGGATAAACACCACCATCGCCGCCGCAATCGTCGCCAGCGCCGCGTACAGCAGCCGGGCCACCCGCGTCTTTTCCTCGTCGTCGAAAACCGGAGGAGCAAACAGCCTCTTAATCCGGGACAACATCGCCGTCCCCCTCCCCCGCATCGCCTGTAGGGGCAGGCCCGTGTGCCTGCCCAGCTTCAGGCCCCTGTGCCTGCCCAGCTTCAGGCCCCTGTGCCTGCCCAGCTTCAGGCCCCTGTGCCTGCCCAGCTTCAGGCCCCTGTGCCTGCCCAACTTCAGGCCCCTGTGCCTGCCCAGCTTCCCCTACTGCCAAGGTGCCCAGGCCCATCCGCACCTCCACCTTCCCCAGCCCCAATGCCGCTCCCATCTCCTGCACCGCCGTCCTCAGCACCGCGTCCACGTCCAGCGTCTGGCGCATCCGGGCCGTCACCTCCGCCGTCAGCCGCTCCTGCACCACCCGGCGCTGCGTCTCCTGGTACAGCCGGGCGCCGTCCAGCGCCACCCCCAACTGGTCCGTCAGCGTCTCCAGCACCTCGAGCTCCTCCGCCGTCCATCGCCCCGAGCCCTGCGGCTTGCGCGCGTCGATCACCCCCACCACCTCATCACGAACCTTGATCGGCGCCAGCGCCGTCTCGCCGTCCAAAGTGCCGCGAAGTGCCGCGGAGTGCCGGTGCTTTTCCGGTAGTGCTTTTCCGGTAGTGTCGTCCGGGTGCCCCTTCCCCGCGCCGCCTGTAGGGGCAGGCCCGTGTGCCTGCCCAACTTCAGGCCCGTGTGCCTGCCCAACTTCCCCTGCTGCCCCGTTAGTACGGTGCAACGTGACAGGCGCCACCCCGCGCTCGTCGCTGTAATAGCCCAGCCCCACCTGGCCGCGGCTCAACCGCGCCCACGACTCGCGCCCGATCTCGCCATACGCCCGCCGCTCCGCCTCCAGCGCCGACTGCACCTCGCCAAACAGCCGGGCGTTGGCAATCGCCACCGCCACCTGGTCGGCCACCAGTTGCAGCACCGCGATATCCTCCTGCGAAAAAGCGGCCGGCTCGGACGACTGCACGTCGAGCGCCCCCAACACCCGATCGCCGGCCACCAGCGGCAGCGCCATCTCTGACCGGGTATCGGGCAGCAGCGGATTGTCAAAGCGGACCGCCTCCTGCCCCACGTCGAGGGCGATCCGCGCTGCGCGCCGCGCACACGCCGCCCCCACCATCGACATCCCGCCCACCTCCAGCCGGTGGCCCGCCTCCTTCATCCGTCGCCCTGCCTCGCCCGTCCCCGCCTCCAGCACCGCAAACTCGCCCCGCTCATCCATTAGGAACAACCCGGTGTAGTACAGGCCAAATCCATCGCGCACCAGCTCCACCACCTGCCGGGTCAGCGCCCCCAAGTCCAGGATCGACGCCGCCGCCCGGCCCACGCCGGCCGCCGTCGCCAGCTCCACCGCCCGCCGCTCCAGCGTGCGCGTTCGGTCGGCCACCCGCTGCTCCAGCGTGCCGATCAGATCGCCCACCTGCGCCGCCAGCTCGTTAAAAGTGCGGGCCAGCAGCGTCAGCTCGTCGGCCCCCACAACCGGAATGCCGATCTGCATCTCCCCCTGCCGAAACGCCTCAGCTCCCCGGCGCAGATCGGCCACCGGCTCGGTGATGCTGCGCTGGACCAGGTAGGCCAGGACCAGGCCCAAAATGCCCAGGCCGGCGTACCCGGACAGCAGCAAGATCAGCCGCCGCTGCGCCTCGTCATAGACCGTCTGGTTGGCCGCCGCGACCCTGCCCTCGCTCAGCCTCACAACCTGCTCGATCCGCTGCCCGATGTCGTTGCCCAGGCGGTACGCCTGGAACAGGATTTGCGACACGGCCTGCTCCTGTCCCTGTGACCGCGCCGCTTGCACCTCGCCGACCAGCTCGCGGTAATCGGCCAGGGCCGACGACAGCGTCGCCAGCGTCGCCTGTTGTTCCGGCAGGGCGATCAGGCCCTGCGCCTCGGCCAGCAGCCCCGTCGCCTGATCCACGTCGTCCAGCGCCTGGTAAGCGCTGGGCGCATAGTCCTGCACATAGCGCATCAGGTTCACCCGCGACGACTCGATGCGCGTCGAGGCCAACAGCAGCAGCCGGTCGGCGCGCGTCTCTACCTCGGTGATCTGCCTCAGCCGGTCGGTCACAAAACTCTGGTTGGCCACCGTCAGCGGCACCGTCAGGCCTGCCAGCGCCACCAGGATCAAAAAACCGCTCACGATCCGACCGCGGACCGAAAAACGGCGCAGGAAACGGTCAATCCCGCCCTGTTGGGACCTATCCGCTTCGGTCTCTTGACGACCGGAGGTCGGATCTGCGTGGACGCCTGTCATAGACCCTCCCCAAGACCTACTGCCCACCCTCTGTTGCTTTTTCCCAGATATCGTTCGTGAACACGTCCTCAGGCTCTACCGGCCCGCCGATCACCCCATAACTGACCAGCGCGTCTATCGTCCGCCGCACGCTGTCCCGGTCCGTAAAGCCCAGCGGCCGCACCGGCAGCGACACCAGCTTGGCGATCTCGTTCATCATCGACAACTGGTGTTCCCGCGTCTGCACCCCGCTCTTGTCATATTTGAGCACAATGTCGGCCGCCTCTTCTGGGTGCTCCACCGCGTACTGCCAGCCTTGCAGGCTGGCCCGCACCATCCGCTCGCACAGGTCAGGCTTTTGTTCCAGCGTCTGGCGGCTCGTGAACAGCGTGTCGCCCGGAAAGTCGAGCCCATAGTTGGCATAGTCGATGATATTCAGCTCCTCCGCCTTTACTCCGCTCTCCAGTACCACGTAATACTCGTTGTAGATCATCGCCGACGCCACGTCCAGCTCGCCCTTCAGGAACGGCTCCATGGTGAACCCCTGCGACACCAGGGAAAAATCGCCCGTCGTCAGCCCTTCCTTGGCCATCAGCGCGTCGAACTGCGCCTGCCACGCCCCCAGCCACACCCCGACCCGTTTGCCGGCAAAATCGGCCGGGCCTTCGATGCCCGACGACTTGAACGCGACCAGCAGCAGCCCATTCAACTGCTGGACCTGGGCCACGCTGACCACCGGCTTGCCCTGCTGCGCCGCCACCACCAGGTCGGCCAGCAGCACCGTGCCGAAATCATGCCGGCCGGCCGATATCAGGTCCACCGGCACCAGGTCCGGGCCGCCCGGTTCGATCGTCAGCTCGATCCCCTCCTCGCGGTACCAGCCCTTGTCCAGTGCCACGTAATACCCGGCGAACTGGGCCTGGGTCACCCACTGCAGTTGCAGGGTCACCGGCTCCAGCGGCACAGGCGTGGGCGTGGCCTGCGCTCCGCAGCCGGCCAGCAACACGATACACGCCAGTATCGCCCCACCATACCGGAACAGCGCCGGCACCTTGTACCGGAACAGCGCCGGCACCTTGTACCGGAACAGCGCCGGC
>JAFGEI010000060.1 GCA_016931695.1 Anaerolineae bacterium | reverse complement strand
GGTCCGCGGCGCCGACGGGTATACCTTTTTCATCTCGATGAGCGAGGTCCAGGAGAGCCCCGGCCTCCTGTTGGCCCCCAAGGGGTCCGGCAGCAGCGCCGCCTACGATGTGGTGGGCGCGGCCAACAGCAAGGCCTGGGTGCGCGACGTGGCCAGCCTCACCGTCGTCGGCGGGACCGCGCTCGAGGTCACGGGGGCGCTGGAGCAGGCCGGCCCGTTCGACCCCACCGACTGGCAGTTCCAGATGGACAGCACGCGGCTGGACGTGGGGGATGGCCCGCACAAGTACCAGGGCGTGGCGTTGGGCCTGGTGCTGGAGGCGAAGGCGCCGCAGGCCGGGGCGACCACGGTGGCCCTCTACGCCCCCGGCGCGGCGGAGCCGGCCGTCACCCTGCCGCTGGACCAGGTGTTGGCGGACGACGACCTGCGTATTTTCACCATTATGCGCTCTGCCGACGTTTCCTTCGCCCTGGCCCGCATGGGCGGCGAGGTGCTGGTGGCCAAGCTGGAGCGCGTTGAGGTGCGCTAATCTTTCGTATCCACTGAGGCGGAATTTTGACCGCAGAGAGCGCAGAGCCCGCAGAGAATGAAGAGTAAAAGCAATCGATCCAGCAGAAAAAGAAAAAAACTCCGCGTCCTCTGCGTTCTCTGCGGTTAGAAGACCCTCTGAGCAGTTATTCTGGTTCCAGGGATAGCATGATTTCGGTTCAGGATCTCTCTTACCGCTTCCCAGGCCGCAACGAAGAAGCCCTCCGCGATGTGAACCTCGACATCGCGCCGGGCGAGTTCGTTGTCCTGGCCGGCCCTTCCGGTTGCGGCAAATCGACGCTGGCCCTGGCCATCACCGGCATCCTCTTTCGGCAGTACGACGGCGAGGCCCGGGGTACGGTGCAGGTGGACGGGCTGGAGGCGCGCGAATGTCCCATCTACGACCTGGCCGAGGTGGTGGGCCTCGTCCAGCAGAACCCCGAGAACCAATTCTGTACCCTGACCGTGCGCGACGAGGTGGCCTTTGGGCTGGAGAACCGCCGCCTGCCGCCAGCCGATATTGCCCGGCGCATCGAGTGGGCGCTGCACGTCGTCGGGGCGACCCATTTGCTGGACCGTCACCTGGCCACCCTCTCCGGCGGCGAGAAGCAGAAGGTCGCCATCGCCGCGGTGATGGCGGCCAAGCCCCAGGTACTCATCCTGGACGAGCCGACCTCGAACCTGGACCCGTCGGCCACCGCCGACGTCCTGCGCACGATTGCCCATATCCGGGAAAAGGCGGCGCTCACCGTGATCGTCATCGAGCACAAGCTCAGCTTCCTGGCCCCCCTGGCGCCCCGATTGGTGCGGATGGCGGCCGGCCGCATCGTCGCCGATGGGGCCATCGGTCCTGGTGACGGCGCTTCGCCCTGGGCCGGCTATTCGGCGGCCCTCCCGACGGCGTCCACCGCGGGGCCGCCGCTGATCTTGGTGGAGCGACTGCACGCCGGACACAACGGCCGGACCGTGCTGCGTGACCTCTCGCTGCAGGTTCACCCCGGCGAGTTTGTCGCCGTGATGGGCGACAACGGCACGGGCAAGAGCACCTTTTTGCTCAGCCTGCTCGGGCTGCTCAAACCCGAACGGGGCTGCGTCGAGGTCGCCGGGCAGGACACCCGCCGCACGCCAGCCTCGCGCCTGGCCCACCAGTCCGCCTTTGTCTTTCAGAACCCCGATCACCAGCTCTTTGCCGACAGTTTATGGGATGAAGCAGCCTTTGCTCCGCGCAACCTGGGCCTGCTCGATGCGGACACAACGCGGTGGCTGCACAACGCATTGGGCCGCAGCGGGCTAGCCGGTCGCGAGGAGGAACACCCGTACCGCCTGAGCTATGGCGAGAAGCGGCGGCTGAACATGGTTTCGGTCCTGGGCATCCGCCCGCGCCTGCTCCTCTTGGACGAGATTCTCATCGGCCAGGATCCGACTAATGCGGCGTTTTTGCTGAATCTGGTGGCGGAGGAGGTACGGCGTGGGGGTGCGGCGGTCATGGTCACCCACGATCCCGATGTGGTCCAGGCCTATGCCACGCGGGTCCTCTTCTTTGACGGCGGCGCCATCACCATCGATGCGCCGCCGGCCGCTGCCTTCCAGTCCCTGGCCGCAGAGGGGCACCGGCCCTACCTGCCGCTGGGCTGGGTGGAGGAGGCGCGGCCATGAAACCACGGCTCACCTACCAGCCGGGCACGTCGTTCCTGCACCGCATGCACCCGCTCGTCAAGCTGGCCTGGCTGTTGTTTGCTACCGTCGTGGCCTTTGTCGTGCCCAGCCTATGGCTGGTCCTGGGCATTGTGGGACTGGCTTTGGTCCTCTTTCCTCTGTGTGGGCTGCGCCTGGGCGGGCTGAGGGGGCTCCGGCTTTTGGTCGGAACAGCCCTGCTGCTGGCGCTGTTGCAGATCCTCTTCCGACACCAGGGGGCCGTGCTCTTTCAGCTCGGTCCCCTGGCGCCCACTACCGGGGGCCTCGCCGCCGGGGTGTACGTGGGGGGACGCTTCCTGGCCGTGGTGTTCTGCAGCTACCTCTTTGTCCTCTCCACCGACCCGGCCGACCTGGCCTATGCCCTCATGCGGGCCGGCCTGCCCTATCGCTTTGGCTTTGCCCTCGTCACCGCACTGCGCCTGGTCGCCGTCTTTGAGGAAGAGGGCCAGACGGTCTACCGGGCCCAGCTGGCCCGCGGTGTGCAGTACGATGTGCGCAGCCCGCGGCGCCTGCTCATCCTGGCCCGCCAGTTCCTGCTGCCACTGCTCATCTCCGCCCTGGGCAAGGTGGAGGGGCTGGCGGTCTCGATGGAAGGACGGTGCTTTGGCAAATACCCGACGCGCACCTTCTTGAACACGGTTCCTTTTACCCGCTTCGACGGGGTCGCGGCCGGCCTGTTGCTCGCCGCTGCCGCGGCGACGGTGGGGTACTTGGTGATCGCTTGATTCGCTGATGCGCGGACTCGCGTTCTCGCTTCTGGAGGTCCTATGTCGAAACGAACGCTCCTTGCCCTCATCCCGCTTGGCCTGCTCCTGCTCATTGTCCTCGCCGCCGCCGGCGTGCTGCTCCTGTCGCCGCTGGGCGTGGTCACGCGCTATCCCTGGACAATGCTGACCACGGAAGCGACGACGATGGAGAACTGCACCGCCGCGGGCTGCCACGAGCCGGCCGAGCAGCACACCTGTGTGACGTGCCACGACCACCACGGCACAGCCCAGCTGACGGAGGTACCCTTTGCCGGGCTCTTGCTCCTCACCGGCGACGTCCCCAAACCGAGCTACATCCCGATCAACGACATCCTGCCGGTGTTGGAGATTACCCGCACCGTCATGCCCCTTCTCGACTTCCTGGCACAGCAGGGCGTGGATGATTTCGAGAGCGTGACCTTTTCTTCCACGGACGGCGGCTTGGTCACCGTTGCCCGCGAGGAGCTGTCCCCGCAAGCGTTCCTCATGCCCTACGCCGATGGCGTGCGCTTCGCCGACGAGAATCTGCACGTCTCGACCTGGCTCAAGGGGATCGACCGCATCGTGGTCGTGGGCCGGGAAAGACCGCTGCGTATCGATGGGCAGGCGACCTCGATCGGCCGGCTTCTTCTGGGACCCACCCGTTGGGCCACCGTCGAACAGGCCCAGGTGATGCTCAAGGGCGCGGAGGATGGCGTCGTCCGGCGGGCGCAGACCGCCTCCCGCATCGAGGGGGCCGCGGTCGGCGACCTGGTCGCGAACCCGGCCTTTCGCACGCTGACCGTCCGCGATGCCGCCGGCGGCGAGCGCACGCTGACCGCGGAGGAGGCCGAGGGGGCGCTGGTGGCCCTGGTCTATCGCCGGGTCATGCTGGTCCTGCCCGGACAGGGGCGGGCCCAGTGGGTGGAGGACGTGGTGGAGGTTGTGAGCCAGCCGTAGGGGTGGGGCGTCTGCCTCCACACCGTCGTCATGTAAGGGCGAAGCATTTGCCACGCGCGAGGTGTCACCGTAGATATGCACCGCATCTTTTGCCAGTGATCGTCGTGTCTGGTGAGGGCAAATGCTTCGCCCTTACATGACCTTGTAGGAGTCCTTGATGAAACGAAAGCACGCCTTGCTATCCGTAGCCCTGTTGCTCCTCCTGCTCCTGGCCTCCTGCGGCCCGACCTGGCAGGCCACCGTGGAAGGGCCGGCCGGCCCCTTGGCCGTCGACGGCCGGCTGCTGGCGCAGCTGGCGCCGTTCGCCGATGAGGTGGACGGCCAGGAACTGGTGGCGCTTGAGTGGCTGCTGCTGCGGGCCGGGTACGAGGTGATCGGGCGGGTCACCGTGGTCGAGCCTGGCGGGACCCAGCACACGTACGACTGGAGCACGGTGGCCGACGACGCCTGGTGGCTGCCCGACGGCCGGCTGCGGATCGGCGAGGAGACCTACGCCGTCGCCCAGGTGCGGGCCGAACCGTCCGCGCGGCTGGACCAGGTCGAGGTCCACCTGGTCGACATTGCCCCGACCATCGCCGCCGCCCTGGGGCTGCCGGCCCCAGCCCAGGCGACGGGGCAGGCCCTGGAGGTCCCTCGGACCGATCACGTCCTGCTGCTCTTCCTGGACGGCTTCGGGTACGTGCGTTACGAGGAGGCGCTGGCCCAGGGGCTGATCCCCAACCTTGCCGCGCTGGGCACGCCGCGTTTTGGGCTGACCGTCTACCCCCCGGTCACCGTCGTGGCCTCGGCCGTGATGCTGACCGGGGCGCCGCCGGCCGTGAACGGCGTGGAGCAG
>JAFGEI010000013.1 GCA_016931695.1 Anaerolineae bacterium | reverse complement strand
TTGGGGGAGCCCTAGATGATCTCGGAATTTCTGCCACGAATTAACACGAATTTCACGAATTTTCTACCTTTTTCGTGTTAATTCGTGGCTGATTTTTAACGCTCCCCCAAGTTTTGCATACGCCCGTATTTTCGTGTTGGCGCAAAAGACCCTCCTTCTATTGTAACTCTAACGATTCTCATACGCTCCTCTAGCAAAGTTGTGACATCATTGGGTTAACTCGGCCTACACAGATGTAACTGCTCGGCGGGTCGCCGCTGGAAGCCCTCTCAAGCCCGGAGAGGGATAGGACGTGGGCATTGCGGGTGGCAGAGCCGCCCGCAACACCCGTATTTCTCCCTGCGAACACTGAGCAGTTACCTGCAGATCAAGGTATGGAGGTGGACTGTGAGCAACATGCAATTCAGCTCTTTGCGGGATATGATGAGCCTGCGGGAGGCAATGGACCAGTTGATGCAAGAATCGTTCGTGCGCCCTCGCGCGATGTGGAGGCGCGCCACGGCCGAGGAGCCGATGCGCTTGCCGATCGATGTCTATACGACGCCGGAAGAGATCGTACTGATCGCTTCGCTGCCGGGCCTGCTGCCTGAGGAAGTCGATATCACCATCGAGGGGGACACGCTCACCATTCGCGGCGAGTTGCGCTCGCCGCTGGAAAATGTCGAATACCTGTTCCAGGAACGCCTCTTTGGCCATTTTTCCCGTTCGCTGACTTTGAACGTGCCGGTGGACGTGGAGCGGGCGGAAGCGGCTTTCGAGAATGGGGTTCTGACCTTGATGTTGCCCAAGCTGGAGGACGTCAAGCCCAAGACGATCAAGGTCAAGACCAAGTAACTTGTCTCCAGTGGGCGAAAACGCAAGACATAAACTGCCTTTGCTTCGCAATCCCGCTGCCGGCAATGCTTGACACGATGATGCTTGTGCGGTAGAATCGGCAGCGGGTTGCTGTTCACAATACTTTCAACCTCGCTGGGCAACCCATTGCGCTCTTCCTCAGGCCCCCTGGATGCTCCCTCGAGCTGGAAGAGCGTCCAGGGGGATGGTTTGTTCATTTGTAACTGCCCAGGCCGTGCAGGAGAGCGCCGGAGCGGTCACAATTCGAGGCAGGTCGATGTCAGCTGTTTTTCCCTTTACGGCAATTGTTGGTCAGGAGGCGATGCGGCGGGCGCTGATCCTGAACGCCATCTATCCCCAGATTGGCGGCGTCTTGATCCGCGGCGAGCGGGGAACCGCCAAGTCGACGGCGGCCCGCGCCCTGGCGGCGCTTTTACCCGAGATCGAGGTAGTCGCTGGCTGCCCCTTTGGCTGTGATCCGAGTCGCCCGGCGACCTGGTGTACGCTTTGCCAGGAGCGGGCGGCCGATGGGGAGCTGCCGGTTGTACGGCGACGCACTGGCTTTGTCGATTTGCCGGTCAGCGCCACGGAGGATCGGGTTGTCGGCACGCTTGACATTGAGCGAGCAATCCAGAAAGGAGAACGATGCTTTGATCCGGGCGTCCTTGCCTCTGCCAATCGCGGCCTGCTCTATGTGGACGAGGTGAACTTGCTGGACGACCACGTTGTCGACATCCTGCTCGACGCGGCGGCGATGGGGGTCAACGTGGTGGAGCGGGAAGGAATCTCTTTCCGCCATCCGGCCCAGTTTGTCCTCGTCGGCACGATGAATCCGGAAGAAGGCGACCTGCGCCCTCAATTGTTGGACCGCTTCGCCCTCTGCGTGGACATGCGCGGGGTGCAGGAGCCGGAAGCGCGGGTGGCGATCATCGAGCGCAACCTGGCTTTCGAGATGGACCCGGAGGAGTTTCGCGCCGAATGGGAGCCGCGCGAGCAGGTGCTCTCGCAGGCGATTGCCCGCGCTCGCGACCTGCTGCCTCACGTTGGCCACACCCAGGCCGACTTGATGGTTATCGCGACGATGATGTCCGAGCTGGGCGTCGACGGGCACCGGCCGGACCTGGTGATCCTCAAGGCAGCCCGGGCCCACGCAGCTTTTGAGGGGCGCGAGTGGATTGCCGACCGGGATATTTTGCTGGCGGCAGAGCTGGCGCTGCCCCATCGTCTCAAGCGGCATCCCCTGCAGCAGGCGGAGCGGGTGCTGGACGACCTGGGAGACCGCGTGGCCGAGGCGCGGGCCCAGCTGCCCGACGAGCCGGGGCAGCTGCTGGAAAGCGAGGAGACGGCAGCGGACGGAGAAAAAAAAACGACCGTCGCCGCCAGCGGTGAAGAATCGACTGTGCGCCAGGAGCTAGAGCCGCCGCAGGAGCCGCTCGCCCAGCTGATTCCCCGCTGGCCGTCCGATGGCCAGTGGTGGGAAGGGGGAAAAGAGGCTGCGGTCGGCGCTAACTTTGTCCCGCGGCGTCTCGACACGCCGTTGGACCACCTCACGCGATCGGCGGGCGGGCGGCGCAGCCGGACCCGCACCGATCTCAAGCGGGGCCGCTACATCCAGGCCCGGCCTTCGCCGGGCGATCCGCACGACCTGGCGCTCGATGCTACTTTCCGGGCCGCCGCGCCTTACCAGAGCCAGCGCCGCCAGCCGGGCGGGCCGGCGCTGGCAATTCGTCCCGACGATTACCAGCGCAAAGTGCGGGTCCGGCGGGCGGCAAATTTGATCCTCTTTGTGGTCGATGCCTCCTGGTCGATGGCTGTGGCGGAACGGATGCAGGCGACGAAAGGGGCGGTCATGTCCCTGCTGACCGATGCGTATCAGCGGCGGGACCGGGTGGGATTGGCGATTTTTCAAAAGAACAAGGCCCAGTTGGTGCTGCCACCGACCAACAGCGTCGAGATGGCCCAACGGGCGCTCACAAACATCCCGGTTGGCGGCAAAACGCCCCTGTCGGCCGGGCTGCAGCTGGCGTACGAGGTCATCACCCGTGAGTTGCGCCAGTATCCTGACCTGATGCCGTTGATGGTCCTGCTCACCGATGGGGCGGGAAATGTCTCGCTCGGCAACATGCCGCCGCAAGAAGAGACGCACTATATCGCTGAACTCTTTCCGCGCGCCAGCATTCGCTCGGTGGTGATCAACATGGAGCAAAAGATGTTCGACCAGGGCTATGCTCAGGCGCTGGCCGATCACCTGGAATCGCCCTGTTATACCCTGGAACAACTCCACGCCGATGCGTTGCTGCAGACGGTGCGGGGGGAATTGGAGGGCGCGCCGACGTGAGCCAAGAGGTCTTTGACGTGCTGTTCCTCGTCGCCCGGCCTGCGGCGGGCAAGAGCGAGGTGATCGACTATCTCAAGCGGACGGAGGAGCGGGAGCGCCGCCGTCGTTTTCACATCGGCCCCTTTGAAGAGTTGGACGACTTTCCGATGTTGTGGGCGTGGTTTGAGGAAGACCAGATCCTGGAGCAGATGGGACATCCGCGCCTGCACAGCGATGCGGAAGGCTATTTCAAGTACCCCTATCTGTGGAACGTGTTGATCAAGCGCCTGGCTCTGGAACATTGCAAGCGGGCACGAAACCGGCCTCCTGATGGGGAGATGACGACCATTGTCGAGTTTTCCCGCGGCAGCGAGCACGGCGGGTACCGCGAGGCTTTTCGCCATTTTCCCGATGCCATGCTCCAGCAGGGGGCGATTTGCTACATCCGCGTCTCGTACCAGGAATCGCTGCGCAAGAACCGCCTCCGCTTCAACCCCGAGCGGCCTGACAGCATCCTGGAACACGGCCTGCCGGATCGCAAGATGGAGCGCTTGTATCGGCACGACGACTGGGACCTGTTTGCCGCCGACGACCCCGAGTTCGTCGTCGTCAACGGGGTGCGGCTGCCCTACGCGGTGCTCGAGAACCACGATGACGTGACCTCCGGCGACCCGGCGGTCCTGGGAGAGCATCTGGAACAAGTTCTGGGGGTGTTATGGGCTCGGAGCAAATGACGCTCGATTCGATTGTCGTCGGCATGACGCAGACGAATTGTTACCTGGTGGGCTGCCAACAGACCGGCGAGGGGGTGGTGATCGATCCCGGTGGGCATCCGGAGCGAATTCTGCGGGCGATCGAGGAGCGCAAGCTGACCGTTCGCTACGTCCTCAACACCCACTGCCACTTTGATCACATGGCGGCCAACAGCGACATCGTGTCGGCAACCGGCGCAACCCTGGCCTTGCATCCGGCAGAGATGCCCATCCTGCAGGCCAAGGGGGGCGCGTCGTGGTTTGGCGTGACGGTCCAGGCCAGCCCGCCGCCCGGCCTGGAGCTGGATGACGGCCAGGTATTGGCGGTGGGCACACTCCGCTTTAGGGTGCTGCATACCCCCGGTCACTCGCCCGGCGGTGTGACGTTCTACCTGCCGGAAGCGGGGATCGCCTTTGACGGCGACCTCCTTTTTGCGCTGGGGGTTGGACGCACGGACCTGCCCGGCGGCGATTGGGATACGCTGATGCGTTCGATCCACGAGGTGCTCTTTGCCCTGCCTGACGAGACCACTCTTTACCCCGGCCATGGCCCCCCGACCACGGTGGGGCGCGAAAAGCGCTCGAATCCCTGGGTCAAGATCACCCATTAACGAGCTTTCATGATGACGTTAACCTGAAAGTCGATGCGGTTCATCACGATTGTAACCCCAAAAGGCAAAGTCTACCACCTGGCGCACACCGTAAAAGGCCTGGGGCCTCGGTCTGGAAAGGGAGAGGGTGTGGTTGTCGGGGCTGAGCGGTTGCCAGCCCGCAAGGGGTGCTTTAGCGGGGCGCCGCCTGTACTGGATTACGCAGCAGGCCAATGCCCTCTATCTCCACTTCGACGACGTCCCCTGCCTGGAGCTGGCCGACGCCGGCGGGCGTGCCGGTCAGGAGCAGGTCGCCGGGATTCAGGGTCATCGCTGCCGCCGCGTAGGCGATGAGCTCGGTCGGGGCAAAGACCATTTCCGAGGTGCGGCCGGCCTGGCGAACCTCGCCGTTCACCCGGCAGGTCACTACAAGGTTCGCCACCTCCGCCTCGCTTACGCCAGGGATCAGCCACGGCCCTACCGGGCAAAAGGTGTCGAACCCCTTGGCGCGGGCCCACTGCCCGTCGCGCCGCTGCAGGTCGCGCGCGGTGACGTCGTTGGCGCAGCTCACGCCCAGCACGTAGGCCCAGGCGGATTCGGGGCTGACGTTCCGGCAGCGGCGGCCGATGACCAGTGCCAATTCTGCCTCGTGTTCCACCCGCCCCGATTGTTGGGGGAGCAGGATCGGTTGGTCGGGGCCGATCACGGCGCTGGGGGGCTTGAGGAAGAGGAGCGGTTCGGCGGGAACCTCCACCTCGTGCTCTGCGGCGTGGGCGGCATAGTTGCGGCCCACGCCGACGATTTTGCTCGGGGCCACCGGTGGTAACAGTGTGACGCTCCCCACCTCCCCAACTTCCGGCCCGGTTTTCCACCTTGCATAAAGGTCGCCGTGCAGTTCGTACAGCTTTTCCGCCAGCACTCCCCAGCAGGGGCCGGCAGGCGTTGCATAGCGCACAAGCCGGGGTTTGCTCGCGTTCATAGTTGTACGAGCATGACACTGTCAAGGCATCTGCGCCAGCTCATCCATGAAATAGATCGAGGTATCGACGCCGCGATAAAAGTTTTCCAGGTAGAGCTTTTCGTTGGGCGCGTGTAGGTTGTCGTCCGGCAGTCCAAAGCCCATCAAGACGACGGGGGTGTGGAGGTTCTTGTAGAGTATCGTTACGACGGGCAGGGTGCCGCCGGAGCGGAGAAAGAGGGGCTCTGCGCCAAATCCATTGCGATAGGCGCGCACGGCGGCGCGCATGGCGGGGGTGTCCTGGTCGATGACGGCGGCGTCGGCGTGGCTCAGCAGGCGGGTGACGACCTTGACTGTGGGCGGGGCCAGTTGCTGCACGTATTGCTCCAAGAGTTCAAAGACCTCGAGCGGGGCTTGGTCGGGGACCAGGCGCATGCTCAGCTTGATCGTTGCCCGGGCCGGGATCACAGTTTTACCGCCCTCGCCGGTGTATCCGCCGGCGATGCCGTGGATCTCGAGCGTGGGCCGGGCGCTGATTCGTTCCAGCGGTGTGTACCCGGCTTCGCCCGACCACAGGGCCGGGGCCCGTATTTCTTCGCGCAGGAACCGCTGCGCGTCAAAAGGCACGCGGGCCAGGCTGTCTCGTTCCTTTTCGCTGAGCGGGCGGACCTTGTCGTAAAAACCGGGGATGGTCACCCGTCCCTGCTCGTCGTGCAGGGCGGCCAGTATCTCGACGGCAGCCTGGAGCGGGTTGGGAGCGACCCCGCCGTAAGAGCCAGAGTGGAGGTCGCTCTTGGGGCCGCGGATCTCGATTTCGGCGTAGCTCAGCCCGCGGACGCCATAGATGATGGCCGGCGTATCGGCGTTCAGCATTGCCGTGTCGGAGATGAGGGCCGTGTCGCAGGCCAGGCGCTTGGCCTGCTGCTGGATGAAAAAGCCCAGGTTGGGGCTGCCGATCTCTTCTTCTCCCTCGACGATAAACTTGACGTTGACCGGCGGCTGGCGGCCCGCCCGGAAGAACGCTTCCACGGCGGCGATGTGGGTGTAGAGCTGGCCCTTGTCGTCCGACGCGCCGCGGGCGTACACGTTGCCTGCTCGTATCGTTGGCTCGAAGGGAGGCGAGAGCCATTCCTCTTCAGGGTCGGTGGGTTGGACGTCATAGTGGCCATAGATCAGCAGCGTCGGCGCTTTTTCGCCGTGCCCGGTCCACTCGGCATAGACGATCGGATGGCCGGCAGTGGGCATCGCCTGGGCGTGCTCGAGGCCGGCTTCCTGCAGCCGGCTGACCAGCCACGCCGCCGCGCGGTCGATGTCGGGGCGGTGCATTGCCTGCGTGCTGACGCTTGGAATGCGCAGGAAATCGCTCAGGTGCTCCAGGTTTTCTCGGCGGTGATCTGCGGCAAATGCGAGTGCAGTCTGGCTCATTTTCTTCTCTCCTTACTCCTCTTTGCTAGAGGACGCTTTTTCCAGCATCGCGGGCAGCACGCCGCGTAATTCGCTTGGGACGAGGACGATCAGCTGGTCGCTCACCGTGCCCTCGCTGAGCAACCCCATCATTCGCAGCCAGCCCATTATGGTCTCGGGTTCGTGCCATTGCCAGTAGGGACTGTCGTCCAGGTCGTGGTCGTATCGCTCGGCGAACGTCTCCCAGGGCATCGTTCCCCCGGCATCCAGGACGTCTCGCAGTGCCTGGCGCTCCTCTGTCGTGAGATCGCCGACAATGTCTTCCAGCCAGTCCGGGTCGGCGAGGATTTCTGCCAGGCGTTCGATCAGCACCGCCTTCCGCACGTTGTATTGGACTGAGAGCGGCATGGCGCGCGCGGTGGCGATCAGGGCTTCCTTGGTCAGCCGTTCCAGGCATTCCACCAGTCCCGCGCTGGGGTGGGTTGGACGGCGGCGTTTTTTCTCCTCCCGCTGGCGTTGCTGCTGCCGATATTTCTGCCAATAAGGGGATTGGTACGTCTCGATTCTTACCAGTTCTTGTTCCAAGCTGAGCGCCGCTCGATTCTCCGGGTCGATTTCCAGGACGATCTCGAGGTGCTGCCGGACGGACGGATAGTCCTCTCGTTCTATTGCCAGATGCGCCAGCGTCATCTGAAAGTAGATCATTTCATCCACGTACAAGGTATTGAGCTCGAAAATGGGTTGTAATATCTGCTCCACCTGCTCCAGGTCTGGTTTCTCAAAGATATAGTAGCGGGCCAATGTGCAGAGGGCAAAGACGTAGGTAGGGTTGATCTCGACCGCTTTTTCCAGGACCTCTTTTGCCGCCTCCCAGTCGCCCATTCGCTGCAGGGCGACGGCAAGGTTATGGTAGGCGATGCCCGCTTGCGGTTCGAGCGCGATGGCGACTTCCAGGATGTTTTTGGCGATTTCCCATTGCTCTTGCTCGAGCGCTTTGGAGCTGGCTGTAAGCAATTTTCTGAATTCTTCACTGTCGGGCAAATCCCGTTCGCCTGAGACGATTTTCCACCGCAACAGGTTCACCATGTGCCACTCTTCTCTTGTCTCATCCCACAGTGCTATGGGCTGAGAGATGTCGAGCGCGCCGGCCTCTGCCAGCGCCTGCGCCGCGGATCCCCGCAGTCTCATCGGGCCGAATTGGCTGAACGCGAACCGCTCGAGTTCGGCGATTGTCGCTGGCGTGTTGAAGGCGCCCAGCGCCTGGATGCCGAGCATAGCCATGGACTCGGGTTCTTCCCAGATGAGCTTGGCGAGGGCCTGGGCGAGGTGGGGATTTCGGGCGGCAAATGCCTGCATCTCTTGCCGGAGCTGTTCGTCGTCCCCACTTTCTTCCCAGGATTCCATGAGGTGATAGAGTTCTTTCAGGCGAATGGCGGGGAGCAGGTGGAAAATGTGACAGGTTGGATAGCGCTGGGATATCGATGGCCCGGGCGCATTGCTTTGCAGCGCCTCTTTCATCTCCGAGACGATCTCGGCCGGGGCGCCGGATTTTTTCGCTTGCTGCCAAAGTTGACGGGCGGTGCCTGAATGGCCCAGGTTGGCGGCTGCCGAGCCCATCGCAAACAGGGTTGTGGGGCCAACCTGATCGAGTATAGATCTATTCTGGCGGTAGATGTCGTATATGACAGGGTCATTGCCCAGGATGCCGAGGGCCTCGACGGCTTGCTCGACTTCTAGGGGATGCTCCAGGCGGCTCTCTTTTAGCCGTTCGACATAATAACCGAGTTTTTCCTCTTCCCCGGTTGCGCCGTAGAACCGGGCCAGGTGGGCGTTTGCCTGGATATTGCGCGGGTCTTTTTTCAGCAGCTGTTCGCTGATGCGAATGGCCTGTTCGATTTGCCCGTCCAGAAAATAATACAGCGCTTCCTTGTTCAGCGGCGCCAGCCACTCTGGCAATACCTGGTTGGCCTGGTGAAAGGCCGCACCTGCCAGTTCGAGCTGGCCTTGGCTGGCCAGCCGCTCGCCGCGCTCGCTGTGGGAAATTGCTTTTCGGACGGTCGTGGGCGGGGCGTCGAGGCGCGCGGCAAGTTCCTGGAGTCTCTCCTGGTTTTCCTGCACGATCTCTTCCGTGCTCTGCACGACATCTTGAGGGAGTACGTCGCGGTACTCGAGCACTTTTTGTGCGCACTGGAGGGTTCTGTTCAGCCAGCCCTCGTCGTTGTAGATTCCGGCCAGGAAGAAATTGACAAAGGGGTGATTGGGGTCCAGCCGCTCCGCCTCCTCCAGCGCCTCTCTTCCCATTTGCAAGTCATCCAGCGCCAGGTAGAGCGTTCCCCGCGCCAGTTGCAGCTCTGCGCGCCGTTGCAGGTAGGGCGGCGCCGCTTTGAGGATTTCCAGGGCGCCTTCGATGTCCCCGGCGTTTTGCAGTTCCTGGGCTTGTTCCAGCACGGTTTCCAGGCGCGGGCCGCGGCGGGATGGCTCGGCCTGACGTTTTTGCACACTTTTTCTTCTCTTGGTCATATTCGGCTTTCCTCCGCGGGGATTGTCGGTTGTTCTCTCTGTTCCAGGACCGATTTGTGAGATGGGCGGGCGATTTCGATGACGCCGTCTGGCGCGACGGGGTAGGATAGCGCGCAGCGCGGGCAGGTAAAGGCCGTCCCGTCACTCGGCAGCGGGTTGTGATGGCAGGCAGGGCAGCGCAGGACCTGGGAGAGAGGGCGCACGCCGCCCCCGCGCGGCACACCCGATTTGACCCCCCACACCAGGTCGTAATCCGCCTGCCAGGACTGGATGCGGACGTTTTCCAGGTCGAGTTCGCGTAACAGGGCCTCAAAGTCGGGCCGCGCAAAGGCGCGCCGGGGGAGAACCCAGGCGTCTTTTCCCACCCGGTTGGTCACCAGCAGCACCCCGCCCGGGCGCAGCACGCGGACCATTTCGCGCAGCACGGCTTGGGGGTGGGGGGTAAATTCGAGGACCTCTAGGCATGTGACGGCGTCAAAGCTGTTCGCTTCAAAGGGCAGGTCTTGGGCGTCCTGCCAGATCAGGGCCAGTCGTTCGCGGTATGGTTGCGCGAGTTGGACGGCGTGAGCCAGCATCCGGCGCGAGAGGTCGATCCCCACCACCTGGCCGCGGAAAGCGGGCTGGAAGAGCAAGGCGCGCGGCAGCCGCCCGGTCCCTGTGCCGACGTCCAATACCAGGGGAGAGGGGATTTTTTCCAGGGCCTGTCCCAACGGCAGGCCGAGGAACCATTGTTCGTAACCCGGATCAAACTGCTTGATTCGCTCGTAAGCTGGGGCGGTCAGGTCGTACAGGAAGGTCACAACGCGCGGGCCGAGATAGCTGCCCTCGGCGACGATCATCTGCCAGTATCCCAGGACGATCAGCAACAGCAAGCCAATAGCTACCAGTCCCCAAGCCATATTCACAATGTCCATGCCGTAAGCATCATGCCGGCCGCCATCCACGGCCAGGCCGGGTACGTCCAGCGCTTCGAGCCGCCAGTGTGGGTTGTCAGCAGCAGCAACTGTGGGATGAGAAGCAGGATCAGGAACGCGGCTGATAGGGGATGGCGCAAGGGGATGAGGAAAAAGGCGGCGAGGGCCTGCCCGGTGACCCACAACACGCTTCCACGCCGAGGGCTCGCCGGGCCTATACCGACAATGGCGACCGAGAAGGCAGCGGCCAGCATGACCGAGGATAGCGTGAATGGGGAAAAAGCCAGGTGACCGGCCAACCAGGGTAGCCCGAGGCGCAGGATGCCGTCCCATTCTCCTGCGGGTTGGTCGCTTTCTCGCTTTACCACCATTGCCAGCTCCATCAGCGACAGGCTGGCAACAGTGAGCATGACCATCTCGCTTCCCAGGGTGCCGGCGATGACCAGCGAGAAAAAGACCCCGGCGGCGATCATTTTCAACGAGCGGCCGGCAGTGGGAAAGAGCAGCGTTTCAGCCCACGATTTCAGCTGCGCAGCCCAGCGGCTGGCTCGGTCCAACGGCGAGGCGGGTTGGGTATATGGCAGGTAGAACAGCCGGTCGCCGAGCCGCCAGTTCTGCCAGCGGCGGAACAGCACTGCCCAGCCGGTCGTCGAGAGCGCGCGCCATAGCGTCCCCCAACTTGCTTCGACGAGCAGCAGCGCCAGCAGCAAGCGGGTGACGTTGGCGGCTGTGAGGGTGAATACCCCGGAGGCAATGACCCCACACAGCATCGCCCACGCCGGCACGGTCCAGGCCAGTGCTCTTGGATTGTGGGCCTGGATTTGGATCAGTCCGTCGCCGCGCAGTTCGGAAATCACGAGGGTTATTATACCATAAAAGTAACTACTCAGGCTAGTACGCGCAGGCGGAAATACCCTGCCGGTTCTATGCCTGCCCTGGATTCCCGCGCCTGTCCCCGCGCCTGTCCCCGCGGGGACAGGCGCGGGGACAGGCGCGGGAATCCGGGCCACAGGCCTCGGTAAGCGGCCAAGTCGGCGTTTCCGACGGGGATCTGACGATCCCC